>NZ_BAABVU010000014.1:0-45347 GCF_040369555.1 Apilactobacillus pseudapinorum
TGATAGATATTTGCGCACTAACAAAGAAAAATGATAGAATCAAAACATTACATATTTTGGAGATGAATAACATGAAAAAAATAACACAATTTTCATTTTTTGCCGCAAGTTCATTACTATTTGTTTCAGCAGGAACAAACGTGGTAGTACACGCTGATGGGGTTCCAGATATTATTGGAAACGCTCTAGCTAAGGTGCAGTCAGGAAATAATGCGAATAATACTACTACCACTGCCACCAGCGCTAATAATGCGAATAATACTACTACCACTGCCACCAGCGCTAATAATGCGGATAGCACTGTAAGTACAGAAAATAGTCAATCTACATATGATGGAATTAGTTTCGATGTAATTGCCACTCATTCTGGATTCCAATATCAAGATGCTACATTAAAAGGTGATCAAGTTGGTGCATATGATAATGGTGACAAATTAACTGTTGTTGGGGTGCAAAAGAATGGTAACAAGTTAAGATATGAAGTTCTGACTCCAAATGGTAAGTATTTTATTTCTGCTTACTACACTAAATTAGCTGATGATAAAGACGCTTCTGTTAAAGATGGAATGGTAGCCATCGCGAACCATAATTTCTTTACAGTCGTTGCTACTCATGATGGTATTGTCTACACTGACAAATCATTATCATCTGATAAACAAATTTCTGCTTACAACAATGGCGACACTTTCAACGTTGTTAAAGTGGTCAAAGACGGCAATAAGTTAAGATACGTTGTCCAAACTGAAACGGGTTTTTACTACATTTCTGCATACCACACTAAGTTAGCAGCTAACGGCAACGCCGCTCAATACAAAGCAATGCGTGCAGCTGTAGCAACAGTTAAGGCCACCGCTAAGAAGACTGATAACAGTGCTTATTACACTACAGTCAAAAAGGGCAACCACGTTGCGGTTGTTAAGAAAACACTAGTTCAACATCCAACTAAGACTTTCAAAGATAATGCAGCTAAAACCAAGAAGAATACAATTAAAAAAGGTAAGAAATTATCATTCAATAGCATCGTTAAAGTTGGTAACACTTATCGTTTACATTTAACTAATGGTAAATATGTCACAGCAAGTAAGCAATTTGTGAACATCATTAAATAATAATTATTATTTAAAAGCCATCTCTTAGCTGAGGTGGTTTTTTTGTTGAAAATATAATTTTTTTATAAGAAACTTGAAAACTATTTTTAAGTTTCTTTAATAATGGTATGTTTAATTTAAGTACAAAAGAGAATAGGAATGTGGTTTGATGAATAAAAAATATAAATATCTAGTTGGAATCATTGTGGTTCTGGTAGTGTTGGTGGGAGGATATAAGGTCTACCATCATTTTCATTACCAAGCGATTCGCAATGCAAAAATTATCGCTAAAAAAGAGGCAGAATATCGTAAATATCATCCGGTCAATTACGATGGATACGTCAAGAATTATACGAAGCTATATGCGAAAGCTGATCCAAAGAGTAAAGTGCTTACCCGTATTAGTGCGTATGTATTAAGTGGAACTGGTAAGAACTACGCTAAACATAGTAATGCCGGAATTCCCGTTCGTATTATCAGTAAGAAAAATAAAATGTTTAAGGTTAAATTCAGTCAATACACTGGTTATATTAAAGCTGGTCGTTTCCACACCATGAAGAATTACAGTGATGATTCAGAAATTTCTCATTACACGCGCTATGATTTATCATTATTGGAAAAGAACCAAACAGATTCAGCGTATGCGGTGCCTTTATTTGTGGGGATGAATATTAAAGACATTCCATCAGCACGAAGCACTAGTTTAGTTCAAACTGCTCGTGACAGCGATGGCAAACTAATTGAAAACCCAACTACCCACCAAACTGGTTTGTATAGTGGTTCTCAAATGGACGTGTGGGACAGTTGGCCAATTCAAAATTCTGATGGAACTGTTGCCACTTATCATGGTTACCACATCGTGTTAGCATTAGCTGCTAACATGAACCCATGGCAATCAGGCCACGTGGGAGTCGGTTTAGGCCAAGCTAAGATTTACGTTTTCTACCAAAAGGTTAGCGACTCTAATAAGGGTGTTGAATCTTGGAAGAACGCTGGTTTACTAACTAAGACTAAGTTAGAAGGGGCTAAGAGTACTGATAAATACTTAAAGATGTTGACTCAACAATGGTCCGGTTCAGCCGTTAAACTAGATAACAGCAATAATTTCCGCTTATTCTATACTAATTACACTGGTGGTAAGTTATACGGTGGAACTTCTAACAATGCCCAATACTTAAGTACTGCTCAATTCACTTTGAAGTTTGATAAGAATGGTGTCAGCGTTGATCATTCTAAGACCACCGATAATAAGTCTGTCTTTGCTAGTGAAGGTAAGAGTTACCAAAGTTTTGACCAATTCACTAACGAATGGCCAGATAGCAAGGGATTCGATGATACTTCACTTCGTGATCCTCACTACATTGAAGACCACGGTAAGAAATATCTAGTCTTTGAAGCCAATACTGGGACTAAGACTGGTTACCAAGGAATCGATAACCTCTTTAACATGGCTTACTTCGGTGGTAGCAAGAGTTTCCAAAAGGACGAACAAAAGAAACTATTTAATAATGATGTCCAAACCGCCGTGATTGATAGTACTAATAACTTGAAGAGCCAAGTTAGTGCTTACCAAAAGGCACTTAAAGCGGTTAATGATCAAATCAAGGAAACTAGTTCCGAAGATACAATTCAACTAGCCCAATTGAATCAACAAGTGACCAATTTATCACAAGCCATCACTAACATTACTACTTCCCAAAGTTATATGAAGAAGACTGGAGAAGGGATTAAAGCCCAATACATGAATGCAGCGATTGGAATTGTAGAATTAAATAACGATTACACCGTGAAGAAAATTCTAAAACCACTAGTTGCTTTCAACACAACTGATGATGAAACTGAACGTCCAGATATCGTAAAACACGATGGTAAGTACTACATGTTTACAATTACCCGTGCTAGTCGAATGGCATCAAATACATTGGATGCTCGTGGAGTCTACCTATTAGGTTTTGTATCTGACAGTCTTACTGGTAAGTACAAGCCTTTAAACGGTAGTGGAGTTGTATTATATTCACATGAACTAAACATCAACAGTCGTACTTGGACATATTCATACTACATCATGCCAACCAAGACTTCTGCTAAGGATAACCAATTCTTAGTAACTAGTTACATGACCGTGCCAGGGATTGCTTCACAAACCGGTGGGCATGCAACTTTCGCACCAACATTTATGATTAAAATCAAGGGTGACAAGACTGAAGTAGTTCCAAACTCAACATTGAGCCAAGGCCAAGTTGCTGTTACCAAATAAAAAATTCAAAAAAATTGTAATTTTTTTAAAAATATTCAAAAGTATACGTATTTATATTATGTTGGCTTGTAATGATAATCGAAACTATCCAAACCAACCTTGGGTGCTCAATACCTATAGTTATTATAAGTGCAGGGAGCAGAGAGGATTATCTTCTCTGCTCCTTTTTTGTTCTCTCATATTCATATCAAAAAAGCGCCAGAAGTCTAAACTTCTAGCGCTTTTTGAATTTATTTATGAAAACCATTTAATTCATCTTCAGTCATATCAGTTAGTTCAACATCAATGTGATGATTTTTTAAGACTAATTGTGAGTTTTGATCAACCGGACGAAAATTACGATTAATCATGCGACGTATGAACATATAATTATAAATGGAGCCCCATAAAACAGCTCCTACCATATAAGTAATGTTCATAGCACTACTTGGATCAACCTTAAATACTAACTGTAAAACCATATGTGCAACCATGTAGATGCATGCATCTACACCGACGATACACACAGCGTTGTAATAATCAGAACGTAAAATCGCTGGAATCCAGTGGAACAAGAATGCGAGTAGTGAGAAACCAAAACGACCAAAACGGAGTCCGTTCTTACGATTGATTAGAAAAACGAAATTTTGCTTAAAGTCTGGTAAGTGTGGCATGTTATTCATAACGATTCCTACTTTCTATGATTATTTTTTGGTGAATTTAACAACTGCTTCACAACGTGGAGTTTGTGGCATCATGTCGATGGGTTGAATCCATTCGACTTTGTACTTACGAGTTAGTGGAACTAAATCGGCCGCTAAAGTGGAAGGGTTGCATGAAACGTAAACAAATTTTTCTGGCGCACTCTTCAAGATTGCGTCGATTAATTTATCGTCTAAACCAGTACGGGGAGGATCAACGATAATTGCATCGGGTTTAAAACCTTCTTCTAACCATTCAGGTAATAAGTCTTCAGCTTTACCGACTTCGTAGTAAGCGTTTCTAATTTTGTTAATGATAGCGTTATGGTTAGCATCTTCTACAGCTTCTGGAATAATGTCCATTCCACGGATTTCGTCAGCATGCTTAGCTAAAGGTAATCCAATGGTTCCCACCCCTGAATATGCATCGACAATCTTTTCGTTTCCGGTTAATTCTAATGCGGAAATTGCGACTTCGTATAAACGAGGAAGCATGATTGAATTCAATTGTAGGAAAGCACGCGCAGAAAGTTCAAAACTTAAGCCCTTAATCTTTTCGACAATCGTATCTTTACCAGCTAGATGAACAGTTTTATCTCCCCAAATTAATGGTGAGTCACCAGGATTAATGTTTTGCATCACAGAAGTCACTTCTGGTAGTTCTAACATAATCTTCTTTAGCATGAAACCTTTTTTGACGAACTTAGGGGTGTTAGTAACAAACACAACTTGTACGTCTTCAGTGTTCAATGCGGCACGAACAATTACCGTCTTAATGATTCCAGAATTGTTTTCTTCATTAAAAACAGGAATTTCTAGTTCGTCAATGAATTCGACTATCTTGCGCATCACTTTCATGGTAGCGGGGTATTGAACTGAACAAGTTGGTAAGTCGACTAAGTCGTGTGAACCTTCTTTAAATAAGCCAGCAATTACTTTGCCGTCTTGCATGCGGACAGGAAATTGTGCTTTATTACGGTATTCATAAGGTTCTTCCATGCCCATGGTGGAACGGATTTTCATTTTTTGATAACCCTGTGGTTGGAACTTTTCTAATGCTTGTTTGATTAGATCTCGCTTGAAACGAAGTTGGGCTGGGTATGATAGGGATTCTAATTCGAAACCACCAACGTTACCAGCGTAACTATCACGAGGTTCGACGCGGTCTTCTGATACACGGTTGATTTTGACAGCCTTAGCTTTGATATAGTTAGGATAGACCTTAGTAACCTCAGCGACGACTTTTTCATCGGTAAAAGCACCGGTAACAAACACTAACTTATGTTCGTAAAAACCGATTCCCTCACCATTAATGCCCATTCTCTTGATGGTCATTTTAAATTGTTGGCCGACTTCAACATCTACATCGTCAAAGTCATTGCGATAATTATTTCTTGGGTATGCCATTGCTACCGTCCTTTTCTAAAAATCCATAGTTATCCAATATTATATCATGGAGTTATTAAATTTCAGTTAAGAGTGGCGTAATTAATCGAAAAAAGATTGCAAATGCTTCTATAAAAGGTTATAAATGAATTATGTGACAAAGGGGGATAAATCATGCGTAAATTAACTAAATCACTAATGCTCACTACGGTAACTGCATTAATGATTTCTATACCAGCAGTTTCATTTAGTACAAATGCTTCTGCTGACCAGGTAATGTCAACAGTACCTGCTGCTGATAATCAAGATCAACAAAATTTTTGGGTTCATTCATGGGATGAAGGCAAGAACCCAATTCCAGTTACTACCACTAGTAATGCATTAAGTGATCGCAATGATCAACTATTCCGTGCTATTGATAGTAGCACTCCTAACATGACTGCGGTTTGGGGAAACTACCGTCGTGTTAAGAAAATAACTAAACCTAATTACATAAAAGCTATTGATTCTGTCAATACTGATAAGGTCAACTTTAAGACTAAGTGGTTCTTGCCAACTGGTTTTAATGTTTCACCGCAAGAACATGGTAACTATCAAGGTGCCATTATGGCTAATAATTCTGTCTACATTGTTGAATCAATGGGGACTGGTGCTAATCAAGGAGCAATTATTCGTCTTAAGATGGATGCATTGCAAGCGATGGGATTAGATGATACTAATCACCAAAGCTTATTGATTCAAGTCTTCAATTATTTCAATCCATTCACAGATCGTGGTCGTGATAACAGTTTGAAATTTGCGAAGTTCATCAATGATTCGAAGAAGCCACGTGAAGCAAGCAATCAAACTCAAAAACAATTACAAAAAGTTCAAAAAGCGGTTAACAAAGCTCAAAGTGCCATTAACAAGAGTTTGGTGAAGTATCAAAAGGCTGACCAAAAAGTTAAAGCAGCAAAGAAGAAGTCAGCTAAGAAAGTACTAAAAGCTAAACGTAACGTGTTATTCAAGAATTATAAAGCTGTTAAGCGCATGCAAAACGGTCGCATTAAAGTATTGAATAGACAACTAAATCATTTGAACCAACAATTCAACAAACACCAAGACAAGATTAATAAGATTGGTCAAAACAATCCAATTTTCAACCAATACTACCAAATTTCTAAATCAGTGAGCGTCAGCCCACTAATGAATATTGGTCATGGCCAAACTCTTACTTATAACCCAAGTAATGACCATATTTACTTGGCACAAGATGACCAATTAGGTGAAGTTAACAATGACTTCTACAACCAAGTAACTGAATTGGATGCCCAATCATTAAAACCAGTTCACCAATACCGCTTTAGATTGATTAATAACCAAGGTGTTAACTTAGCACTTCACACATTAACTTTCGATAAAGCAGGGAATGCATACTTCGGTGTTCGTTCCGGTCGTAACGGGATTAAAGACGTTTACACCTTATACACTGGAAACTTTACTAATAAGAAGATTTCATTTAGACCAGTTACAGGAATGATTAAATGGCCAGCTAGTTACAACCAATATGTAACTTACAACGCCATTAATGATCGTATCTACTTAGTATCTAATGATATGATCGTTTCCATTCCGGCTAAAGAAGTGCGTAACGACACCATTAAGCCACAAGATGTTCACTATGTATCATTCAAATCCGGCCGTGAATTTGAAAGTATCGCATTTGATAACAAGGGTTATGGTTATCTATTAGCACTATGGCGTTCAGAACTATTACGTTCAGACCGTCCAATGAACTAAATTTATACAAAACAACAAAAAAATGCATGTAGAAGGAAAATTTCTACATGCATTTTTTATTTTTCTAAAATCATTTTGATATGTGGGGTTTGATGGAAGGTGTAGACATCACCGACCGCTTTAAATCCAAACTTCGCGTAGAAGTTTTCTTTGTCGTCTTGCGAGTCGATTTCAACGCGGGGATGGTCAAAGTGTTCGTCGATTTCTTCTAACACTTTTTCAATCAACTTTTTACCCAGTCCTTTGCCACGTGCTGCCGGGGTGGTTAAGACGCGCCCAAAAGTAGTGTGGTCTTGTCCATGAAAAACTCGAGCATATGCTAATAACTGGCCGTCTTCTTCGGCCCAAATATGTAAGGCGTTAAAGTCGACATCATCGACTTCTTGATATGGTCGTTTTTGTTCGACCACAAAGGTTTGCACTCGGGCGTAGTAGATGGCCCAAAGTTCATCTCTGGTGATTTGATCAAAGGTTTTTACTTTCCATTCCATAATCTAACCTCCTGGATTAATTATTTTCATTCTACTATTTTTTCTTCTAGATGAACTAAATTTTGCATTATTTTTCAAAATAATTCGTGGTGTTTTTTTCGACATCAGTTGATACATTAATATTCGTTCAAGGGCCCTTGATCAATTCAATAAAGGAATGATTAAGATGAACGAACCAGACTTAACCCCTGGATTTGAATATTTAATGAAGGAAAATCATCAGGGATTAGTCCATGGGGTTTTAAAACGCCTCAATATATTACCGAATAATCCGCAATATGACGATTTAGCCCAAGAGGGATGTATCCGCTTTGCACAAAAATACGTTGAATATGACCCAGAAAAAACGAATAGCTCACTGATTAGTTATTTGTATCAAGGTGTTTATTGGCACCTGTTAGATTTACTCCGCAAACAACAACGCCAAAATAACCACACTGAAATGATGAGTGCCGACCAAGATGGTTGGGAAGATACATTATTAGATGATAGTGAAGGCGTCGGTGAGGTAAACGACAGAGAGTTACTAAATCTTCTGTGGTTAAATTGCACCCACGATCAGCGCAAGTTTTTGTGTAGTAGTTTTAATGAGGGGATGACAGTAACTGAAATCGCTCGGAAGTACCGGGTCAGTCGAAAGACCGTCTATAAGTGGAAAGACGGCGTCAAAAAAGAATATTTAAAAATTAGGTAACACTTTTCCATCGAAGCACGTTATTAAGAGTGTAAGGGTTAGCGCTAACGACTTACAAAGTTAAGAAAAGAGGTTAATACAATGAATAAGAAATGGAATAAGTCAAAAATCACTGTTACTACTATGGGTAAGGACGGAATTCGTCGTAACCGTAATTTCGCTAATGCCGTAGAAAACATCTCTGCTGATCAAATGGCTGAATTAAGTGACATTGTTTCTCAATTAACTGGAAGCGAATTTGCATCAGGTAAGTTAATTCATGAAGATGGATTCACTAAATAATTAACTGGAGGAACGATAAATGAGAAAATTAGAACTAACATTCAAAAGTGAAAATGGTAAGAACAAGACTTTAAGTCTTAATTATGTAGATGGCAAACTAGACACTTCTGTGGTGATGCCTGCCATGCAACGTTTATCAGCAATGAATATTTTTCAAGACGAATCTGGTAACTTGTATAAGACACCGGTGGCTGCCAAAATCGTGGATACACAAAATAGCTCACTATTTGATACCCGCGTTGTGGTAGCGCCAACTGCTAAGTAATTTATTAAGATCGACTACAAACATTCCCTATAAAACTCCCCGACAATCAAAAAAGCGTTCAGTCAATGACTGGACGCTTTTTGTTTATTCTAAATAGCCATCTGGATAATTGCTTTCGATAAATTCACGAATGCAGGAAACCATCTTTTGGGCAGCTGGTGTTTTCATTTGAACGGAGTTCATGACCATAAAGATAGAACGATAGAAATCGTCATCGAATGGATAGAACTTGACGTCACCGCCGATGCGTTGGAAGGCCAGCTTAGGTAAAATTCCCATTCCAAGCCCAGCTTCCACCATCGCAATGATGGAGTGGTCATCGATACTGAATTGAATTGAGTTTGGTGCCACATTATATTGATCCAAGACTTTTTTAGTATCACCATCGTAATCAGACTTTTGTAAGATGAAGTGTTGGTCGACTAAATCATCTTGGGTGATGGTCTTACCATTCTTCGGTACGAAGTCCTTGGGCGTAATACAATAAATCTTGTCTTTAATTAGTAAAGCTTTGACCAATCTTTCATTGATTGGTTGGCAGGTAAATCCTAAATCAATTTTCCCTTGTCGTGCTTGTAACGTAATGTCGTTAAAATCACTTTGCGTTACTTCAACCTTAACGTTAGGGAAGAGATTATGGAAATTATGTATGATTGTAGGCATCCAATTAATGCAGACACTACTGAAAGCACCTAAACGAACAGTTCCAGAAGTTAGTCCTTTAATTTTATTGGCCTCTTGTTGTAATCGTTCTTCATTGTTTAAGATATCTTGAATGATTGGTAAGACGTCCTTGCCATCTTCGGTTAACTTAACACCAGAACGATCACGAATTAATAGTGAAAAACCCAGTTGCTTTTCTAATTTATCGATAGAGTGAGAAATCGCAGAAGGGGTTACTTCTAATTTTTGCGCTGCATGGTGGAAACTAGATTCGCTTACCACGGTAACAAACGCTTGATATGAGAAAGAAATCATGAATGTTTGCTCCTTTCACTCGATATAATATCTGATTATTTAAGATTATAGCTGTTTTATTAGAAAAATGTAACAAAAAGTTGATAAATTTCCTGTCAATTTCTTGCCAAACATATTGTTGATAGTTATAATGCTTTTATAAGCATAGTAGATTATGTGAGTTTTAGACTCAGTTCGAGCAAAAATGCGAATTTATTTTGACATTTAGACTCGAAGTGATATACTATACTTGCTTGATAAATTACATAAAATGTATTGGAGGAATTTATAATGCAATCAAGTCTAAAGAAATCACTTTACTTGGGACTAGCTGCTTTAACTTTTGCTTCAGTTGCAGGTGCTTCTGTATCAGCTACTTCAACTAACGCAAATGCTGCAAAGCACACAACCAAGAAGGTTGCTAAAAAGGTCACTTACAAAACTACTGACAGCAAGTTAGACCAATCAGTTGTATATGTTTCAACTGGTAAAAACGCTGTTTACTCAAAGCCAGGTACTGTTAAAGGTGCTAAGGTAGTTGCTTCAAAATCAACTATGGCTTCACTAGCTAACACTAAGTCAGTTAGTGCACAATTCATGGCTTACCAAGAAGCTACAACTTCAAAGGGTGTTAAATACCTAAAGGTTGTTTCATTCGATAAGAAGATCCGTGGATACGTATACGTTGGTGGTGTACAACAAGCTCAAGGTACTGCAAGTGCTAAGGCTTCATACAACTTCAACTCTACTGAAGCAAAGAACCTATTCCTAAAGACTCCTCGTGTGTTCGATAAGGCTTATGGTTCATCATTTGGTGCTAAGCTAATCAAGCTTGACTCAAACTTCAACGTTAAGACAACTTCATTTACTGCTGATGATGCTGTTACTAACGCAAACGGTGACACTTACTTCCACGTTACTGCTAACGGAGTAGCTGGTGGTTTAACTGGTACTGCTAACCAAGGTTGGGTTAACGCTAAGAACCTAACTACTGATCCATCTCAAGCATTCAGTGACATGAACATTACTGTTAACTTTGTTGACACTGCTTCAAACACTGTAATTGACTCAAAAACTGCAACTCCTAATGCTGGTGTATACAACACTACTATTAACGGTTCAACTACTGTAAACGCATGGACATCAGACAAGGTTTCAGACGCTGTTGCTGCTGCTAAGAGTGCAGATGCTAAGTTAAACTCATACAACTTAGCTTCTAACTACAACAACACTTACAATGTAGTATCAAAGGGTGCTGCAATCAACGTTTACGTTACTAAGAGCACTGACTACATTGCAAGTCCTGTTAAAGTAAACTTCATCACTGAAGGTGACAAGAATGCTGATAACTCAGTTTCTGCTACTGCACAACAAGACCTAGCAAACGTATTAATGTCAGATGGTAAGACTGCTGCAAGTTCATACACATTTGATAATGTTGCTGCTGGCCTAAAGGGTATCAAGACTGATAACTTCAGCTTCAACAACGTTGTTAAGGCACTATTTGCTGATGGTAAAGCCTTCAACACTATCGTAGTTAAGAGCACTGCTAAGGATTCAAGCAACAACGACGTTACTGTATACACTACTTACAAGTTCGACGCTGCTGCTACTCAACAACACAACAACTCAGTTGTAAACCAATACACTGGTGTTGATGTTGTAGTTCCATTCCAAAACGTTTCAGCTGTTAACGTATACTACACTAAGGTAGCTTCAAACACTACTACTCCTGTAGTTCCTTCTGCAACTGCTACAACTAACTCAAATGTAACTAACATTACTTCAGACCCTGTTTCAGGTAAATAATATTAGTTATTGAGTGAAAAAAGAGATATGACTTCGGTCATATCTTTTTTTATACATAAAATTTGCATAAGAAAAGAGCTAACGATAATTCGTTAGCTCTTTTTTGGTTATGGATGCCAAAAACCATATGATCGTTCCATTTGACGGTGGATACGTCGTTGATCACGGTTTTCAATACATTCAATCATATATTCTAATTTGTTGAGACGAGAACTTTGCATAATTAATAACATATAATTCATGTCGTTACAGCAATAGATTTTATCTAATGCGACGTTACAAGGATCAAAGTGTTTATCTTCTTGAAACGGTTCCATTAATAGTTGGACTTTATTCCGGATAATCCGACGAATTTTCCGATTATGATACTCAAAAGCTGACCCTGGGCGAATCGCCCGAATAATATTTTCCACATGCATCGACCTTTCATAATTTGCTATTAAAAATAAAATAGTCCACCAAATGAAAATAAAAAGGGTGTCGGGGGAAACTTAACCCACTTTCTTAGTCATAATATTAATTAGCTCATCTAATAGAGTAGGGTAGTTTCTATATCTGTAGGCGATGATGTATAGACAATTGACCACTTCAAAATTATTCTGCTTTCTTAATAAATTCTCGAATTCATCATAACGTGAGTGATTCGGGAACCGACTTTTGATTATATCAATGATGTATTTAGCGAAATAATTTCTCAAGCGTAATTGTGCTAGTAAGTGAGAACCAGAAGGAAATCTTTCGTTGTCTTCACTGATCATTTAAAGCCCTCTTTCTATAAATTCTAATCCTACTTTAATGTTTATCCTTACTGTATACTTTTTTGTTCTGTTTGTCTAAGTAATTGAATGAAGTTATAACTTTCTTAAGAAAGCACAACATCCTTTGCGAAATTATTAAATAACAATGACAAACTTTCAAATCATGAAAGGAGTTGCTAAAATATGTTATAATTTGAAGTAGAAATTTATGGGAGGCAATACAATGCATTCATTAATCAAAAAAATTACATTAACTAGTATCGCTGCATTAACTCTTGCTTCAGTTGTAACCGTTAATGCTGATGCTGCTAAACATCATACAAAAGCTGCGACTAAGACAGTTAAACATGTTAACAAAACAACGGCTTCATACTACAAGGTAAGTTATGCTGAAAATGCTGCTTATGCTAAATCAACCGGAATCGTCACTGTTTTTAACAAGCCCGGTCGTTTAGCTGGTGCAAAGGTAGTTGCTTCTAAGAAAACCATGAAGGAACTGGCAAAATCAAAAGCACCTAAAGATATTTTTTACGTATACGGTATGGCTAAGACTAATACCGGATTATACTATGCTCACATCGTGACATTAGGTGGTAAGTACAGAGGATGGGTTTACGTTGGTAAGCACGACATCTCAACTGACTTAAATAACATTGATAAGAACACTGGAATTGTCGCAACTAAGACGCTAACTTACACTTCATTACCAAAGAAGACTACTAACGTTAAGATTTCTGCGCCACTTTGGACATTCCCTAACTACAGTCGTATTAACTCACGTGTCATTCCACACAAGAAGACTACTTACATTAACGATACTTTCACAATTGATGGTGCTGTTAAGAATACTTTAGGTTGGACTTACTACCACGTGACTGATAACAAAAAGAAAAACATCGATGGTTGGATCTTCGTTAAGAACGTATCAACTACTAAGAAGAGCACTACCACCACTACTGACACAGATAAGAACACCACACCAACTGATCCATACACATTAACTTTCAACTACAATGGTAGTCCAGTTAATACTGTGATCGTTAGTGTAAAGAGCGACTTAACTGTGAACGGAACTGCTAAAGTTTCTGCTGATACTTTAGCTAAGTACATTCCAAGTGGTTACCAAATCACTACTGATGCTAATGCCATTAACGTTGATGGACCAATCGTAAGCGGTGGTAAGGCAATCATTAACTTAGCACCAAAGAACGTTACTCGTATTGCAATTCAATTAAAACAAACTGGTACTAACAATGTCTTAACACCAAGTACTGGTCTTAACAACACTTTAAACGCTATCGCAAATGACTTATTAGCTAACAAGAGTATCTTAGTTAACCAATCAGTTAACGCTGATACAATTAAAGCTGAACTAACAAGCAAGAACATTACTACCATTACTCAAGCTGACCTAGGTTTAACTGGTGCCGGTTCATTAACTTACACTGGTGTCGATACTGCCAAGATTGATGGCGACAACCCAGTAATTACGATTTACTTCCAATAAGAAGTTAGAAGATCACCGCAAAGCGGTGATCTTTTTTAGTTTATTTTAAAATTGATTGGATATTATGAGAATATGTACTATGATAGTGTTAAAAGATTAGAAAGAAGTGAGCTCTATTGCGTAAATGTTTATTTTTTATCACTATCCTGCTGACCCTAACTACTGGTGTCATCACCACCAATAGTCAATCAGCTCAAGCTGAAACCTATGTTTATACCACCTCCACTGGTAGTCATTATTTTTATAATCGTAATGATAGGGGCTTAAGTCACGCTAAGAAGATTTATAAAGAAACCCTAAGCCAAGCGCAAAGTCGTGGTTTAACCTTGAGTGGAACCGAAAGTGGCGGTCGGCGTGTCGTTGCCAAGACCACTGGGAAAAAGATTAAACAAATTAAACAAAGAGCCAATGCTAAATCGAACCAATCAATTATTGCGGCGGGTCAAGTGGTGGTCTTAAACCACAATCGTCCTAATTTTACTAAAGCCGAATTATCACTAAAGCATGGTGCGTGGGCTAAATACGGTCAATTGGATTCACTAAACCGTGCCACAACCGCCAATGCGATGTTAAATCAATCATTAATGCCAAAAGCCAAACGCTTACCTTTGTATGTTGACCCCACTGGTTGGCACAATAAAAAAGATCATGGCACTTGGTTATATAACCGTAGTCATTTAATTGGTTATCAATTTACCGGTCAAAACAACAACTTGAAGAATTTAATTACCGGGACGCGCTCATTAAATGATCCAGCGATGAGTACATATGAGAATCAAGTGGCTGCCTACCTTAGAAGTAGTCGAAGTCATTATGTTCGCTACCAAGTTCAACCAGTCTTTCATGGTAAAAATCTATTAGCTTCCGGTGTAATTATGCAGGCGCAATCAATTGGCAGTTCTTCAGTCTCATTTCACATTTATATTAAAAATATTGAAAGTGGCTTCAAACTCAACTACTTAACTGGAACCAGTGTAGTTGAATAAAGAGGAGAGTAGCAATGCAAAAAGCAAAACGAATTTTAAATTGGCTGTTGCCATTTATCATCTTTTTAGGACTAGCGTTATTGCTAGTCGCAATTCCATTAATTAAAAAGCAAACCTTTTTAGGTTCAGATTCACTATTCCACTATAATCGTTTTTACGATGCAGCTATGCAATTAAAGAACCACAAGATTAGTTATTTCCAATCTAATTACGGTTTCTTACAAACTGGTCGAATCATGAGTGCCTTATATGGACCAGTCGTTGCATACTTAGGTGGGTTCTTATTACTAGTTGCCGGCTCTTGGTTTAAGTTCCAAATTCTGACCGACTTAATTGTCTTAGTTGGGGCATCATTAGGAATGTACAAACTTTGCCGAGTGAATGAAGTATCTAGAAAAGCGGCCATTTTTATGGGCTTTATCTACATGTATTCATCGACGATTGTTCAATGGACAACGGCGCAACAATTTACCGCATTAGGAGCTGCAATTATTCCATTCGTGATGGTTTACGCCACCCAAATGGTACGGAAGTTTGATGTTTCCTATATCGGCTTTGCGTTTACCATGAGTATCTTGATTCAAACCCACTTAATGAGTAGTGTGATTGCGATGGTCGGAATTTTACCATTTTTCATCGTCGGTTTAATTAAGGCTGATGATAGTCAAAGACTTCAATTAATTTGGCATACTGTCGTGGCTGCATTAATTACCTTAGCGCTAACGATTAATGTTTGGTATAACTTATTAACCTTGAACCTTTGGAATAAGTTATTGCCAGTTTATCCCGTTCCAGAAGTCCGCACATATGGCTATAACTTCAATAGTTATTCATTAATTAACATTTTAAAACCAACTGAATTTATTTTATTCCTAGTAGTGTTATACTTTGTGATCAGACGTTTCAAACAAATTGATTTATTAACCAAGACGACAGCGATTACTGGGTTTACGTTTTTAGTGATTGCTTGGAGTCATTTTCCATGGGGGATTTTACAAAAAGCAATTCCACAATTGGCATTTACACTCCAATTCCCTAAGCGTTTTCTAGTTTTAGCATTCGTTTTCTTACTACTAACATTTGGTCGATTTGTGACCTATGAATTAAAGCATGTCGAAAAGACAGGGAAGTACGTGCTGTTAGCTTCAATGGTAGTGCTAATTATTGGAAGCATTGGTCTAGATTTCTATGCAATTCACCAACGCAGTCAAAACTATGTCGCATTGAACACTAAACATCACCGTAATAATTACAATGATAATTCATTGTATTACTACACTAAGAAGCACCATCGCACCATTCAAAAGGATACACAAAGTCATGATTTAGGTTACTTAATGCATGATTATTTAAAGGCAACGCCGGATTACTTACCAGCGAAGAAAAATATTATTAATTTTACGCAATACAATGCTTTTAATCCTTACTTGAAGTACTATCATCAATACATTAAGACTAATCATTTGAAGACGATTCGCTTCAAGCATTACGTTAAGAATGATGGATCATTAACATTGAAGTTCAAGACTAACAAATCCCAAACAGTCCAAGTGCCATTAGCGAAATACGCTAACACGCAAGTGACAATCAATGGGAATGTGGTTAAGAATGTTAAAACCACTAACTTAGGTGCAATTATTATGCATGCTAATAAGGGTGAAAATAAGATTAACATTAAATACATGACATCGTTTACCACTAGATTATTAATGGTATTAACTTGGGTATCATGGATGATTTTCATTCCTGTTAGTGTTTACAAAATGAGAAAAAGATAAACAAAAAACCCGCTAACAGCGGGTTTTTATTATTAAGTCATAATTTTTGTATGTTATACTAAATGCAACGATAGCTTAGGACGGAGGAGATTGGTTTGCAACGACATCACACTAATATTATCAGTAAGGTATATCATAGTCGTTTCTTTCCTTTACTGGTGTTTGTATTAGTTGGCTTATTGGTTTTAAGTAAAGTGATTTGGAATCATTCGTTGATTTTAGGACATGACTCACTATTTCACTTCAACCGCTTTGTAGATGCGGAAGAACAATTAAGAACCGGTAAGTTCAGCTATTTTCAAATGAATTTTGGTTTTAACCAAACCGGCCGGATTGTGAATGCCTTATACGGTCCGTTTGTTGCCTATATTAGTGGGGCGTTGTTGTTAATTAGTCCGAACTGGTACATTTTTGAATTAATCGATGTCATGGTAGTGATGTTAGTTGCTGCCTTTGGGATGTATTGGCTTTGTAAAGTTAATCAAGTCAGTCGTGGCTATGCTTTAATTGTTGCCAGCATGTACATGATTGGTTCTTCAGTGATCTCATGGGTCAATACCCAACAATTCACCGGGGTTGGGGCAGCTGTAATCCCATATTTATTTGTGGCGATTGCATTAACCTTACGAAGACTAAAAGTGCCAGTGATTGGATTATCAATTGCGATGGCAATCTTAGTCCAAACTCATATGATTACCAGTATGATGGGGTTCTTAGCGTTAGTACCAATTTTCACTGTAGCCTTAGTCAAGACCGAAGATAAATTAAAAATGGTGGTTAGTTCATTTGGAGCAGCTTTAATTACCTTAGCTTTAACCGCCAATGTGTGGGGAGCATTGCTTTCCATCTTTACTAATAACCATTTGATTCCAGCATTTTCAACCGTTGATATGAGTAATTATGGATTCGTTTTTAACTTGTACTCATTTGAAATGATCATCAAGCCCATGGAATTAATTGTCTTCATCTACGTGATTGCCTACGTCTTAATTAAGTGGCGTTCATTGGACTATATTATTAAGACCTATGCGTTAGTCGGTGGCTTCTTCTTATGGGTCTCAACTAATCTATTTCCATGGAAAATATTGCAAAGCTTAATTCCGGAATTGAGTACCTACTTACAATTTCCGAAGCGTTTTGCGGTCTTAGCATTTGTTTTATTATTTGTATCATTTGGAATGATTTTGACTAACGATCACGATGCGTTAACTTTGAAGTGGTTGCACTTTGAAGGTCCTGACTATCGTTATGCCTTTATCTTCTTATTAATGGCGACGATGATTGGAACTAATATTTGGGTTTTGAATTTCAAGATTGCGACTGTCGATAGTATGCGTCAAAGTAATGATTTTCAAATTCCAATTGAACATACGGTTAGTCATGTTAATCGTAATAAGCGTACTTACTATGAAGATTTTTACGGATCTAACAAGAAGGCGTTAGTTGATGATTTAAGCAAGGTCGTGCCAGACTACTTACCAGCAACCCAAAAGGTTAACTACAAAAATTATAATGATTACCACCCATACTCAAATGCATATCAACAATTAGATAAGCAAAATTATCGAATTAAGGGTGGTTTTAAGAAAACTGTTAATAAAGATGGTTCATTGACGATTACTTGGAATAATCGTCACAAAAAGGCACGTAATTACCAAATCCCCGTGGTTGCATATGCTTCAACTGAATTGACGTTAAATGGTAAGACAGTCATTCCAGTCAGTCAAACACCAGTCGGAGCAGTCGTGATTAAAGCCAATCCCGGCAAGAACAGTTTAAATGTTAGTTATCATATTGGATGGGCAATGAAAGTATTATTCATCCTAACGATTGTGAGTTGGATTGTGATCATAGGCATTGCCATCATCAGAATATGGATTTAGCAAGATTAACCATTTGGGTTAATCTTTTTTATTTTCTTGATTAGTTAAATAGAATTTTTTCGCGAAGGTAAGTATAAATTGCTGTAATTTTTCTTTGGGGATACCGTATCGACAGGCGGGATTGTCATTGGGGTTATTAGAAACGGATTGACTGATTTCACGACAGCATATGTTTAGGCTACTGAGCATACCTAGTAAGGCGAGTTGCATTTGTTGAACTTCGGCAAATTTCTTTTTCAGATATGATGGTCGTTCACTGACCTTGATGTAGATCGTATCATCGGGGGTATAAATGAAGACGCTGTTCGATTGGCGCCCACTGATAGAATAATCAACTAGATTAGCGTTAATCCATGAATGATGTCTTGAATGATTTCGGGTTTGTAGTGGTAAGAGCGAAGCCTTGGAATGAATAATGGGGCGCTTATTACTAATGTTGAAGACATCAGCAATACTGTCTGAAAAGACTTTGGTGAGGAGACATTCTTTTGCGGTTCGTTGATTAATAATTGCATCGGTTGAATCGCGCAATAAATAGCAGGTAAAATGTTTTTCAATAACCAGTGTTGCGTACTTCTTTGAAGCGTGAGAAATATCGACCAACATTAATAATTTGGACCAATTAACATTCCGACTTTTAAATTTATGATTAACATATTTAATTGGCAGGTTATCAATGTCGATACAATCAATTCCATCAATCTGCTTGATGGCTGCATGATTTAAATTAGTGTTATACATAAAAAAACTCCTTTCCCGTAATTAATAACATGCGTTTGGCAAGTTACCAAAGTGAGAAGGAGTTCTTAAGAAATTCTTAATGATTTTGAATAAAGTCACCAATGTAAAAGGCAAGACGACGATAAGTATATGCATTGGGGTGGACGTGTTGATCTTGATACATGTCCTTAAAATTAAAGTCCGTAATGAACTCTGAATGATAATGGCGCCAATCTATGTATGGAATTTGAAAGGCAGAGTAAATGGTACTTAATTTATCTAGTAGTTCATTAAATGTATAATCGGCATATCTTATTACATCGCTGGCATTCTTATCATTATCATATCGAGGTAGTGGTAATGAAGCGAATATCTTACTATGAGGGTGAGTACTAATTAAACGACGTACCAATGATGTCATTTTTGATACGATATCTACTAATGGGACGTCTAAGTGCCCGTAATCATTAGTTCCAATCATAAGAATAATGACATCATATCGACTACTTTTTATATTTTCGATTTGTTTTTCTAAATCGTTATATATAGTAGCACCATTTAATCCTAAGTTTACAACAGAAGTGTTGTAGTATTTTGCTAAGTATTGAGGATAGTTGTAACGCAGATTTACGGTTCCATCGAATCCCCTTGTTATGGAATCACCTAATGCGGCGATTCGGGTATTTTTCAATTCCATCGAATCATCTCCGTGATTAGTATGTTAGAAAATCTATACATATTATATAATATGTGACTAAATTTACAAAATGAATCATTTAAATTGAAAAAATGTAATTTAATTGTTACTATAGTAATATAAATATCAATGGAAGAGGTAATTTACCAAGCGATAGAATACTCTGATTATCCAATACGCCGAGATACATACGTATCAAAGATATTACGAGGCGGATAAAAACAAATTACTGGATATTTAACATTTTTTCTTCCTTTGGGGCGTAGGGACTTACTAGTGATAGTTTAGTCTCTATTTTTTTACAATTATTTGCTATATAATGAAGTTCCTTGGCAGGGGCAACACTGATTAGACGAATCTATCGCTTTTGATTAGATGCGTCTTTTTTTATATTGACAGTATTAGTGGTTATGATATACTTTCTCATTAATGAAGAAATTTAGGAGGCACAATAATGACACACAAGAGAATGATTATTTTGGATATTGCTTCATTAGGAATTGGTGAAGCTCCTGATGCTAATCGTTTTAATTCTGTTGGTGCCGACACATTAGGCCATATTGCTGACAAGGGGCTTAATGTTCCTAATTTAATCGAGTCAGGATTAGGTAATATTCGTTGGGATAACGAATTAGTTGCCGTTCCACAAAACGACGCTCCCCGTGCTTTCTTTGGGAAAATGGTACCCAACGTAGCTTCTTATAGGGGTAGTGCCAGTTATCGAGAAATGTTCGACTATACTAGTGATGTCCGTACAGTTTCAGTGATGGACTTAATGGCTGAACGACATATGGATGTATCAATTATTTCAAGCTTTACTAATTATCTAGAAAAACAGGACGAAATTTCAACGCTCCAGGTACCTAGTGATAGTAAAGCTTTTGTTGAATTATCATCTAAAATGCGTACTCAAAAAGATGGATTAATCTACTGCCAAGTACCAGATATTCATATTTTAGCTAAAGACAGAAACTGTTTTGGTTATGCTGAACAATTGAATAAAGTAGATGAAACCATTGGTAAGATTGTCGAAAGATTACGCGACACAGATTTATTATTAATCTTATCGTCTGAAGCAATCGATCCATCAATGGAAACTAAAACTACTCGTGAATATCTACCACTATTGGTATTTAATCCGAACCAATCAGTCGGAAAATCATTGGGAATTAAGCGCTCATTAGGGGCTGTCGGGAATGCAATTGCAGCATACTTTGATTTAGATGATGGTCGAAAACAGAAGCCTAATTTTATTAGTGAAGTTCTATAATTAACTATATTTGAGAGGGGTGTTGCGCAACTAAAATAAGCTATTTGTCACTATATTTTTTGTCGCAGAGAAAGGATTAGAATTATATATGTATTTATTAGTTAATATCTTAGGAATTATTGTATTTCTAGGAATCGCTGTTTTATTTTCAAAAAATAAAAAGGAAATTAAATGGCGTTCAGTTATCACCGTTTTAATAGTAAACTTATTGATTGCGTACTGTTTAACAGAATTTTCATGGGGACGTGCAGCTGTTGAAGCCGCTGCCAACGGATTCACAGCATTAGTTGAAGTAGCCTATCAAGGAATTGCTTTTGCATTACCAAGTTGGGTTCACGTTAAGTCAATGGACTTTGTAACATCTGCACTTCTTCCTATTTTATTAATTGTTCCAGTGTTTGATATTTTAACTTACATTGGAGTCCTACCATGGATCATCAAATGGGTAGGTAAAGGATTGGCTTACATAACTGGCCAACCTAAATTTGAATCATTCTTTGCTGTTGAAATGATGTTCTTAGGTAACACTGAAGCACTTGCCGTTTCAACTCTACAACTAAAACAAATTTCAGCAGTTAGAAACGTTGTTATCGCTATGATGTCAATGTCATGTGTTACTGCATCAATCCTTGGTGCATATACACAAATGGTTCCAGGTCAATACGTATTGACTGCCGTTCCATTGAACATCTTAAATGCCGTTATTATTACCAGCATTTTGATGCCAACTACTGTTACCCCAGAAGAAGATACTATCGCTAAATTAGGTAGTTCTGCTGAAACTGCAGAAGTTGCTGTCGGTGAAACCCCAGCAAATGATGAAGAAGCTAAGAAAGAACCTTTCTTCTCATTCTTGGGCGATTCAATTCTAGGTGCCGGTAAATTAATCTTAATCATCACTGCTAACGTTATCGCATTCGTTGCTTTAGCCGCATTGATTGACAAGATCTTAGGCGCAATCAATCCTAGTTTATCTCTAGAACATATTCTAGGAATCATTATGTTCCCATTCGCATGGTTAATGGGTTCAGATGTACACACTGCTTTTGACTTCGCTCAAAACATGGGTACTAAGTTAGTAACTAATGAATTTGTGGTTATGGGGAAAGTATCACCACATATCTCATCATACGCCCCTCACTATCGTGCTCAATTAACAGTCTTCCTTACTTCATTTGCTAACCTTTCTACAGTAGGGATGATTATCGGTGCTTTCAAGGGTATCGTTAATAGAGAAGTAAACAACGCTATTTCTAAGAGTGTTGGTTACATGATTCTATCAGGTATTTTAGTATCACTAATGTCTGCTGGAATTGTGGGTCTATTTGTTTGGTAAAATAGATTTAATAATAACTATAAAAAGACAGCGCAAGCTGTCTTTTTTGTTTCCACAAATTAGGTAATTTTTTAGGATATTGTAGTGACGAATTAACCCGATTTTGGTTATAATGGAGAAGTATATGTTTCATCATTGTAAAAGATAAAAATTTCATGTAAAGTATAGATAGATGTGAAACATTATGTTTCACAGTAGGAGGATTTGTATGAATCCAGAAGAATTTAAAACAGAATTAGCCAAACACAATATCGAATTAAGCGACGAACAAATGCAACAATTTGCTACATATTACGAAATGCTAGTGGCAACTAATGAACACGTTAACTTAACAACGATTGTCGACCGCGACGAAGTTTATTTAAAACACTTCTTTGACTCAATTACACCAGCTTTTTATGCAGAAGAGTTAAGAACTGAAGAATTAACACTTTGTGATGTGGGAGCTGGAGCTGGTTTTCCATCAATCCCACTAAAGATTGCCTTTCCGAACTTAAGAGTTACTATTATTGATTCATTAAATAAGCGCATTAACTTTTTAGATGAGCTAGTCACTAAATTGGGATTAGACCATGTTCAATTGCACCATGCACGTGCTGAAGAATTTGGTGGTAAGAAGTCCGCATATCGTGAACAATTTGATTTAGCTACTGCACGAGCAGTTGCGAGAATGAGTGTTTTAGCTGAATTGTGTTTACCACTGGTTAAAGTTGGTGGAAAGATGATTGCTTTAAAAGCATCACAAGCGAAAAATGAAATATCTGATGGTAAGAGCGCGATTACTACATTAGGTGGTAAGTTACTATCAGATGATGAATTTAACTTACCAGTTTCTAATGACCCCCGTAACATGGTGATCTTAGAAAAAGTCAAAGCAACACCAAAGCAATACCCAAGAAAAGCAGGAACACCCAACAAGAAACCAATTGGTTCTAATAATAAGTAGACGACAGGAGGGGTTTTCATGGCACATGTCATATCTTTAGCTAATCAAAAGGGAGGAGTCGGTAAAACGACTACATCCGTTAATCTAGGTGCAGACCTTGCCACTATGGGGAAGAAAGTACTATTAATTGACGCCGATGCCCAAGGCAACGCCACTTCAGGAGTGGGTATTCAAAAAGCAGACATCCAAAAAGATATTTATGATATTTTAGTGAATGAAGAACCAATTGAAGAAGCGATTATTCCATCAAAACATGAAGGATTAGATATCGTTCCGGCAACCATTCAATTATCAGGTGCTGATATTGAATTGACACCACAAATGGCTAGAGAAACTCGTCTTTTGAACGCCCTAAAAACTGTCAAAGATAATTATGATTACGTCTTAGTTGACTGTCCGCCATCGTTAGGATTAATTACGGTAAACGCTTTTACTGCGAGTGATTCAATCTTAATTCCTGTGCAAACAGAATACTATGCACTAGAAGGACTAAGCCAATTATTAAATACCGTTCAATTAGTAAAAAAACACTTTAACGCTGATTTAGATGTTGAAGGAGTATTACTGACAATGTATGATGCTCGTACTAAATTAGGTCAACAAGTTAATGATGAGGTTCGTAAATACTTCGGCGATAAAGTTTATAACACAATTATCACAAGAAATGTGCGCTTATCAGAAGCACCTAGTTACGGATTACCAATTATAGACTACGATCCAACTTCAAAAGGTTCAGAACTATATATGGATTTTGCAAAGGAAGTGTTAGCTGCTCATGGTGAATAATAAAGGTCTAGGTCGAGGCATTGAAGCATTATTTGCTGATAATGATATCGACGCAAACTCAGAAGATGTATTGGATTTGGAACTAAGTAAATTATCACCTAATCCATTTCAACCCAGAACCCATTTCGATACTGAAGCGCTAAAGGACTTAACTCGTTCAATTGAAAAATCTGGGGTTTTCCAACCAATTATCGTTAGAAAAACCGATGGTCAAAAAGATAAGTATGAAATTTTAGCTGGGGAACGTCGTTTTCGTGCTTCTAAGATGGCCGGTAAAGAAAAGATTCCAGCCATCGTGCGTGATGCATCAGATGAACAAATGATGGAAATTGCTGTCATGGAAAACCTTCAAAGAGAGGATTTAAATCCAATTGAAGAAGCTGAAGCATACAATACCTTAATGACGAAGCTAGAAATTACTCAAGCAGAAGTTTCTAAACGTCTAGGTAAGTCACGTCCATACATTGCTAATTATTTGCGTTTATTAGGTCTTCCAACCGAAGTTAAGGAAATGCTAACTAAGAACCAATTATCAATGGGACAAGCTAGAACTTTGCTTTCTGTTAAGAAAAAAGAAGACTTAATCCGTTTAGCAAAGAAAGCTTACGATCAAACACTAACAGTGCGTCAATTGGAAAGTGAAATCAAGGCATTAGGGACTAGCCCTGCCAAGAGTAAGAAACCAAGACGTTCTACTAAGAAGTCACCATTCTTGCGTGCTTCTGAAAATGAACTTCAAGATAAATTTCAAACTTCTGTTTCAATCTCTAACAGCCGTTCTAAGAAGGGCACTGGTAAGATTGAAATTAGTTACGCATCCGATGACGATTTAAATCGTATTTTACAAATTTTAGATATTAATTTAGATTAAAAGGAGTACTGAATATGTATTCATTAAATGATGTCGTAATGATGAAAAAAGCTCATCCATGTGGTGCCAATAGTTGGAAGATTATCCGTATGGGAGCAGATATTAAGATTGAATGTCAAAATTGCGGTCACGTGGTGATGTTACCTCGCCGTGAGTTTGACAAGAAAATGAAAAAAGTAATTGAAAGTGCTAACGAAGACTAAAACCAAAGAAAAGAGTGAATTAGAAATATGTCATTAACAGCAGGGATTGTGGGATTACCTAACGTTGGAAAGTCCACACTATTTAATGCGATTACTAAAGCCGGAGCAGAAATGGCGAACTATCCTTTCGCCACAATTGATCCAAACGTCGGAATGGTAGAAGTGCCAGATGATCGTTTAGACCGTATTGACGAAGTCATTCCAGCTAAGAAGATTGTACCTACTACATTTGAATTTACTGATATCGCCGGTATCGTTAAAGGGGCAAGTAAGGGTGAAGGTCTAGGTAACAAGTTCCTAGAAAACATTCGCCAAGTTGATGCGATCGTTCACGTCGTACGTTCATTTGATGATGATAACATTACCCACGTTACTGGTAAGGTTGATCCAATTGCTGATATCGAAACTATTAACCTAGAACTAGGTATCTCTGATTTAGATGCTGTTACTAAGCGCCTTGGCCGTGTCCAAAAAGCTGCTAAGGGTAAAGATGAAGAAGCAGTTGCTGAATTAGCTGTGCTTGAAAAAATCAAGCCAGTGCTAGAAGCAGGTAAACCAGTGCGTTCAATCGACTTTGATGAAGATGAACAAAAAATTGTAAAAGGTTTATTCCTATTAACTTCAAAACCAGTGCTATACGTAGCCAACATTTCAGAAGATGACATGGCTGATCCAGAAGGTTCAAAGTACTTCCAATTAGTGAAGGAATACGCTGAATCAGAAAACGCACAAGCAATCGGTATTGCTGCGGAAACTGAAGAAGAAATTGCTGAACTGGATGATGAAGATAAAGCAACTTTCTTAGAAGCTGAAGGGGTAACTGAACCTGGTTTGAACAAACTAATTCGTGCTTCATACAAGCTATTAGGCCTAGAAACTTTCTTCACTGCTGGTGGCAAAGAAACTAAGGCTTGGACTTACCTAAAGGGTACTAAAGCACCACAAGCTGCCGGAATTATTCACTCTGACTTTGAACGTGGATTTATTCGTGCTGAAGTAATGGCTTTCTCTGACCTAGATGAACTAGGTAGTGAACAAGCGGTAAAAGAAGCCGGTAAGCTACGTGTTGAAGGTAAAGATTACGTCATGCAAGATGGCGATATCGTTAACTTCAGATTTAACGTTTAATTAGAAAGGATTGCTTTGATGACTGAGAAAAGAAATGCACATGTGCAACAAGATCGCCATGAAGCAGATAAAAAGACAAGAACTCAATTTGACGGAATTGGTTTGACTAAACGTAATTCCGATTACATGTTCCGTTTTAGTAAGGAATTAAAGAAGACTACTTTAAGTCCAGAAAGAAAGGCTGAAATTATCAGTCAAATGAAGGATGAACTATTAGTAGAACAAAAGCACGGGTCAACTGCGCGTAATTTATACGGTACTGTGGAAGAACGTATTGATTTCATCATGAACCCACCTAAGAAAAAGACTTCTATGTTTGATAACTTTATTCCTAATGTGGTTTACAATGCAGTTTTCTTCTTAATCCTATTTAACCTAATGTACGGATTTATCCTATTAATCCAACCTAAGAACGGACAAGAGCAAGCTGTTGGAATTACTTCACTAATCTTAATTTCTGCAGTGTTCGGATTCTGCGCTCCATTCCTAACTAAGTTACTAGACCCAAGTGTTAAGCATACCTACAATGGATGGATGCGTGCGCTATTCATGTTAATCACAGTATTAGTGTGGATTTTTGCGTTCTTCATTGCGATTAACTTGCCTAAGACTGGCATTAACGTTGTGGTATCACCAATTGTTAACTTCGTGTTGGCCGCAATCGGAATTGGTGTGGACATCTGGGTTCACAAAAAATACACCATTACTGTGAACTTTTTTACACCAAGAGTGAAAAAATAAAAATAAAAAAATATAGACGATCGAAAATTTTATTTGATTTTCGTTCGTTTTTTTTGTATATTAGAAATTAAAAAAATAAACAGATAGGGGATTTAGATTATGGATAATTGGAATACAAAGTTTGCAAAAAAGGGATTAACATTTGATGATGTACTATTAATTCCTGCAGAAAGTCACGTTTTACCTAACGATGTGGATACATCTGTTCGACTATCAGATGATGTTAAGTTAAACGTACCTTTCCTAAGTGCAAGTATGGATACTGTTACAACTGCTGATATGGCTATCGCAATGGCTGAAGTTGGTGGATTAGGTGTAATTCACAAGAACATGGTTGTTGATGATCAAGCCAACGAAGTAAAAAAAGTAAAAGCAGTTGAAAAGACTGATCAAACCCCTAACGCAGCGGTAGATGCTAACAACCATCTACTATGTGCTGCCGCTGTTGGTGTTACTTCTGACACATTTAAACGTGTGGAAGCTTTATTTGCTGCCGGAGCTGATGCCATTATTATTGATACTGCTCACGGACACTCAGCTGGTGTAATTAGAAAAGTGAAGGAAATTCGCGAAAGTTTCCCTAACAAGACCATCATTGCTGGTAACGTGGCAACTGGTCAAGCTACTAACGATTTATTCGAAGCTGGTGTGGATGTTGTTAAAGTCGGAATTGGACCTGGTTCAATCTGTACTACTAGAATCATTGCCGGTGTTGGTGTTCCTCAACTAACTGCTGTCTACGATGCAGCTGAAGTTGCTAGAAAATGGGGCAAGCCAATCATCGCTGATGGTGGTATCAAGTACTCTGGTGATGCTGCTAAAGCCATCGCTGCCGGTGGTAATGCCGTAATGCTAGGAAGCATGCTATCAGGTACTGACGAAGCACCAGGTGATATCTTCGAAGAAGACGGTGTTAAGTACAAAGCTTACCGTGGAATGGGTAGTGTTGGTGCTATGCAACATGGTTCAGCTGACAGATACTTCCAAGGTGAAGTTAACGAAGCTAACAAGCTAGTTCCAGAAGGAATCGAAGCTCGTGTTGAATACAAAGGTTCAGCTAAAGATGTTGTTTTCCAAATGGTTGGTGGTCTTCGCGCCGCAATGGGATACACTGGTTCAAAAGACATTCAAGCAATGAATGATAATGCACAATTTGTTCAAATTACCGGTGCTGGTTTAATCGAATCTCACCCACATGACGTTCAAATTACAAAAGCTGCACCAAATTATAAATAAAAAATGAAAAGATGCTAATTTTAGCATCTTTTTTTGTATAGATTTATATAACAAAGCTTAAGATTATGTTAATATTAATCTATACAACAATTTAAGAAAGAGGGCGGCGTTTCGATGAAAGTACTAGTAGTTGACGACGATCAAGAAATTGCTGAATTACTAAAGATTTACATAAGAAACGAAGGATACGAAACCGTTATCGTAAATGACGGTGAAGCAGCATTAACAGAATTAAGAAAGAACTCAGATGTAGGTCTAATGATCTTAGATATAATGATGCCTAAGATGTCTGGTTTCGAAGTTCTAAAGCGTGTTAGAAGAGAAATCAGTTTACCAATCATGATTCTTTCAGCGAAGGCTGAAGATATCGATAAGATTGAAGGATTAGTTGGTGGGGCAGATGATTACATCACAAAACCATTTAATCCACTTGAAGTAATGGCAAGAATGCATTCTATTTTACGCCGTTATACCGATAAAGTAGTTGTTGGTGAACCAGAAGTATTAAACGTTTCATCATTAACTATTAATCGTGAATCTCATGAAGTTAAGACCGAAGATGGTAGCACAATTCAATTAACTGCAATTGAATTTGGTATTTTATACTTACTAGCTAGCCATCCAGGTCGTGTATACTCAGCGAACGAAATTTTCGAACGTGTTTGGCGTCAAGAAAGTATCATTTCAGCTAAGACTGTTATGGTCCATGTTAGTCACTTACGTGATAAGTTAGAAGAAGCTACTGACGGTAAGAAGATTATCGAAACTGTTTGGGGAGTTGGATATAGAATCAATGAAGACTAATACAAAAACAATCAAGCTAACACATAAAGAGCGCATCAGCTTAATTACTGATGCTGTTTTAACTAGTTTGTTTATTTTAATTATTAACTTTTTGGTTTTTTTTGCTACAGAGGTATACTATTCCACTCATCCTGATTGGCGAAATGCTTTAATTCGTTTTGGAAACTCCTTGATAGCTGGAAATCATATTGAATTATGGAGTTGGAGTAATGGATTTATTGTTATGATAGCCGCTCTTGATATGTTTGTTTTGTATATTAGATTATTTATGCATTATAAACGTATACAAGAACAACACATTATTCGTGATTTACACTACATAGCTGATGGTAATTTTGACTATACAATTCCCTATAAACTATTAGGTGATGATCAAAAAATAGTTGATAGTATTAATATATTGGTCAATAACGTTATTCATTCAATGTCAGAAGAATTAAATACTGAACGTTCTAAGGATGAATTAATTTCAAATGTTTCTCATGATATTAGAACACCATTGACTTCAATAATTGGGTACTTGGGATTGATTGAGAATAAACAATTTACCAGTGAAGAAGAGCTATATAAATTTATACACGTTGCATATTCTAAAGCCAATCAAATGAAGTCTTTAGCTGATGATTTGTTTGAATATACTAAGATTACTGATAAGGATTTTAATAAGTTAGAAACTCATAAGATTGAAATGAAGGCTATGCTAGATCAAATTGCTGCGGAATTCGATTTAGAGATGGACGAAATGGGAATGCAAATTCATAGTAAAACTAACTTTGATAACTTGATAATTGATGCCAGTCCTAATGATTTAGCTCGTGCTATAAATAATTTAATAACTAACGCATTAAAATATGGTATTGGTGGAAAGAATATCTATATTGAAGGTTTTAGGGTGAATGAAAAAGAATTAGAAATTAAGGTTTCTAATGATGGAGAAAAGATTCCTGAAGAATCACTAAATCATGTATTCGATCGCTTTTACCGAGTAGAAACTTCCAGAAATAAATCTACCGGGGGAACTGGTTTAGGTTTAGCAATTGTTTATGAAGTGGTTAATATTCATGGAGGATATTGTTCAGTAGCATCTAGTGATGAACTAACAACATTTACACTTCATTTGCCAATTAAGCATGGTGAAAAGTTAGAGCCAAGCAGACATGAAGAGGAAAATCAGGAGGTCATCGAAGATGCTAAATAAACTTGCTATTAAGAGTAACTTAGTAATAGTAAGTCTAATGATTTTACTATCCACACCTGTGATGGCTTCAGCTGCTACGAACGTTGCTGACTCCAATACTAGTAAGGCTGTGGAAATTAAGAGAAGTCAGTTATTAGATAAAGAAACAAGTTATTTATTAAAACACAATCAACCACTTTCATTAACTGCTAAAGCAGCTATTGCAATTGATTACAAAACTGGTCAAGTTTTATATGAGAAAAACGCTTATCAATCGTTACCAACTGCTTCAATGAGTAAGGTGCTAACTTTATATGTAACACTTAAACATATTAAGGAAGGCAAAATTCATTGGAATGATAAAGTTACTATCAATAAAGCATTACATGACCTAAGCGTTGATCATAACTATGCTAATGTTAAATTAACCTTAGGTAAGAAGTATACAATTAGACAGCTATATCAGGCCGCCCTATATTCTGAAAATGCTGCGACAATGGCTTTAGGTTATGGAGTTGCACATGGAAGTACGCAACGATTCGCATTAATGATGCGTTCTGAAGCCAAGAAAATCGGTATTACTGATGCCAAAGTTTATACTGCTTGTGGATTAACCAATGGTGAAGTAGGTTCGCTTGGTTTTGCTAATGCTTCATACAATGCTGAAAATGAATTATCAGCACGGGACATGGCATTGTTAACAATGAATATTTTACGTTTGTATCCACAAATTCTAAAAACCAGTTCAGCTAATACGACCCAATTTGAAAATACCACTATGTTAAATTGGAATTGGATGATAAAAGGTCGTAGCCAAGCACTACCAGATATTAAGGTTGATGGTTTAAAAACGGGAACTTCAGATACTGCTAAAGCTTGTTTTACTGGAACTGCCGTAAAAAATGGTCACCGTATCATTACAGTGGTAATGGGAGTTCCGAATGGTGGCCAATATGATCCAGCTCGTTTTATTCAAACTAGAAAGTTAATGAAATACGTTTACGCTAAATACCATTATGTGAATTTAAATAAGGGCGAAAGTCTCTCTGTTGCAACTAACCGCCAGCATAATAGTGTGATTGATGTCCCTAATGGGAAACAAGAATCAGTTGAACTAGGGGTTAAAGATAATCAAGGTGTTTGGTTGACTAACAAGCAAAGCTTGAAAGTTACTAAGATTAGTGCGATTAGTAAATACGCGAAAGGCAATGGTGTTGACGCTGGAAGTTTTAAAGTCGGTGATACAATTGCTCAAGCAAAATTTGCTGGAATTCGTTATATTAAAGGGGTTCCAACAACAGTTAATTTAATCGCGAAAGACCAAATTGATAAGGCTAATATTTTTGTTAGATTTTGGCGTTCAATCACCAACTGGTTCTAAAAAGAGTTATCAAAATGATAACTCTTTTTTTAATGCTCTAAATTAGAATGTAATAAAGTTTGGCTAAATTTATGCAAATAAGTTAGATAATTTAAAGTAATTTGCGTTATAATATTAATAACGTTTGATTTTTTTCATACAACTTAAATCGTTGAAAATTAAGACCTATTGTTTTTAAACGGGGGAATATTATTTGACAAAGCAAGTACCAAATCCAAATGAACCGCGTTGGCTAACCAATTTAAAAACAGCAATGCCTTTGAATATTAGCTACGTTCCCATTGGAATTGCGTGTGGTATTTTACTACATGCTGCTGGTTTTAATACGTTATTAACCGCATTAGTATCATTAATGGTGTTTTCAGGTGGAGCTCAGTTCTTAATTGCTTCCATGCTGACAATTAATTCACCATTATTATCGATTGTTATCATGATGTTCTTCTTGGAATTAAGATACGCATTATTAGGATCTAGTATCTCTAAGTACTTACAAGGGAAATCATTCTGGTTTACAGTATTCTTTGCCGTTTCATTGAACGATGAAACGTACGCTGTTAACTACTTGAAGCTTTCCACTGATAAGAAGTTTACTTCTGCCGATGCTCTTCAAATCGAGCACTATGCATTAGTGGTGTGGACAGTAAGTACCATCATTGGTAGTGTCGTAGGCTCTTCTTTATCTATTAATTTAACCGTGGTGCACTTTGCGTTAACCGCGTTATTCATTTACATGATTGTGATGCAAATGAAATCACTACTTAAGTTATTGGTGATTATTTTAACAATTGGATTAGCAATATTATTTATGTTATTAATGAAATCCACTTTAGGTTTAGTGGTATCTACATTGTTAGCATCTTTTGTGGGATTTTTCGTTGAATCATGGATTAGAAGTCATTACGAAAGATATAAGAAGAATCGTTTACTTCGCTTATTCAAGAACCCTGCTGGGTCACCTGAAGATAAGTTTGAAGAAGAGATGGATTAGTTTGTACAACGGATTAGGAGATACTCTATGGAATGGAATTCAACTCAACACTTTTGGTTGATAATGTTATGTTTTGCAGTTGCATTTATCCCTAGATTTGTCCCACTAGCTTTCTTTAGAACTAGAAAGATTCCTAAGTGGTTTAACGAATGGATGGGTTATATCCCAATTGCATTATTTACTTCATTGGTAGTAAAAGATTTATGTATTACCTCATCATATACTTTATCAGTTGCTGGTAAAGCACCCGAATTAATTGCTGCTCTAATCGTGTTCATCATTGCGTATTGGACTCGTTCAATGGCATTATCTGTTATTTTAGGATTGGCCGCAGTATTAATTCTTGCCGCATTTATATAGACAAAAAACAAATCCCTAGCGAATTTCGCTAGGGATTTTTAAATTATTATATTCGTTATTTTATAGGAAGTTTTTTTATCATGGTTTCAAACATTAGATAAGATCGATACGCATGTCTTCGTCTTTAATCTTGTGAGTAGCTTTAAGCACTTTCACTAGAACTACTGAAATGACAGCAGGAACGACAACGCCTAGGACTAGGTAAGTGATTAACTCTGGGATTCTTTGGGAAGCGATTGTAATAGGGGCGATAAGTGAGTTAAGTCCTAGTCCAGCTAATTTGTAAGATACTGAGAAATGAAATACTAAAGTACCAATTGGTCCAATAATTGCAGAAGAAATCATGCCGGGGATAGCGATGTATGGATTTTTAGTAATATTACCAAATTGCACTTTAGGGGTGATTAAACCTTGAGCGATGTTAGCACCTGGTTTGTTAACGCGGTATGACATTACAGTGTATGAAACAAATTGAGCGGTTGTTCCTAATAAGGCAGCTCCGGAAGATAATGGATCTAGCATAACCGCAATTGCTAGGGCTGCTGAAGAAGCAGGGGTCATCAAGAAGATGGACCAAACAACGGCGATAACAAATGATCCTAAGAATGGGTTAACCACCATTGATTTAGCGATTACACCTGATAGCCAAACCAATGCGGGAGTGGTTACGGTAGCAAATGCTAATGCAGCGATTGAACCAATTCCAGTAGCGGAGAAGGGAACTAAGAACATGTCTAATGGAGTTTTTCCTGTTAAGTACTTTCCAATCATAGTTGAAACGACGGCACCACCTAAGGCACTAACTGGTTGTCCAATCATGAATACAGCGGAACCAGCAGGTTGTGGTAAAACATGGCCTGTTGCAGTGACTGCATTAGTTACTGCGGATGTGAAGAAGACATTGTTCGCACCAACAGTTGCAGCAATCATGGAACTAAATAAAACTAATGTATTCGTTTTTAGTTGAGAGGCGACCGCGGCTCCAATTGCGGGAGCCATTAAGTATTGACAAATTAATCCAATTTGAGCTAAGGCAGTCCAGTGAACAAAATTGGCAATAGCTCCTAATAATAATCCAACACCTAAGCAGACTAAAATGGCATTAGATACCCCGTTAAAAACTAAATAAACACTATCCTTAAACACAGACTTTACTTTGAAATCTGCCATGTTGGCAGCATCCATCTGGGGCGAATCTTTCGCTGTTGAATTTATCATAATTGAATCAACTCCTTTACTTAATATAAGCATAAAATTAAATTTAGATTAGACGTGTTCTAATTAAAATTTAATCTATTTAAACACGGAAATAATATAAAAGCAAGATAAAATAAAAAAACACTGACGAAATTTCATCAGTGTTTTTATTAGGTGATTATTATTTATTTTCGTACATGTAGTCACGAGTAATTGGTAGTTCTTGTCCTGAAGGGCCTTTAGAAATTAAGTATTGCATAACATCAATATTTCCAGCCTTAAATGAACCGGCACAAGTCTTAAGGTATAAGTCCCACATTCTAATGAAGCGTTCGTCATCACCCATTACTTTTTTAACTTCGTCTAAATGATCGTTAAAGTTTCTATCCCAATGTTCCAATGTGTATTGGTAGTGTCTTCTTAATGACTCTAAATCAAAAATTTGAAGACCATTTTTAACGATGTGATCTAGGTTTTCGGTCATTCCTGGAATGTATCCACCTGGGAAGATGTACTTGTTAATCCAACCGTTATAGGCACCACCTTGTTGTCTTGTAATTCCATGAATTAAAGCAACCCCGTGGTCTTTTAAGTATTTGTTGATGCATGAGAAGTATTCGTCTAAATTTTCTTTACCAACGTGTTCGAACATTCCTACTGAAGTAATGTAGTCGAAGTGTTCGTCACCTAATTGACGGTAATCTTGTAGGCGAACTTCTGCTTGATCTTGTAAACCAAATTTTTCAATTTGTGAGTTTACGTAATCACATTGTTCTTGACTTAATGTTACCCCAACCACATTTAAGCCATATTCTTTGGCGGCAGTTAGCATTAATGTACCCCAACCACAACCAATGTCTAGAAGGGTACGACCAGGCTTAGGATTTAATTTTTCGATGATGTGACGTACTTTTCTCATTTGAGCTTCGTATAAGTCACCATCAGGTTCATCAAAGTAAGCACATGAATAAGTCATTGTCTTATCTAACCAAATCTTGTAGAAGTCATTACCAATATCGTAGTGACTTTGGATGTCCTTTTTACTTGTGGACTCATTATGATTTTGCTTAGGTAGGAAATTAATGTATTTATGGTCGCGAATAAAACTAGTTGATTTTTGATATGCAGAAACGATTAAGTCTTCAATGTTACCATCAACGTCAATCTTGCCATCCATATATGCTTCACCTAAAGCAATAGAAGCGTTTTTTCTAATATCCTTAATTGGAATAGGTTCTTTCATGGTAATAACGGCTTTGACTTCGCCATCGCCATATTTTTCAGATTTGCCGTCCCAATAATTTACTTGAATTGGTTCGTTAAATCCGTGTTTAAAAAATGTTTTAAAAAAAGTTTTTTCAAACATGCGAACAGTCCTTTCTCTAATAATAAACCACGAGACCAATTATACTCTTTTGTAATAAATTTTTGTAAAATTTGGACTTATAGAATTTGGTTTAATTAAATAAAATTTAATATTTAAAATGTTATAATGTAGCTACAGAAAAAATAATAGCGAGGTGGCTTATGAAACTGTGGGATAAATTTCTCGCTAACGTTGCTTTAAGACGTTGGTGTGTCTTGATTTTAATCATCTTCGTGCTATTCATTATGCGCGATATGATGAGCATGCTGTTATTGACATTTATTTTCTCATTATTGGTTACTAAATTAGTAAACTTTATTAGAAAATATGTCAAAATACCAGCACCCATTTTAGTGATATTAACATATCTATTGTTTATTGCTGGAATTGTCGCGGTCGTTGCGATTTACTCACCGGTCATTTATGATCAAGCAATCGCAGCATCTAAGCATATCATTCAATTCTATGAAGATCCTAGTAATCTTCATGGAACTACTCAAATTAAAGAAATGATTGTTGAATTCATTCATCGTTCTAATTTCATCAGTGAAATGAAGGGTAGTGTTAGTGTCATCTTTGATTACTTATCAAGTATTGGTCAAATGGGTGTCACATTCTTCTTATCATTAATCTTGAGTTTCTTCTTTACATTGGAAGAAAAATCAATGGCAGAATTTAGTAAACGTTTCTTGGATGCAGAATTTTCATGGTTCTTCCAAGACATTTACTACTTCGCTAAGACTTTTACCAAGACCTTTGGGGTGGTGTTGGAAGCTCAATTCCTAATTGCGCTATTTAATACTATTTTCACAACGGTTGTGTTAGCTATCTTAGGAATTCCTGATTTAATTATTCTTGCTTTAATGGTTTTTGTTTTAAGTTTAGTTCCTGTGGCCGGAGTAATTATTTCACTAGTGCCATTATCAATTGTGGGTTACTCGGTAGGAGGATTTAAATACATCATTTACTTAGTAGTAATGATCGCAGTGATTCATTTTGTGGAAGCTTACGTATTGAATCCAAAACTAATGTCTTCTAGAACAGAACTACCAATTTTCTACACTTTCTGCGCATTATTAATTGGTGAAGAAATTTTTGGTGCCTGGGGATTAATCGTCTCAGTTCCTATTCTAGCGTTCTTCTTAGAACTTTTAGGAGTTAAAGGACAAAAGAAAAAGACAATAAATATAAAGAGAATTACTAAATAGGATGTAAATTTTTCTATTTTGGTGTAGAATTGTATTGTTATTTAAGAAATTGAAAGGGGTTTTCAACTCATGTCAAAACTTGTATTAATCCGTCACGGACAAAGTCAATGGAACCTATCAAACCAATTCACTGGTTGGGAAGATGTTGATTTAAGCGACAAGGGTGTTGAAGAAGCTAAAGAAGCTGGTAAATTAGTTAAGAAGGCAGGTCTAGAATTTGATTTTGCATACACTTCAGTTCTAAAACGTGCCATCAAGACTCTTCACTACGCATTAGAAGAATCAGACCAACTATGGGTCCCAGAAACTAAGACTTGGAGATTAAACGAACGTCATTACGGTCGTCTACAAGGTCTAAACAAAGAAGAAACTGCTGAAAAGTACGGAGACGAACAAGTTCACATTTGGCGTCGTTCATACGATACTTTACCTCCACTATTGAGTGCAGATGACGAAGGTTCTGCTGTAAACGACCGTCGTTACAAGGACTTAGATCCTAACTTAATCCCTGGTGGTGAAAACCTAAAGGTTACTCTAGAACGTGTTATGCCTCTATGGGCTGACGAAATTGCTCCTAAGCTATTAGATAACAAGAACGTTATCATTGCTGCACACGGTAACTCACTACGTGCATTAAGCAAGTACATTGAAAGAATCTCTGATGATGACATCATGGATCTTGAAATGAAGACTGGTGAACCAGTTGTTTACGAATTCAACGATAAGCTAGAAGTAGTAAACAAATCAAAATTAGATAAGTAATAAAATAAAGCCCTTTAAGGGCTTTTTATTTTATATATAAATAAAGATACTAAAAAAGCCATCCTCAATGAGGATGGCTTTAATTTTTATGATTTAGCAGATAACCATTCACGAATACTTGGCCAACTATTGGTGTTAATAATCATTCTTGGTGTGTAAATCAAATCACTGTGATCACCGTTACCGTTGTTGTAAACAGTTCCGGAATCTAGGGTACCGACCCAACCTAAGTGTTGAGTAGCTAAGAATTGAGAAATTCTAGGAGTACCACCACCGTAAGGGTAGGCGAATGACTCTGCATAAGTACCTGTGTGTTTTAGCAGAACTTGTCTTGATTTAACAAAGTCTTTAGTAAAACGATCGTAGTTCTTTGGTAGGTTAAAGATAGGCACTAGGTTAGCAGTTAAGTAATGCATGTTGTTGGTGTGAACACCAATAGTCATTAGCTTACCAGCTTCTTTTTGCGCGTACTTTAATTGTGACCAAGTAGCTAGTTGAGTACCTTCACGGTAACGACCAGTGTTACCAGTGATGATGAAGGTAGTAAATGGATACTTGTACTTCTTCATTACTGGAATGGCGTTATCGATGGTAGTTCTGTCGATATCATCAAATGATAGAACAGCGTACTTACCCTTGATAGGCTTGTTTGAGTTAGTCATCTTAACCATCTCTGCACCTGAAATCACTTTAATGTTGTGATCATGTAAAAACTTCATTTGTTCTTTAAAGTGGTTTAAAGGAACATCAAAATCATGAAGTTGAGAGTTAGTGGATAAAGTTCTTGATAGGTTAACACCTAGGTTGTTCTTTAAAATACGGTGATAACAGAAAACAATAATTCCATTTTTGGCTTTTTCTTCTTGTTTAGTTAAACCGTAGTATTCACTACTACCTTTATCATATTCCACTGATTTGTGGATGGTAAATGACATTAATAGAAATAGTGCAATTCCTAAGACAATAACAATTATCTTACGTTGCTTTCTAGTCATTTTTTTATCTTTATTTGACATCCTTATTGACCCTCCGTAGGTATACCAATCTAAAGCTAGAGTAAATTGCAGTTAATCCTATTAAGAGGATTACAGCGATTAGTAACTTCATATATAGTTGATAGTTTAGATTTAATAATAGGTAGAAACTAACAAAGTCGTCACTGTAGAAGCCGAACAAAAAGGCGAAGTTAACAACTAATACAAAGACGACGTATAGCCATAGGATTGTGAACAATGCGATATGGAATAATCTTCTTAGTAAACTACTTTTCTTTCTAACTACAAATGTTTCGTAATCTTTATCGTAATTTTTTTTCATTATTTTACCCCCCGGTCAGGACTACTCCAGGTACCAACGTTTTCAGGATCTAAGAAGAATGAAACTAAAGCTAAGATACATGAAATTAAGTTGACCATCCAGTAGTAAACAATATATGCAGGGATTAGTAGTAAATCAACAAAGCTTAGTAGGGCTGATTCATGAGATCCAGTAAAACCAATAATAAATTGCAATATACTTACGATGATTAGGACTAGTAAAACGTCACCATCTAATTGAACTTCATGAATTAAGATTAAGTTGAAGAAATATGAAATTGTACTTAGTGCTGTTAAAACAGCCCATAAACTACTAATGATTGTTTCATACATTAATGCTTTTTGAGTAATAGTACCGTGTAATAATAAATCATTGTTCTTGGCGATAACTTCCATACCACCACGAGCCCAACGACGACGTTGCTTAATTAAGTTCTTAGTGTTTTCAGGAACTAAGATCCAACAAACAGCTGATGGTTGGTAACTAACTTGCCAACCTTTACGATACATTCTCCAAGTAATATCGATATCTTCTGTAATAACATCAGTGTGCCAACCACCTACATCAAGTAGGGCGGCTCTTCTGAATCCTACGATAACACCGGAAACGGTATTGATACGACCATATAAGAATGCTTGGGCTTTCTTAATGATATCAATCACACCGATGTATTCTAGTAATTGAAGACGACCTAAAACAGTAGTTCTGTTTCTAACAACTGGTTTACCAGCAATGGCACCTAGTTTTTCATTAGACTTAAGTGTCTTTACCAATTCGCTCACTGAATTTTTAGCTAGTAGGGAATCAGAGTCGATACCGACAATGTATTCACCTTCAGCCACAGCGAAGCCTTGGTTCATGGCGTTAGCTTTTCCTTGGTTAACGTCGATTGGAACAACTTTAATTGTAAATTGGTCAGCGTATTGCTTTTGCAATCTGTACATAATATCTAATGTATCATCATCACTTTTATCATCGATTAGGACTACTTCGAAATTCTTGTAATCGATGTTTGAAATTGATTGGATTGCTTCGTTTAAAGTATCGCTTTCGTTATGGGCGGGAACTAAAATAGAAACTAAATCAGAACCATCCACATTAGCGAATTTTTCGGAACGTCTAAAGATGCTTCCATAGATAGCACCTACGATCCAGATAGCGGAAACGGCAATTGGATAACCAATAATAAAGTCGTTAATTAAACCTAAAAACCACATTATAATGACTTCCTCCTTAAGGATCACTAAATAAATAAGACATTAGAATAAATTTAAATATCTTAATTTGATATTCATATGTATTCCAAAAACCACATGTTTATCATATTGTAATTATAAAGTAAAAGCTCGAATATATCAAAGTCCGAGCGCTCTTGTGACCATCTTATTACAAACAAAAAATGAATTCCATATCTGGAATTCATTTTTAATCTTTTTTAACAATTTGAGCGGTTAAAGTACCGTCTTCATCAACAAACATGATGTGGTGTTCCGGATCGTCTTTAATCGGTCCCATGTCGACCGCCGTATTTTCATCAACAACATTAATAGATTCAAATCTTTGTCTAGCAATACGATGAAGGAGGCTACCGGTTTCATCAAAGACGGATGCTTTTTCAGCAGCTTTGGCTAGTGTATAGCCAGAATCTAAGAATGATTTAATTAATTCAACTTTAATAACAGCAGAGTAGGGATAACGGTGGTTCGTATTTTTGTCACCTTTATGACAACCAATATATCCTTTTTGTTCCCAATATCTGATTTTACTTTGTGGCACATTACAAGTTCTAGATAATCCACCAATGCCAATAGATAAATCTAAGTTACTCATTAAACTCTGAATACGCTTAGAATAGTCATTGATTTCTTCTTTAGAGTATTTCTTCTTCAATAGTGTCACACTCCTTTTTTATATAATTGTTATAAATAATTATATATTTTTTAAAAACGTTGTCAAATTTATTGACAATGTTTTTTTAAGGTTGTATATTAGTCTTTGTCGAAATTTATAGAGGAAATTATTTTTATTGGAAAAGGGGTCAGAATATGAACGTAGATGTAAACGGAAAATCATACAATAAGATTATGTTAGTAATCATCTTATTGGTTGGTACTTTCTGTACTATTTTAAATCAAACAATTTTAGCAACTGCGTTTCCAACATTAATGAAGGATTTCTCCATTAGTACTTCAACAGTACAATGGTTAACTTCTGGATTTATGTTAGTGAATGGAATCGTTATTCCGGTTAGTGCTTGGTTATCTAACCGTGTTAATACTAAATGGCTATACTTAGGCGCAATGGTCGTCTTTGAAGCTGGAACAATACTAGCTTTTTTTGCGCCAAACTTTGGAACACTATTAGCTGGTCGTTTAGTTCAAGCACTTGGAGTAGGAGTAACAATGCCACTACTACAAACTATTATGCTAAGAATCTTTCCACCTGAAAAACGTGGTGCTGCGTTGGGACTATCTGGAGTTGTTATCGGATTAGCACCTGCAATTGGACCAACATTATCAGGTTGGATTTTAATTAACTACACTTGGCGTGATTTATTTGGAATCATTATTCCAATCGTCGCGATTGTGATCTTATTAGGTCTATACTACATGCGTCCAATCCTACCTACTAAGAAAGAAAAGATTGATGTCTTATCATTAATCCTATCAACTATTGGTTTTGGTAGTGCATTATATGGATTCTCAGAAGTTGGTACTGATGGTTGGGGTAGCACTACTGTTATTTCAACTTTAATCGTTGGTGCAATCTTCATCGTATTATTCATTTGGCGTCAATTAGTAATCGACAAGCCATTCTTAGACATTCGTGTTTTCAAGTCAACTAAATTCACAGTTGCTACTATTCTAGGTTCAATTACGATGATGGCTTTAGTTGGTTTTGAAATGGTATTGCCACTATACCTACAAATCGTGCGTGGAATGAATGCGTTCCATTCAGGATTAAGTTTATTACTTGGTGCTTTGATGATGGGGATTGTTTCTCCATTTGCCGGTGCTATCTTTGATAAGCACGGTGCTAGGAAATTAATCGTAACTGGTTTAGTACTATTGTTCTTCGGAACACTTCCATTTGCATACATTACTGAAAACACCGGAATTGTTTACATCATTATTTTATATGCGGTGAGAACATTCGGGATGGCCTTAGTAATGATGCCATCAACTACTTTTGGTATGAACGCTCTACCTGATGACAAGATTAGTCATGGGACTGCCGTTAACAATACTGTAAGACAAGTTGGTGCGGCCATTGCTACTGCTGTTTTAGTTTCAATTCTTACAAATGTAACTACAAACAACATGCCTGCTAAGTCACTATTAAAACTAGATCCATTAGCTTACAAAGATTCTGTGATCTCAGCAACGTTAAATGGATACCACGCAGCATTCTGGGTAGCCGCAGTATTTATCATTATTGGTTTTATTGCAACATTCTGGCTACATGACAGTAAAAGGGGAGGTAAATAAACAATGATTTTATTTGTACTATGTATTTCAGCGTTCTTATTCTTCTACTGCTTCAACTTAGTTACTAAGAATAAGGCACTACACACAATTACTTCAATCGTATTTGCAGTACTATTCATCTTATCTACTTTCTTTATTACTATTAATTTCCATAATCATTATGGGATGCACAAGGTAACAAGTGAAAAGACTTCTACATTAGTATCAAGTATTCCTAAGGGATTTGATGCTTTAATGTACCAACCAATCGGAACTTCTGGTAAAGATAAAGTGGTTATTTTCCGTACCAGTGAAAAACAATCAAAAGCTAACCCTACAAGTACCGATAAGGTAGAAAACAAAATTATTACTATTAATGATAGTAAAGCTAAATTAGTTACTAAGACTGTTAAGTATGAATACAATTCATCAGCTAACAGTTTCTGGTTTGGTTTAGCCCAAAAACCAACACGTGTTAAAACAGTTCATTACTTCTATGTACCAAAATCATGGATGGTATTAACTGTAAACCAAGCAAAAGCACTACCATCTATTATTAAAGAAATTAGTGCTAAGAACAACAATGCTGCAAGTCAAGCTGCCATGAAGCAAGCTGGTGCAGAATATGTGCAAGCCCAAGTAAAAGCAGCTATGATGAAAAATCCTAAGATGACATCAGCTCAACAAAATGCAGTTATCAAGAAAGCAACTGCTGAATTCCAAGCTAAAGCGCAAGCAGAAGCGCTACAAAAGATGATGCCAATGATCAAGGAAGCATTAAGTAAAATTAAATAATGTTGACATTTATTTCAAGGCTGATTATTATGATAGTATCTATTTAATAAATAGCTAAGAAGTAGTTACCAGTATTTAATGTGAACTGGAAATTAGAAACCTAATGTTACTGCAAATTAGGCCGACGCATTAAAGAATTACAGCTACCGAGCTTATCCATATACGGACGAGTCATTTCGTTAACAATGATATGAGAGATTATATTTTTTAATATGATAACTTGGGTGGTAACGCGGATTAACAAACAACATTTCGTCCCTGACAATTTATTTGTCAGGGACTTTTTATTTGGAGGGATTACACATGGACATTATTGATGATTTACAATGGCGTGGTGCTATTAATCAACAAACAGATGCAGAAGGACTAAAGAAAGAAGTTAACGAAAAGAAATTTGGTCTATATGCTGGAATTGACCCAACCGGGGATAGTATGCACGTGGGACACTTAATTCCATTTATGATTTTAAAGAGATTCCAATTAGCTGGATTTAAACCAGTTATTTTAATTGGGGGAGCAACAGGTTCAATTGGTGATCCTTCTGGTAAGAAAGCAGAAAGAAAACTACAAAGTATGGAACAAGTTAAATACAATGAAGAACGTTTAACTAACCAAATGAAGAAGTTATTTGGAGAAGACGGTAAATTCCAAATCGTAAACAACTACGACTGGACTTCACAATTCTCACTATTAGATTTCTTACGTGATTACGGGAAGAGATTTAACGTTAACACAATGTTAAATAAGGAAATTGTTTCAAGTCGTTTAGAAACAGGAATTTCATACACTGAATTCACTTACCAAATTTTACAAGCAATGGATTTTGAACATCTATACAAAAATAATGACGTTGAATTACAAATCGGTGGTGCCGACCAATGGGGTAACATTACCGGTGGTATCGAATTGATTCATAAGACCCAAGGTGCAGATGCAAAGGCATTTGGTTTAACCATTCCATTAATGCTTAAGGCTGATGGAACTAAGTTTGGTAAGACTGAAGGAGGAGCAGTGTGGTTAGATCCTGAAAAGACTACTCCTTACGAATTCTACCAATTCTGGATTAATACAGATGATAGGGATGTTATTAAGTACTTGAAGTACTTCACATTCTTAGATAAAGAAGAAATCGAAGACTTAGAAGATAAGGTTAAAAACGAACCTTGGAAACGTGAAGCGCAACGTCGTTTATCTGAAGAAGTAACTGAATTTGTTCACGGTAAAGATGCTGTTGTCGAAGCGCAAAACATCACTGAAGCATTATTCTCAGGTAACGTTCAAGATTTAACTACTGCAGAAGTAGAAACTGGATTCAAGAACATGCCGTCAGTAGAAGTTAGTGCTAACAAGAAAAACATTGTTGAATGGCTTGCAGATGATACAGAAATTGAACCATCCAGAAGACAAGCTAGAGAAGATGTTAAGAATGGTGCAATCAGAATTAACGGTGAAAAAGTAGATGACGTTGATGCTGATATTGATCCTAGTCAATCATTCGACGGAAAATTTGTCGTTGTTAGAAGAGGAAAGAAAAAGTACTACTTAGCACGAATTAAATAAAAATATTTTTAAAGCGAGTTGATGAAAATCAATTCGCTTTTTTTGTAATATATCATTGACTTTGAATCGGATAGCTGGCATAATAATAAAAGTCGTTAAAAAGAATTTCAAAAAGATATTCATTAACGAAAATAAATATTAATAAGTTGTTGACACAGCTTGTTAATCTTGTTATGATATATATATAAGTTGTCAATTGAGATAACACATAACAAATTGGTAGATCTTTGAAAACTGAACAAGATTGATAATCGATGATGTGTAAGGAATCTTACAACGAAGTTTGTAAGAATTAAACATTGCGAAGTCAATTCGCTTATAAAATAACAATTTATTCAGAAGAGCTAAGTTAAGCTTTTCATCTTAAGATGAGAGTTTGATCCTGGCTCAGGACGAACGCTGGCGGCGTGCCTAATACATGCAAGTCGAAC
>NZ_BAABVU010000015.1:0-429 GCF_040369555.1 Apilactobacillus pseudapinorum
ACAAAACTTGAGTACAGAAGAGGAAAGTGGAACTCCATGTGTAGCGGTGAAATGCGTAGATATATGGAAGAACACCAGTGGCGAAGGCGGCTTTCTGGTCTGTTACTGACGCTGAGGCTCGAAAGCATGGGTAGCGAACAGGATTAGATACCCTGGTAGTCCATGCCGTAAACGATGAATACTAGGTGTTGGAGGGTTTCCGCCCTTCAGTGCCACAGCTAACGCATTAAGTATTCCGCCTGGGGAGTACGACCGCAAGGTTGAAACTCAAAGGAATTGACGGGGGCCCGCACAAGTGGTGGAGCATGTGGTTTAATTCGATGCTACGCGAAGAACCTTACCAGCTCTTGACATCTTCTGCCAACCTAAGAGATTAGGCGTTCCCTTCGGGGACAGAATGACAGGTGGTGCATGGTTGTCGTCAGCTCG
>NZ_BAABVU010000016.1:0-429 GCF_040369555.1 Apilactobacillus pseudapinorum
AGATTGATAATCGATGATGTGTAAGGAATCTTACAACGAAGTTTGTAAGAATTAAACATTGCGAAGTCAATTCGCTTATAAAATAACAATTTATTCAGAAGAGCTAAGTTAAGCTTTTCATCTTAAGATGAGAGTTTGATCCTGGCTCAGGACGAACGCTGGCGGCGTGCCTAATACATGCAAGTCGAACGAGCTCTCCCAAATTGATTTTATGCTTGCATAAATGATTTTTGGATTCGGAGCGAGTGGCGAACTGGTGAGTAACACGTGGGTAACCTGCCCCGAAGCGGGGGATAACATTTGGAAACAAATGCTAATACCGCATAATTAGTCAGAACCGCATGGTTCCGACTTGAAAGATGGCTCTGCTATCACTTCGGGATGGACCCGCGCCGTATTAGTTAGTTGGTGAGATAAAAGCCCACCAAG
>NZ_BAABVU010000017.1:0-15906 GCF_040369555.1 Apilactobacillus pseudapinorum
AAAGACATCGCTTCGACGATGTCTTTTTTTGTTGTAAAAATCTCCAAATAAAAACCACTCTTTTCAGAGTGGTTTTTTAGTTTATTTGAAAAATAGTTTTTGAATGTCTTTAAATTGTTTTGTCTTAGATAACTTCAATAGTAATAAGTATGCAATGATTGAACCTGAAATTGCCCCACCAAAGAATTTAGGGGTGAACACAAACCAGAATAATTGGTTGTGAGTTCCTGTGTACCAAACCATGACAGGGTATGATGAAAGTGAACCTAATACTCCAGTCCCAAAAATTTCACCAATCACTGCCATCCAATTTTTACGATATGTAAGATAGCATAATCCCGCTAGGAAAGCACCAAAGACCGCTCCAGTGAACGCCAATGGTGGAATTCCTAATAACATCATTCTTAAACATGCACAAACAATGGCCATGACTAACGCATACCATGGTCCCATTAAGACTGCAGCAGTCACATTTAGCACACTCGACATTGGTGCCATCCCTTCAATTCTAAAAATCGGTGATAACACAAAATCGAGTGCAATCATAACCGCCAATATGGTCAGTTTTTTAACATTTGCCTTTGAATCCATTAAATCTCCTCCTATAAATAAAAAAACATTAATGGAGTCGATTTGTCGGCAAAGAATTAAAAATGTCCCTATCTGAATAGATAGGGACATTCCAAGTTCGTTATCTTCCCTAGCGCCAGTATTATCTGGATCAGGTTCTTGGGTATAATCTCAGCCGGTTAAAGCACCCCATTAATGTTTGTATATTTAAATCATAGTGGACTTTGATTAGTAAGTCAAAAAAACTTTATATGTAGCCTATATTTATTGCTATATCAATATCCTTACTATCTAAAAATTTTATTTAGTAATGAGTTTCTTCATATTTATTAATCCTAAATCGACAATATTTACGAAATTAGAAAAAAAATATATAATTTTCTGTAATTTATTTTGAGAGGAAGATTTCGTGAATCAGTTACTAATTTTAGCCATTTTATTACTTACAGCTATATGTTTTAGACAATTATTCTTAAAAATAAAGCTCCCTACTGTATTAGGTTATATGTTTTCCGGAATATTTTTAGGACCATCCCTATTAAATGTCATTCATGGTAGCCACTTAATTTCATCAATGGCTGAACTAGGCGTTATCGTCTTAATGTTCATCGCAGGATTAGAATGTGATTTGAAAATGCTTAAAAAGTATTTCAAACCTAGCATCACAATTGCATTTTTAGGGATCGTCTTCCCTGTTATCGGTATGTACTGGATGGGGCAAACGTTGGCATTATCAAAAATCGAAAGTTTATTTATTGGTATTATTTTTGCTGCAACATCCGTTTCTATTTCCGTCGCAGTCCTAAAAGAACTTCATAGACTAAAAACTAAAGCTGGTACAACCATTCTTGGAGCTGCTGTCGCCGATGATATTTTATCCATTCTATTATTAAGTATTGTTATAGCTTCCACCGGAATCGATGATAGTAATCATCAAATTAATCTATATTACTTAATTAGTTACCAAATTGGATTCTTTTTATTAGTATGGTTATTAACATTTATCGCACAGAAATTATCATTCAACGGATTAGAAAAAATAAAACCAAAACTACCTATATTAGCTTTGGTATTTGCTCTGTTATTATCTGGAGTTGCTGAATTGGTACAAGTTAGTGCCATCACCGGGGCATTTTTTGCAGGGATTATCATTAGTCAGACTAAATACAAAGAAAGTCTTACGAATCAAATTGATCAATTTGGCCAATTGTTTTTAATTCCATTGTTCTTTATCAATGTCGGATTAAGCGTTAAGTTAGACGGTATTTTCGATAATATTGGATTATTCATTTTGATGTTAATCATTGCTGTCTTAACCAAATTCATCGGTGCATATAGCGGTGCCCGTCTTTTCAAATTCAGTCGTAATAACGCATCACAAATCGGAATTGGTATGATAAGTCGCGGAGAAGTAGGCTTAATCATTGCCGAAATCGGTTTAAAAAATCAGCTAATTTCCACTGAATATTATTCCACTATCATCGCCGTCATCATCATAACTACAATTATTACACCCATATTGTTGCGCGTGATTATTAAATCGAAATAAAAAAAGCAGCTAATTCAGCTGCTTTTTTATTTCGGATACGTCATCTTAATATGATCAATCCCTGCTTCGATAAATGGTTCACTGGCGACGGTGAAACCACCCTTTTGATAGTATCCAACGGCATGGGATTGGGCATCAATTTCAATTTCAGCATCAGCAAATTCATTTTTAACAATGGCTAAAATGTGTTGAAGTAATTCTTTGCCTTTCCCAGTTCCACGAACAGCTGCAGCAGTTAATACACGGCCAAAGGTAACATGGTCGCCATCTTTGAAAATTCTAGCATATGCAGTAATCACACCATTGTTAATTTCAAATAAATGAAGAGCGTGCTTATCATTCTCGTCTGGATCAGCGTAGACAATCTGTTGTTCTTCGACAAAGACTGCTGAACGCACTCGATAAATTTCGTATAGTTCTTCTAATGTTAAATCTTGAAACACTTTAGTTACCCACATATTAATTTCCTCCTAATCCAATAACTTAGCTAAATCCATCACTGCATGATAGAATGCATCCGCTTCTTGTTGACTTAAATTAGCTAGCATTAAGTTAATCTGGTCATCTGATGACTGATCAAGTTGGTCAACAACGGATTGACCAGTCGATGTTAACACTAGTATTTTCGCTCTTTTATCGGTTGATGAAACTTGCTTAGTTAAATATTTTAACCCGGATAATTTTTGAATTACCCGACTAACGTAACTTTTATCGAGTTCCAAATTTTTCGCAATTATGATTAAAGTTGGTGTCTCAATCTCACTGACTTCCATTAAAATCCGCGCTTCAGCCCAACTAATCTCACTATTAAAAACGTTCTTCTTTAATAAGCCTAATTTCTGCGTATATAATCTATTAAAACGGCGAATCGCCTTAATTTGCGACTGGTGCAATCTGATCACCTCTTTTTTCATTATAGCAAAAAGGTTGCTTTTGTCCACTAAATTCATTTAAAACAAAAACACCGCAAATGCGGTGCTTTTTTACTATAGAATTAACGCGAAAATTAATAAGTTCCAAATCATGTGCATGATAATCGGTACAATCATCCCATTTGATTTTTGACGAGATAGACCGATGAAGATACTTACGACCGCATGAGAAATAAAAATGTATGGGTTTACGAAGGAATGAGCTAGACCGAAGAAAATTGATGACACAATAATCGCAACGGTGACATTGGAAATGTTTCTCACGTAAGTGAAAATCAATCCTCTAAAGTATAATTCTTCCGCGATTGGTGCTAGTACCCCGCTAATAATGATAAAGAAATATTGTAATTTTGGATCACCAAATCCGGTAATGTTAACCAAGTCTTTGTATAGTCCTTGGTGTGGAATTCCACTAGCTAGCATCGTTAATAGAACTAAACAAATCATGATAGCTGCATATAAAATAACTTTGTAAGACCAGTGGTTATCGGTAAATAATTGGAATAATTTTTTTCTCAATAATATCCAATAGATGATGGCAGTAACCGCAATCACAAATAAAGTGGCTAAGATAACCTCTACTACTAATAGTGAAAATGCCGCGTTACTATTTGAATCAACTGGGTAAGATACCAGTCCAACAAATGGTGATAAAACTAATAAAATTGCTAATAAAATAATTCTTCCAATGACTTTAATTACTTTCATATAAATAGTCCCCTGCTTATTAATACTTTAATGGTAATTTAGATCAACATTTTTGCAATATGATGCCAGGATTCTTATAAAATTTTTAAAATCCGAACGATATTAGCCCTAAATCGAACCATTTCGAGATTTTTTAACGGGATTAATCGTGTTTTATCGACATTTTTGCCTCTTTCGGCTTAAAAATTAGATAATAGTTCGTATTTTATGTAGACAACCATATTTTTTATGTTAAAATAATACATGTAATAACCAAAACACGAACTATAGGGAGAGATTATGATGAAAAGTTTCAAGAAAATGGTTGCTTTTAGCTCCGTTTTACTTAGCGTTTTCGTTTTAGCTGCTTGTGGGAACCAAAAATCTGCAAAGAACTACACCCCCAAGGAACTAAATGTTCAATTTGTACCATCTTCAAATGCTACTACCATGGAAGCCAAGGCTAAGCCATTGGAAAAACTACTAAAGAAACAACTTGGGATTCCAGTTCACGTTAGTGTTTCAACTGATTACAACACTATCGTCGAAGCAATGGGATCAAAGAAAGTTGACGTTGGTTTTCTTCCACCTGATGCTTACACACTATCTCACAAAGAATACAACACTAAAGTGCTATTACAAGCTTTAAGATTTAACTACATTGAACCAAATGATGTTTTTGGTACTCATTTACAAAATCATTACTATGCACAAATCTTAGTTAGAAAGAACAGCGGTATCAAGTCACTAAAAGACTTAAAGGGTAAAAAGATTGCTGTTCAAGATACCACTTCTGCCGCTGGTTGGGTTTACCCAGTCGTTGCACTAAAGGAACACGGTATCAACATTAACAAAGACGGTATCCAAACCGTTCAAGTTAAGGGTCACGATCAAGCCGTATTATCTGTTTACAACAAAGACACTGATGCTGCTTTCGTCTTCCAAGGTGCTAGAAACCTAGTTAAAAAGGATGCCCCAGACATTATGAGTAAAGTGGTTCCTATTTACACCACTGCTGGTATTCCAAATGACACCATCACTGTTAGAGGTGACATGTCAGCTAAGTGGCAAAAGAAGATTTCTGCCGCATTCAAAGCAATTGTTAAGACTAAACAAGGTCATGAAATCATGTCTACTGTTTACGCTCACCAAGGCTACAAAGACTCGAAAGATAGTGACTTCAACCAATTACGTAAATACGAAAAAATTGCTGAAAGTCTAAACAAATAATTAAAGAGATAAATAGCCTGTTAGAAAGAAATTTCTGCAGGCTATTGTTTTGAAAAGGAGAAACACACCCCTATGGAATCAATCATTTCTTTTAAAGACGTTAAAAAGGTCTACCCTAACGGAAACGTGGGTCTAAAGAACATTAACTTAGATATTAAAAAAGGAGAATTCGTTGCCATCGTCGGTTTATCAGGAGCCGGAAAAAGTACCCTATTGAGAACCATTAACAAAATGCACGACATCACATCTGGTGACATTTTGGTAAACGGTGAATCAATCGTACATTATCGTGACAAGTCATTACGTAAACTTCGTAGAAACATCGGTATGATTTTCCAAAGCTTTAATCTAGTCAAACAATCAACCGTGCAAAGAAACGTTTTAAACGGACGTGTTGGTTACTACCCTACTTGGAAGAGTGTTTTAGGACTATTTAGTAAAGAAGATAAACAAAAAGCGGTCGAAGCATTACGTAGCGTTAACATGATCGAAAAGCTATATGCTAAGGTAGATGACCTATCTGGTGGTCAACAACAACGTGTTGCGATTGCCCGTACACTAATGCAAGACCCTAACATTATCTTAGCCGATGAACCCATCGCATCCCTTGACCCGGTTACTTCTATTGCAGTGATGGATGACTTAAAACGACTAAACGAAGAATTAGGTATGACTGTTGTCGTTAACTTGCACTCAGTTCGTATCGCTAGAACTTACGCTAGTCGTATCATCGGTATCCGTGCCGGTGAAGTCGTTTATGACGAACCAATCGAAAACGTTAAAAAGGAAGACTTTGCGGAAATTTACGCAAACAAAACGAAGTGATAACTATGAATACAGATATCCCAAAACAACCATTCTCCAAAAAATATCATTTAGTTAGTATTTTTTGGATAACTTTAATCATCATCTTATTATTCCTTTCCACTATCATTACCGGGGTAGATTGGACGGAATTATTCACCAACTTAAATCAATTCGCTGATTTAATTATCAAAATGTCCAACCCTGATTGGTCATACTTCAACATCATCACTGGTCCACTATTAGAAACCATCCAAATGGCGATTTTAGGTACCACGATTGGAACCATTTTTGCGATTCCATTTTCAGTATTAGCTGCTAGAAACACAGTGAAGAACCCCTACATTCGCGGGGTGGTTAGATTTTTCTTGAACTTCATCAGAACCATCCCTGATCTTTTATTAGCAGCCTTATTCGTTGCGATTGTTGGAATTGGTCCTACTTCAGGTGTGTACACCTTAGCCATCTTTTCCTTCGGAATGGTATCTAAACTATTCTATGAATCAATCGAATCCATTGATGAAAGACCAATTGAAGCACTTCGCTCAACTGGTGCTACTAAGATGCAAATTATCGGTGCTGCCGTGTTACCCCAAGTGTTTAAAAACTTCGTCGGTTACTTCTTATACGCATTTGAAATTAACGTTCGAGCTTCTACTGTCCTAGGTTACCTAGGTGCTGGTGGGATTGGGGTTTACCTTCAAAGATCACTTTCATCATTTATGTATAATCAAACTTCAGTGATTATCATTACCATTTTCATCGCAGTAATCATAATCGATGGAATCAGTAACGCATTCCAAGAAAGGTTAAGATAATATGGCACAACAAGAAATTAAAAAAGGTTGGCTTTCTAGATACTCATTTATTTTCTGGATTGTCGTTATCGGATTTATTTATTATTGGTCAATCACTAGTTTATCTTTTAGTGGACTACAAGAATCTGCTGGGACCGTTTCAAAATCAATCATAAACGGGATTTTACATCCCCAATGGAACTATTTTTACGATGGTAGTGGTGAAGATTTGTTCACCCAAATTTTAGAAACCTTAGCAATCGCATTCTTAGGAATCTTTATTTCATCCATTCTTAGTTTGCCATTCGCCTTTTGGTCTGCGCGAACTGATCGTAAACACAAGTTCCATTGGCGTTCAACTTCTGGAAAATTGGTCTTAGTATTCATCCGTGCCTTTCCAGAAATCGTATTGGCCATCATGTTTATTAAAGCCGTTGGTCCTGGTTCTTTCGCCGGGGTATTGGCACTTGGTATCCACTCAATTGGTCAATTAGGAAAATTATTTAGCGAATCAATTGAAACAATGGATACTGGAGCCAACGAAGCTTTACAATCAGCCGGTGGTAACAAATTCGATGTCTTATTTTTAGCAACCATCCCTAACATTATTCCATCATTAATCTCATACACCCTTTACCAATTTGAAATAGCGGTTCGTTCAGCTTCAATTCTAGGTATGGTAGGTGCCGGTGGAATTGGGACACCATTACTTTTTGCCATCCAAACCAGAGATTGGTCAAAAGTCGGCATTATTTTATTAGGAATTATCGTAATGGTAACTTTAATCGATTTGATTTCAGGAACCCTTAGAAAGAAGCTTTCATAATGAAAATCAGAATATTATCAACTAGTGATGTTCACGGCTATTTATTGCCGACTGATTTTAAAAATAGTACTCAAGAAACTGGATTTGGCTATTTAAAAGCCGCCAGTGTGATTGATAACGTCCGCAACAACGCTGACAATGATGAAATCGTGATTTATATTGAAAATGGTGATTTTATCCAAGGATCTCCATTAACCGATTTCATTTATCGTACCCATCAAGATAAACATTTAAATGCTTTATTTAGCAACTTAGCTAACTCATTACATCCCGATGCTGCTGTTTTAGGTAATCACGAGTTTAACTATGGAATCGACTATATTGCTGATTCTTGGAAAACGCGAGATTTTCCAATATTAGCCGCCAATATTTCTGGAGACGACGTTCATAAAATCTCCGACGGTCCTTATACGATTATCGACCGCAAAGGGGTTAAGATTGCGATATTAGGTTTAACCACTCAATTCGTGCCGAATTGGGAGGATCGCGACAATCTCGGCGATCTGCAATTTACATCGGCATTAGCGGTGGCGAAACATTACGTCCAACTACTAAAAAAAGAAGCCGACGTAGTGATTGTGGCTTACCACGGTGGTTTTAATAGCGACTTAGAAACTGGTGAACTGATTGAAAATGCCAATGGTGAAAATGAAGGCTATCAAATCTTACAAGAAGTACCTGAAATTGATGCATTAGTTACTGGTCATCAACACAGAGAAATTGCTGCCAAGGTCAATTATATCCCAACTACTCAACCCGGTTATCGTGGTAAAGATGTCGGTGAAATTACGCTTAATCTGAACCAATATAACCATGTCGATAGTTCATCAGCTCGTTTAATTACCAGCGGCGATTTCCCTATCGACGAACGCCTAAAAAACATGATCGAAACGACGCAACAATCAGTTGAAAGTTGGTTAGACCAACCGGTCGCAACAATTCAAGGCGATTGTTTAATTCATAATCCGATGAACGCCAGATTATTTGGTAATGGATTTTTAGATTTAATTAACCGCATTCAAATGGATTACACTGGAGTAGATATTACTGCTACCACATTGTTTAACGATGATATTCCAGGATTTAATAATTCTGTTTCAGTCAGAGATGTTCTTAACAGCTATATCTTTCCGAATACTTTAGCGATTGAAGAAGTATCGGGTAGCGATTTAAAAGCGGCGTTAGAACGATGTGCGAGTTTCTTTGCGCTTGAAGATAACAAGGTCACTGTCGCAAAAGAATTTCGCGAACCAAAAATACAATATTTTAACTATGATTATTATTCTGGTATTGACTATACATTTGACTTAACTAAACCAGTTGGTCAACGTGTCGTTGAACTACAATATCAAGACAAAGCGGTTTCCAGCACACAAAAGTTAAAAATCTGTTTGAACCAATACAGATCCGTCGGCGCTGGTGATTACGATATGTATTCTAGACAAAAAATAATCAATTTATTCGAAGATGATATGCCTAAAATCATCATCGATTACCTACATTCACACCAAGATATTTATGTAACCCAACCAAATAACTTAAAGATAATAAAATAGCCAGCATCTTTAGATGCCGGCTTTTTTATTCCCAATAATAATATTAATTTTTAAATGATTATTGATAACACAACAACCATTAACTTAACTCATCAATGAATGTTAAATATATCTATTTTTACACAATCGTCAAAACATTCACTCTAATTAATTCACGACTTTCCTTTAAAATAATTTCCCTAGAATAAGTTTTATCATCTGAAATATATAATTCAATTAACTTAATCAATGCTGTGGAGATTACCGCAGCAATAATATCCGCTCTTTTAACATTTACCAATGGATTAATCTTTAATAACGTTTTTAAATTTATTTTTTCGAAAAAACGACCCGCCGAATTCATAAATCCGTCAACATTTTTAAATAAGAACTCAACAATTTCATCATTATCATCTAAGACATCTAAAATTAGATTGACCAATTTACCGTCCAATAATTGTTTGCGTAACTCTTCTTCAGGTTGGTCAATGAAAAGACGATGCTGCTCTTCAATCAGTTGAAACAAGTCCTTCTGTTGTTCTTCGATGATCGCATATTTATCATCATAATGTTGATAAAAGGTGCCACGACTAATTTTAGCAGCATTAACAATCTCCGTTACCCTCACCGTTTGCAGTCCTTTTTGTTGAACTAGTTGCATAAAAGCGGTCATAATTTTATTTTTGGTTATCTGTTTTTTTCGCTCATACATAGTAATCCCTCTCAAAATTAAACACATGTATTATTTTGTATATTGAATACCCATCATTATAACCTATCATGAAATTAGAAACACTTTAGGAGGTTATATTATGCAAAATACAACACAATTATTCCAAAACGGAACTGGCGCAATCGTGGTTCCCGGATTATTCGATGGAACCTTAACCATCAAAGAATTAATGGAAAACGGTAATACCGGTATCGGAAGCGGTGATGGTCTAGACGGTGAACTAATCATCATTGATAACAAACCTTATAAAATTGATGGTGACGGAATCGTTTCAATCGTAAATGACGATTTTACCGTTCCATTTGGCAACGCCCATTTTGCCGATTATGAAGATGTATCAGTTACCCCTAATCTTAACAGTAAAGATATGTCTGATGTTATTTTTAAACACAAACCATTCGAAAATACACAATTCTCAATTAAATTGCATGGTCAATTTAGCCATGTAACTGTTAGATCCGTTTATAAGCAAACTAAACCATACCCTAACTTAATTCAAACCGCTGAAAACGAACATGTCTTCGAAGGAGATAACGTTACTGGAACAATCATTGGATACTATAATCCATCACCTTTTAGTCAAATCGCCGTTAAAGGTTTTCACATGCATTTTATTGCCGATGATTTATCAATTGGTGGTCATCTAAGTAAATTTAGCGGTTTTAATGGTCATTTCGGCATTCAATTATTTAATGATTTTAAATTAAGACTTCCGGTTCAAAACAATGATTTTTTGAATCATAATTTTTCCAAAGATGATATCGAAGGATCCATCAATAAAACTGAAAGATAGGAAAAAGCATCTCTATTAAGAGGTGCTTTTTGTTTTGTCTTGTGAAACTATTGTGAAAAACAGAAGAAATCCGTTATAAATTAACTAATTTCGTTTCATGTGAAACATTATTGATAATTTTAATTGACTATCACCCTATTTGGTTTATACTTAATGTTATATTTTATAACATATAAATATTTAGGAGATGTTTTGCATGCGTTTAGAAGAAGATTGCGTTGGTAAACTAGAAGTGGAAGATGATGCTTTGTACGGCATTCATTCCCTTAGAGCCGCAACGAATTTCCCCATCACCAAAGAGAAAGTTGACCCACTTTTGATCGAAAGTTATATTCAACTTAAAAAAGCATCTGTCACCGCTAATTACGATGCAAATGCAATTGATGTAATAAAATATAACATTATTGTAGGGGCTTGTGATTACTTACTTGAACACCATCATTTAGAGAGTTTTATCACTCCTGCCATCCAAGGTGGAGCTGGAACTTCCACTAATATGAACGTGAATGAGGTTATCGCCAACGTCGCTATGAGATTACATCCAGAAATTAAGATTCATCCTAACGACGACGTCAACCAAGCACAATCTACTAATGACACTTACCCCACCGCGGGTAAAATGGCCATGTTAAAACGTTTACCAAAGCTAACCGGTGAAATTAACCGCCTAATCGAAACCTTAGATGGCTTAGCTAAACAATTTAAATTCACCATTAAACTAGGTCGAACGCAACTCCAAGATGCCGTTCCTACTACATTCGGTAAATCTTTCCATGCATATGCTTCACTCTTCCGTCGTGATTTAAAACGAATTAATAAAGCTAGCGAAGAACTAAAAAGCATCAGCATGGGTGGAACTGCGATTGGAACCGGTACTAATACGACTAAATATTATCGTGAACATATCGTCGACGAAATTAATAAAATCACCAACATGGAATTAAAACAAGATACAGACTTGATCGATGCGATCCAAAACACGGATCACTTCGTCGCATTCTCCTCCAGTTTAAAAACTTTAGCAGTCGACTTATCCAAGTTTAGTAACGATTTACGTCTATTAGGTAGTGGTCCTCAATCTGGTTTAAACGAATTATTACTTCCTAAACGCCAAGCAGGTTCATCAATCATGCCTAACAAAGTTAACCCGGTCATCCCCGAAGTGGTTAACCAAGTGGCATTTGAAGTGATTGGTTTTGACGCAACCGTAACTGCGGCATCAGAAGCTGGTCAATTAGAACTAAACGCATTTGAACCAATTATGTTTAAGAGCATTTTAACCGCTGAAATTCATTTAGCTAACGCAATTACCACATTAGTCGATAATTGTTTGGTAGGAATCGATGTTAACGTTGATCAATGTCTAGATGACGTTCGCAAATCAGCTGTTACCGCAACGGTATTATCACCAATCTTAGGCTACAACAAAACGACCGAATTAATTAAACGTGCGACAAAGGAACATGATACAGTTCCGCATTTATTAATTCAAAACAACATTTTATCCGCTGATAAAGTAAAACAATTATTTTCTCCTGAATACTTAGTTAATGGAAATGAATAAGCACATAAAAAAAGAGCCCTGATTAGGGCTCTTTTTTTATATTTTTCTTCATTAAAATATCTTTTTGTTTATCAGAGCCAACCGTAAAGACATGTTCTGAAAATGGTTTGAATCCTTTTTCTTCATAAAATTTGATAGCGTTAATGTTATTTTCCCAAACACCTAACCAAATTTCTTTTTTATTTTTCTTGCGACCCTCATCCAGTGCATAGTTCATAAGATGTGTCCCCAATCCACGTCTTTTAAACTCTTTTAAAATATAAATCCTTTCGACTTCTTCAAAATCATTTCCCATTTCTTCAGATTGCGCTTCAGAAAAGTTTATTTTTAAATATCCCGCTAACTGATTGTCTACGAAAATAAATTCAAAATCAGAATTATCATCATTAATCTCTTGAGAAAGTTGTTCCTTACTATAATTAGTTTCATACATCTTTTCTAAATCAGACTTACTATTGAATTCACCGAAAGTGTCATCAAAAGTTTTAATACTAATTTTTTGAAGAGTCTCTACATCTTCTGTTGTTATCTTCTTCATACTAATTGTCATTATCAAGCTCCCTCTTAATAATCTCTTTTTTTACCGTTTTTGACGTCTTTCCAATCTTTTACAACGTTGGTTTTAACTTTATTCAATAAATTAGTTAATTCTTTAATTTCATCACTATTTAGCCCAATAGTGGCTACTTTACTAGAATAATTATTTTCATTATTAATTATTGGATAAAGCTCTTCACCTTTCTTAGTTACATATAAATGCTGATTCTTATTATTGCTACTATCAGTTTTCTTGATTAATAAACCGTTTTTCACCATATTGTTAATGGCTCTACTACCAGTAGTTTTATCAACGCAAATCAATTCACACAAATCCTTTAAAATAATTCCCGGATTCTCAAATACTCTAGCTAAGTATAAATATTGGCCTTTTGATAACTCATATTGTTTGAATTCAATGTTACTAATCGAATCTAGTGATCTTGCGATACTTCCGATTTCTCTTAAAATATCTTCCATAATCTCTCCTTTTAGTTGCAAATGCAACTATATCACAAATGATTATATTTTAGCAAAAAAAGAGCCCTGATTAGGGCTCTTTTTATTTACATTAACATGAATACATTCGCAACAACGGTTGCGGAAACAATTGCTGAGAAGCTAAGCATCACAGTCATTAGTATAAAGTTAGGTTTTATCTTGCGATCATACATATATACAATCGCTAAAAGTGGAATGGTTATCGCAAATATGCACCGAATAATAAACGTATAATCATTCATATCTTTCATCCCTTTATTCAAATTCTACTAAATGTTTGGGTTGCTTGTCTTGATAAATACTAATCGCATCTTCTGTCGCGAACTTATCCATATTAGCAACTGCCGCATCTGTGTAAAAACCAATATGTGGTGTAACTAAAACGTTGTCCATTTGAATTAATTCGTCTAGATTGTCATTGTCATATCCAGATGAGCCTAAATTAATTCCGCTGATTGTTTCTTCACCTTCGAAAACATCAATTCCAGCAGCACCAATTTCACCGACTTTTAACGCAGATAATAAAGCATCGGTATCAACGACGCCACCACGAGATGCATTAATGAAAATCGCATCGTTCTTCATCTTCTTAAAACGATCGTAATTCATAAAATGTTCCATCTCTTTAGTTAATGGTGTATGCATTGTTACTACATCAGAATTAGCCAATAGATGATCATAAGTGACGTATTCAACAGTATCGTATAAGTCAGTACGTTCAATTGGATCTGCAACTAATACGGTTGCACCTAATGCTCTAAAAATTCTAGCAACCGCACTACCAATGGTCCCAGCACCAATAATTCCAACAGTTAAGTTATGAATTTCTTTAGCTTGAATTCCATCCCAACTAAAATCATTTTTCAATTGGCGATTATGCACTTCTTTTAAATGACGCAGCAATGCCATCACGTCTGCTAACACTAATTCACTAACTGAACGAGGTGAGTATGCTGGAACATTGGTAATTTTAATATCTGATTCCTTAGCGGCTTCAAAGTTAATAATTTCAAAACCAGTGGTTCTTAACGAAATTTGTTTAATCCCAAACGATGATAATTTTTGGTAAACAATTGCATCAAGAATCGGACTATGTTGTTGGACCGTAATTGCATCATATCCATTAGCTATATCAACTGTGTCCTTTGATAAAGGTACATTGACCATATCGATTTGAACGTTATTTTCTTCAGCTAATCGATCAAAATTAGCTTGTTCATAAGATTGTGCATTGTACATTAATAACTTCATCTAGTTTTCCCCCACAAATTTTTTAATTCGACGAATTGCTTCTTTCAAATTATCTTCACTAGTAGCATAGCTTAAACGGAAATAACCGCGACCAGCTTTACCAAAAGCACTACCGGGAACACTTCCAACTTTTGCTTCAGTAGCTAGACGACGACAAAAGGCAAAATCATCATCGCCAAATCGATCTGGAATTTTAGCAAAGATGTAAAAGGCTCCACTTGGTTTAACACTTTCAATCCCTGCTTCGGTTAAACCTTGATGCAATAAATCACGACGAATGCGATAAATTTCACGCATTTTAACACCATCATCCCTACCGTTAGTAAAGGCTTCTACAGCTGCAAATTGTGCGTTTGCGGTCAATGCGCTAACCGTATATTCATGAACATCTTTAATTACCGTAATAATATCAGCAGAGGCATAAATGACCCCGATACGCCATCCAGTCATTGCATGTGATTTAGAGACCCCATTATAGACAATTGTTTGTTCTGATATGTATTTTGCAATTGAAGTGTGTTCGTGTTCATAATTTAATTCACTGTAAATTTCATCACTAATACAGAAAATATCGTATTTTTTTATTACATCTGATAATGCTTTAATTTCTTCCTCGCTATATGAAACACCACTTGGGTTGTTAGGTGTATTTAATATGATAGCCTTGGCTTTTGGATGATTTTTAAGCGTTTCATCCAATGCTTTTGGTGTTAATACAAACCCGTCTTTAGAGGTGTCAATTTCAACTGATTGAGCGCCAAAGAATTCAACGCAATTAAAGTATGGTGAAAATGCAGGGGTTGGAATAATGACTTCATTGCCTGGGTCTAAGATGGCTGCTAAAGTATCGAAAATAGCTTCAGTAACTCCAACTGTTATAATCACTTCAGACTTAGCATCGTAATGAATATCATATTTTCTGGCAACAAAATCGACAGCTGCCTTTCTTAATTCTTCAATTCCACGTGAGTCTGTGTAGTGGCTTTGATTGTCGTTAATCGCGTCAATAGCGGCTTGTTTAATATGTGTTGGAGTGTTGAAATCAGGTTCTCCAATTGTTAATGGTATCAATCCCTCAACATGAGAAATTGAAGCGCCAAAAGATAATATTTGATCTGGTTTAGAATTTTTCATCTTTTGACTAATCTTCCCAATTAGTTTGGACATATTAATTGCCTCCTTATTTTATTAGAAAATGATTAGAAAAGTTTAATTAATAATATTCTACATAGGTGGGCAATGTCAAACGAATTATTAATTTAATATTAGAAAAAATAAAAAAAGGTTTACTACTTATTTGTAGTAAACCGATTATTCTGAATATTTAGTTACTTTATTACGGGCATATCTAGAAACGATTTCTGAACCGATAATAATAGCGACACAGGCAATCGTACATAGAATAAATAGCATCCCGTATGAAGTGAAATCAATAATGACTCCACCTACTAGTGGACCAATCGCTCTTCCGATTGATGAAAACGCGTTGGTTAATCCTTGGTATTTTCCTTTCACTGCGACTGGTGTTAATTCATTTACTAACGCTGGAATCGACGGAATTACCGATGCTTCACCGATTGTTAGTACTACCATTGAT
>NZ_BAABVU010000018.1:0-110616 GCF_040369555.1 Apilactobacillus pseudapinorum
CATGCTGAATTTTTGATCAGGAGCACCTACACCGAACATTAATACTTGAGCACCTTTAACAGTTGCTTCGATAGCTTGTTCTTGAGTAGCTGGTTGACCTACGGCTTCGATAACGATGTCGTATTCAGCAGGAATTTCTTCTTTAGTAGTGTTGATAACACGGTCGATGTCTAGCTTTTCTTTTTCAGCAGCTAGCTTGTCGTCATGTCTACCAGTTAAGTCAACTGATTTAACACCGTATGAACGTAGTAATTGAGCAAAGATTAGACCCATGTAACCATCACCAATAACAAGAGCTTTTTGGTAAGGTTTGATGTTTAATAAGTCCATACCGTGAACGGCACATGAGATAGGTTCACATGTAGCAGCTGATTTTAAATCAACGTTGTCAGGTAATTTGTAAACTACTTGAGTAGGAGCAGTGAAGTATTCTTCTAGACCACCATTTCTAGTAACACCAACAGCTGATAGGTTGTCACATAGTTCTGGGCGAGCCGTACGACAGTATTCACACTTGCCACAGTAGATGTTAGGGTCAACTGTTACACGGTCACCAACTTTTAGGTCAGTAACGTCTGAACCAACAGCTGATACAACACCTGAGTTTTCATGTCCTAAAACGATTGGAGGAACAGCGTCAGCTGAACCTGGTAGACCGTTGTATAGAGCGTAGTCAGTACCACAGATACCAGCGTATTTTGCATTGATAACAACTTCATTTGCCTTTGGTTCTGGCATTTCAGTGTTTTGGATTTCTAATTTTTTCTTGCCTGTTAAAACTAATGCTTTCATAATTCAAGATCCTTTCCAAATTGAATTTTAAGTATTATTTGTTATGAAGTTGCGAAATAATTAATTCCTTCACAAACTTACAAGTATTATAATAACTCATTTTTTAAAAAAGAAAAGGGTTTTGAGTAAATTTTATAAAAACTTATCTTTTTAAAACACGTAAAAACGGCGTAAATCATTGATATTGTAATGATTTACGCCGTTATAATTTTTATAGTATTTTTTTAACTAACACACTCGATTATATTGTGCAAAACTGAACTTATTGAACTTCATGTTTGACTAAAGCATCGGCTAAGGCGAAGTTTCCGTAGGTTGCAGAGCCGTTTCCTTCAAGAGTTGGAGTCGAAATGTATTCCTCTAGATTTTTGATTTCAATATAGCCATTTAATTGCTTTGAAAATTCAAATCTAACCTTTTTGAGAAATTGTTCACTAACTACACCGCCACCGAAAATAATCTTGGCAGGTCTGAAAGTAAGTGTTGCTTGAATGGCTGCTTGAGCCACATAGTAAGCCATGATATCCCAAACATGGTTGCTTTGTGATACTTCTTGACCTTTTTTACCTAGACGTGCTTCAAAGGTAGGTCCAGCGACTAGTCCTTCTAAACAGTCTTTGTGATAAGGACAGATTCCATCGAAGTCTAGATCATCTTGATGACGTTTTAATTTAACATGACCTAGTTCTGGATGACCCATATCACCAATAAATTGACCGTTGATGATCACTCCGGCACCAACACCAGTTCCAATTGTGTAATAAACAAGTGAATCTAGACGGTGACCGTTATTTTTAAGATTAATGTATTCACCAAATACAGAACCATTAACATCAGTGGTCCAATACATTGGAATATCAAAATGTTCTTTAAATTCCCCTAAAAAGTTTACGTTAGACCATCCAAATTTAGGGGTATCGGTAATAAAACCGTATTTGGTGGAATCTTTTCTAATTTCAATTGGGCCAAAAGATGCAATACTTAATGCGGCTAAATCTTTGAATTGTTTAAAAAATTCAATTGCCTTACTAAATGTTTCATCGGGAGTAGTGGTTGGTACAACTAGAGTATCGATAACTTCATAGTCACTATTACCAACGGCACAAACAAACTTAGTGCCTCCAGCCTCAATGCTTCCCAGTAACATAGCGTGTTTCTCCTTGTTCATATTTATCTATAATTCGTTTTAATTGTTTTTAAATGTTCATTTTAATTTTTAATTTTAAAAGACGTACTCTAATTATGATAAGTTCTCATAGGATAAATGTCAAAGTAAAAATGCTAATTGGTATAGTAAAGATTTTGCTTGTGATATCATATTTAAGTAGAATTTTTCTGAATTGGGAAGGTGTTTATTAATGCGCAAGATATTATACATATTTATTCTAGCCTTTATTGGCGGCTGTTTGCGTGGCTACTTTACGTTAATTGCGGGAAACGATCACTTTATCGCAACCGTTTTTATTAATTTAATCGGAGCGTTTGTATTAGCTTTTATCACCGGAGCATTACCACATTTAATTGATATCTCAAACGATATTATGACAGGACTTAGCGTCGGATTAGTTGGTGGATTTACCACATTTTCTACTTTTTCTTATGATAGTGTGACACTTTTTGAAAATAATAAAATTGGTCTAGGTCTTTTATATATATTAGTGAGCCTCATCGGTGGTTTATTATTGGCTCATATTGGTACAAAACTAGGACAACAGTTTGAAAATAAGGAGGACCAACTATGATAACAAGTGTATTAATTGTTGGATTGGGTGCTTCGATTGGTTCTTTAATTCGATTTGGAATGACCAATCTATTGAAGGCGATGTTTAGTAAATCAGATTTTCCAGTTGCGACCTTTTTCATTAACATTACCGGATCATTCTTACTAGGATTGATTAACGCTAGATTGCCACATAATACTTTTACATTAGCGTTCTTTATCGCCATCTTAGGTGGATATACCACTTTCTCTACCTATATGAATGAAACGGTTCAATTAGGAATTAAAAAGAAGTTAATGGCATATAGTTATTATGTGTTAAGTGCGGTAGTTGGAATTGTTGCAGCGTGGATTGGCTTTATGATCTAAAAAAGACCTCGAGTGAGGTCTTTTTTTATTGGACGTCTTTTTTCATAGCTTTAAAGAATAGGAATAAAATGATTGCTACATGAATAACAAAAGTAAGTACAAATAACCAAATTAGTTTCTCATAGCTACCACTATTTTGAATAGCGTTAGCTAGTTTAATAACGTAATATCCCGGGAATATTTTTTGAATATCAGTAACGACATCAAAAAATTTGTTTTGGGCGAAAGTGTAAAAAGGCATTATTAAAAGAGCAACCACACACATAAATGGGAATCCTGCCATATCTAATAAATCGGTTTTAGCAACGACTCCAATCAAAAATCCGACAAAACTAAAGTAAATCCCCAATGGCAATAAAATAATTATTAATAATAATGTAGATAGGTTAAAGGGAATTGCGCCAAAGATTATTGCTTCCAATATCAATACACATAGGATAAGTAAATTTAGTAGAATTTGTTGCATCATCGAATCCATTATCCATCTAAACGGGGTATAAGGAGTGGTCTTAATCGCAATCAAATAATATTCCTTTGAATTTCCTATCCTTTTCCCAAAGGTAACGATTGAATTACCAATTATGCCCATAAGGGCACTAATAATGAACCATGTCATTGTTAAATTTTTCGCAAATGTGCCGATTCCTAAATCCATAAAAATAAACCAAATTGCAGGAAAAACGATTGTAAAAATAAAAAATCTTCTATTACGTAAAACTGTTTGTAAATTAATTGCATTAATCATGATTTAATCCTCCGTTATTAGTTCGATACCATTGTTCGACAGTTTGATTATGGCTGTGAATCTTATCAACTGACATATCGTTTTCAATTCTGCCGTCTTTTAACAATAGAATTCTTGAAAAGAATTTATCGATTTGGTTAAAGTCATGAGTCACCATTAATATTGATCCGGTAACATGTTCAAGATGGTTCCATAAAATATCAATGGTTTCCAAATCCATTCCTACTGTTGGTTCATCTAAAACTAGTAGCTTTGAAGGTGACATTAAACTTAATAGAAGAGATAGTCTACGTTTTTGTCCACCTGATAACGACCCAACATAATGGTTCATTAACTCAGTAAAATTAAATTCTTTTACTAGGGATTTGATGTGGTTATTGTCTTTTACTTTGTTTAGTAATTGGGTTAGTTTAAGTAGTTCACTAACCTTCATATCACTAATCAAAACGTCGTTTTGAGGCATTAGTTTTAAACCCTTTTTCTTGTTGAAACTAAATTTTACATCACCACTATCAGCATTTTTAAGCCCCGCCATAATGCTAATCATTGTGGTTTTACCAGATCCGTTTAAACCTAATAGAGCAATCCTTTCATTATCATAAATGTCTAGACTCAAATCGTTAAGTACTTGGTTGTCATATGATTTATTTATATGACTAATTGAAACTAATTTATCCTTATCTGACATGTTACCCATAATTAAGTTATCTAAGCTGGTGTTAAAAATTTCAGAAAGATTAATTAACTTATCGATGCTTGGTTCGGATTCGCCATTTTCCCATTTTGAAATTGACTGTCTAGTAACGAATAATTTATTAGCTAAGCCAGCCTGTGATAATTGATTTTTTCGACGTAAATCAATCAACTTTCTATTAAATATGTTTTTTTCCATTTAATAATTTCACTCCTTTTTTCGAATTACTTTTTATTATCACTAAAAAATTTTTTATGTATATAATATCCTGGCTAAAAGCAGATAATCCTATTTGACAACCTCGCAACCTAAAGTTGCATCGTTGTCATATCAACATTCATTATACATTTAATATGAGCAAAAAACTCTCTATATAAGCATTGTTTAGACAGATTATTTTTCTTTTTATATTTAAAAACTTTATTTTTATACTAAACAAAAAAGAACCCTTTAAGTTATTTCTCCAACTTAAGGGGTTCAGTTCATTGAGGTCTTTTTTATTTGGTCAATTCTAGAGATTCTTTAGATAGCTTATAGATTTGTAGGCTGTATTTTTGAACTAAATCTTTATCAATAACATGTGCAACTTCAACAATTGTGACAGGCATGTCATATATAATGTTTCTGATTTCATGAGCAGTATTTTCATCTAATTTAGATGTGATTTCATCTAGCAAGAATAAGCTACGGTTTCTGATTAAACCTCTAGCAATCGCAATTCGTTGTCCTTGTCCACCAGATATATTTGAACCGTTATTTTCTAACTTGTAATTTAGTGGATCCTTGCCGAATTCATCATTTAAACCAACCATTGTAAGAACTTTTAAAATTTCTTCATCCGAGAAATCTTCATACAATGAAATATTATTTCTTAGTGTATCGTTAAATATCCAAATGTCTTGTGAGATAAATGCGAAGTCGGTCGTATTGATTTTATGTCCGTTATAAGAAATTGTTCCGGACGTGGTTGGACTGATATTTGCTAGTGAGTTTAGGAATGTTGATTTACCCACACCTGATGGACCTGTAATAATAACCTTGCTTGAATCTTGGACATGTAAATTAATGTTTTGAAAAATACTATTCCCGTCAATATCAACAGATAGATTTTCCACTGATAGCCCAGAATTATCATTAGCAACGTTGTAAGAGTCTTCATCATTAATTTCTTTATACTCAATACTTCTAATGTCAGCACTACTATTAATGACATTTTGGTATGATGTAGCTTCTCTGATATTTCCGATTACTGAATCCGATGTTAAGACAAGTGAAACGATAACGCCGTTAGTAATACCTAAAACGGAAAATCTTGATAAATAAATACCAATTGCAATTGGTCCTAGAAAGCTGATCAGAGCAATCCCCCATGAAAATAATTGAATTTTAAATTGATACAATGACATTTCTCTATATGAGGATTCTTCAGAGTTTAGTTTGTTTTTAAATAATTTGAAGAATATTTTCTTTACGTTGAAATTTAAGATGTCTCTTTTTCCATTAATAAAAATGTTTGCAGAGTTAATCATCTCTCGATTATCATCTTTCCATTGATTAGTTCTAGCATTTAATGGCTTTTTACTAATATAGTTGGGGATTAATGAAAATGTAGAAAATAGTAGGTAAATAATACCTAGAACGATATTAGTATGCAGAATAAAAATAAGGGATGAAATAATGGTTATTCCCACTTGAAGGGTCATAAATAATGGTGAAAAATAGGTCTGTTCTAGTTGCTTAGACAAAGTTGTGACATCATTAATAACGTCAGAATTATCCACTTTAGAGTTAAATCCCTTATCTAAGAAGATGCTTTTTAATCTAATATTGATTATTTTGGTTGCTAAACTTTTAGCATTTAAGAATCCATAAATAGATACATATGTAATGGCATAGGCGAAAAAAGCTTTGATTAAAAACGTAGCAACTTCCGGGAAGTTATGTAAATTAATGGATACTATTTGGCCGATTATATAACCATTTAGAACAGGCTCAAAAGAACTAAAAATACATAGAAATAAAATTAATACTGATAACGATATGGGGAGGGTTTTTAAAACCCAAATAAAATTAATTTTTTCACTCTTTAGCATGCAACCACCTCTTCTTATAAATACCTTTAATATAATACTAATTAAATTATAATGCAATTTTAATGCAACGGTGTATACTGTTGTTTAAATGTTAGGAAAAGAGATGAGTAACCGTGGAAAAAAGGCAGAAAAGAACTTTATTAAAGTTACTGCTAGGACAATCACTTTTATTGGTTAGTTTCAGCGTCTTTAGTGTTGTATTGTTTTATCTGTTGGAAAAAGATTATTACGCAAATTCAATTATCCTGGGAACTTTCGGAATGATTACGGCCCTTCCGCCAGCTTTAATCGCTATCGGTGCACCGATGTTGGATAATATTAGCCATATAAAATTAAAATTAATTGTATTACAAATTGTTTCAAGTATCGGTATTTTACTGGGTGGATTAAGTTTACTGATACATTTTTCATTAGTAGTTGTGGGATTGTTTTACTTCATTATTAGTGTTACAACTACGGTTTCTGGTTCAATTGAAGTTAGTTTTATCCCAATGATCTTTGATCAAGATGAGGATAAAATCGAGCATTCAGTAGATTTACAATATTTTTTAGGCTCGGGAATAACGGTTTTGATAGGAATTATTGCTTCGATATCATTATTAAAAGTGGGGAGCTTTAATCTACTATTGATTAGTTTTATTTCAGCGCCGTTAGGAATTATTTGCTACATAAATATTCACCACAGTGAAAATCAGGTAGGGCTAAATGGTGATGAAAATGTTGATTTATCATATTTCAAGAAAATGATTAAGGAACTCAATCAATTTGTAACCACAATGCCAGCTTTTATAATTATTTTATTTGAAGCAATATTAGGTGGATTGAGTGGTTTACTAATGGATTTAATGCCACTAACAATGAAAGAGATTGGCGTTCCAATTGCCCTTTTTGCATTAGTATCATCAGTACAAAAAGCGGGTGATTTTATGGGTGGCTTTTTAGCACCATTAGTAAAAATGAAAGCCTCTAATTTCTTCATTTTAGATTATCTAGTATCTGGATTTTGTATTTATTTAATCTCGTTCAATTTACCCAATCCTGTGAGATTACTACTATTATTGGTTTCTGGAGTTGTAATGGGGATGTCTGGAAACGTCTTCGAGAAATTAATGTATAGATCCTACAATGTAGGGGATGTTTCATCAATGCATGCACTGACAACTAGTACCTTCTCCTTATTCTCTGTAATTGGATTATTCGCTGCCTGGATTAAGGTAGACACTTTAAAACTATGGCAAATTACTGGAATAGTCACAATTGTATTTGCTGTCTTATTGGTGTTAATTATGAAAAAGATTAGCCAAAAAGATATTTAGATGAGTTTAGACAAATAAAAAAAGACCTCAATTGAGGTCTTTTTATTTTTTTAATTATTCATTTAGTAACCAGAAGAAGATCACGAAGATTACTCCTAGTACGTACATTAGAGGGTGAACTTCCTTACCACGTTTAGCAGCAATCATTGAGATTGGGTAAACCACGAAACCTAAAGCAATTCCATCAGAAATACTGTATGAAAGTGGCATACCTAAAACAATCAAGAATGAAGGTGCAGCTAATTCGAATTTATCCCAGTGGATGTCACGTAGTGAGTTAGCCATTAAGATACCAATAACGATTAAAGCAGGTGCAGTAACTTGATCAGTAATAACACCCAATAGAGGTGAGAAGAATGTTCCAAGTAGGAAGAAGATACCAGTCACGATTACTGTGAAACCTGAACGACCACCGACGGCGATACCTGCAGATGATTCAACGAATGCACCCATTGGTGATGAACCTAGAACAGAACCACCAACCATGGCTAGTGAGTCAGAACCAAGTGCACGACCGATACGAGGAATCTTGTTGTCCTTGATGAAACCAGCTTGTTTAGCTAAACCAACTAAAGTACCAGTAGTATCGAAGAAAGTAACTAATAGGAATGTAAATACAACAATCCATAATTGTAATGTGTTAACAGATCCAACGTGAGTAACAGCAGCCATAAAGATTGGCTTGATGCTAGGAACGCTTGATACGACGTGAGTAGGTAAAGCGATTAAGTGGGTTACCATACCTAGAATAGTAGTAGCAACCATACTAATGAAAATAGCGGCTGGGACGCGGGCACTCATTAAAACGATAGTTAAGATTAAACCAAAGATAGTTAACCAAGTACTACCAACGTGTAGTGAACCTAAAGTAACTAAAGTTGATTTGTCGGCAACCACTAGACCACCTTGGTTTAAACCAAGAAAGGCAATGAACAAACCGATACCACCGGCAATGGCACTCTTTAAATCAGCAGGAATTGCATCAATAATAGTTTCTCTAAGTTTGAATGCAGTTAAAATCATGAAAATAACAGCAGCAATGAATGTACCTGCTAAAGCAGTTTGCCAAGGAACTTTCATACCCACACAGACAGAGTAAGCAAAGAAAGCGTTAGTACCCAAACTAGTTGATAAAGCGATTGGGTAGTTGGCGATAATTCCCATTAAGAAACAACCTAAAGCAGTTGCTAGGGCAGTAGCAGTAAACATAGCACCTTTATCAATTCCAGATGCACTCATAACGTTAGGGTTTACGAATAAAATGTAAACCATTGAAACGAAAGTAGTTAAACCAGCGATGAATTCAGTACGATAGTTAGTACCTAGTTCGTCAAAATGAAAGAAATTAGCAATTCCTTTTAACATGAAAACATTCTCCTTTAATGTTCGTATTTATTTATATTATACGTATATATTAACATATCTAGAATGAAAGTCCACTGAAAAGCGAACAATTTAATGAAAAATTAAACAAAAATCGCCTTTTTATGATAAAAAAACTCCAACGCAGGAGCAAAATCCGAACATTGAAGTTATGAATAATTAAATATTTTTAAAAGTATTATCTATTTCTTTGTATTCATCATCACTTAGTTGAACTTTTAATGCTTGAGCATTCTTTTCAACTTGTTCTGGGTGTTTAGCACCAGGGATGACAATGGAAATATTTGGATTAGCAATGTACCAAGCTAATACTAGTTGAGCAACATCAACACCATGCTTTTCAGCCATTGGTTTTAATGAGTTTACCTTTTCAACGATGCTTGCAAAACGATCACCAGTAAAGTCTGGATTACCATTTCTAATATCATTTTCAGGGAAATCAACTACTTCAGCATATTTACCAGTTAATAAGCCAGAAGCTAATGGGAAGAATGGAACAAATGAGATGTTGTTATCACGAAGATAATCGAACATGACATCTTCATTTTCACGATGGATTAGACTGTATTGATCTTCAACAACATCAACCAACCCATCTTTGTTAGCTTCTTTAATTTGATCTAATGAGAAGTTAGAAACACCGATGGCCTTGATTTTACCGGCTTCTTTTAATTCATTTAAAGCGGCAACGGCTTGATCTTTAGGAGTTTGATCATCTGGGAAGTGAATGTAAAAAATATCAATATAGTCAGTTTGAAGACGTTTTAGCGCATCTTCAACTGATTGTTTCAAGAATTCAGGGTTGTTGTTAATGGTAACATCACCATTGGAAGTATCTTGAGCTGCCTTGGTGGCAATCACGAATTTACTACGGTCATAACCTTGAATTGCTTGACCAATTAGTTCTTCTGAGTGACCCATACCATAAGCAAAAGCAGTATCTAATAGTGTAATACCATTATCTAGTGCAGTCTTTACGATTTGAATTCCAGTTTCATCTTTTAAGTTAGGGAATAAGTTATTACCGCCGACCGCGTTAGTACCTAAACCTAATGCAGTAGCGTTAACGTCTGATTTACCAATTTTAACCATGTTAGTGGCCTCCTTAAAGTTAATCTTACATCTGTAGTATGGACCTAAAAGATTAAAAATTAAACTATTTAACGTTAACGAAACGATTAATATTTGCTAAAATTAGTTACATAAACTAGGAGGACTCATGATGAAAAAAGTATTAATGATTGGCAATCAATTTGATTTGGCCAATAGAGTCAGCCAAGAATTATCAGATCAATATAATGTAGTTATTTTAGATAATATTGATTTTAATAATGAAAAAAAATACTTGGAAGCATTAGTCGATACCAATATTATCTATTTTTGGTTAAATCAATTTGACGCCGACTTAGCAATGGAATCGTTAATTGCGGCTTTGGATCAAGTTAATCCACCAATAGAACAGTTTGTTGTTTTATCAGTCGCTGGAATCGATGATGAATTGACCACCAATGCTGTTTATCCAAATATCGATAATGTAAAAGAATATTTGAATCAACAAAGATATGCAGTAAAATTGATAGATGAATACGAACTTCCGTATACCGTTTTAAGACCAGTCAAAATCGTTGATCACGCTGTGGGTGATTTAGATGTTATTGACGAAGGTCAACCAATGCCATTTGGCGAAGTATCTACAGATAGTATTGCCAAAACGGCGGCGAAAGTAGTAAAATATCAACAATTTATCAATCAATCAATCGGATTAATTGAAAGATAAGCGGGGTGCATACTAATGCCATTACAATTAAACAAAGAACAATTGAAAGAAATTAAGCAACAATTAACAGATACCCAACGTCAATCACACTTGGTAATCTTCAAGAGTGTTTCACCAGATTCAGGTGGAACTCTTCACATGATTACTAACTACGGAACTTTTGAAACATTACAAAAGCAACGTCCAGAATTAAAAATGGAAATTGTGCGTGATATCGTTCCGGTAACCGATAGTTTGGCTTATTGGGCAGTTGCACAAGATACTGCTAGCCATATTCAACCTAGTGATCCCAATGCTGCTGAAGTGGCACTACAGGTTGAAAAGTACACTAACGATGTCTTAGCAGACAACAAATTACCACAAAATAAATAGCAAAAATAAAAACGCCTTTTAAAGGCGTTTTTTTAGTGGAAAAATTTAAGAATAACTGAAATGATTTGCTCATAAATTGAAAAAGACCGGTAGATTTATTCTACCGGTCTTTTTTAGATTAATAAGTTAATTGTTAAAATTTAAATGTTAAATACCAGATTGATATTATCCTTGGTCATTGTGTAGACGAGGATCAGCTGGCTTACCCTTAGGAACGCCACCCATAGCTTCTGGGTTTTCTTGGTAAGTGAATTTTTGACCGTCTTTAGCAACTTGGCCTTCAAATGCACGTGAACCTTCACCATCAGAGAAGTTCATTAGTACGTGAGCAAATTCGCTGTGTTCAACATCATGCATGTTACCAGGAACGATAACACCGTATTTTTCTTCAAGTTCTTCTTGAGCTTTCATGAATTGTAGTTGATGTTGAGTTTCACGAGCTAATAGGAATTTCAACATGTCACGAACACCTTCGTCATCAGTCATGTCGTATAGACGACTAACTTGTAGACGAGCTTCTGATTCACGAACAACGTTGAAACGCATGTCAGCAACTAGGTTACCTGATGAAGTAACGTAACCAGCATTCCATGCAGCACCGTTAGGGTTGTTTAAACCAGCAGTTAAACCGTGAACAAGTGCATGTTCTGGGTCCATACCTGATAGTAAAGCAGCCTTAGCAGGATCGTTCTTCATTTCTTCTGAAGTCATAGTAGTTGGAGCACCTTCTAGAAGGTAACCAATCATAGTTGAAATCATTTCAACGTGACCAATTTCTTCAGTACCAGTGTCTAATAGTAAGTCTTTGTACTTTTCGTCACCAGTTGATGACCAACCTTGTGATAGGTATGACATCATACCAGTAGTTTCACCCCATTGACCACCTAGGGCTTCTTGTAAACGACGAGCCATAATTGGATCTGGACGATCTGGCTTAGCGTTGTATTGTAATGCGCGTGTATGTCTAAACATAATATACCTCTTTCTCTGATGTCAACACTCGAATTGGATTCGTATTTAACCTCAAGTTAGAGATATCCCAATAAATAAAAACCATTCGTGCCGTACATCATAATCATTTATAATTCTCGAAACACTCATACATTTTGTATTAATATTTCGTGTACGATTTAATATACCACAACCGAAAAAATCTGTCTAAGAAAAAGCTTCTTTTTTTCATTTTTTTATTTAAATAAAAAGATAGTGGTTATAAGTGATTTAAATTTTAAATTGATTAATTGAAAAGTCTGAAATGTATAGACGCGTATTATATAATTAAAGTATTAGTTAATGGAAAAGGGGTCTTTAAATGTCACTACAATTTATTTTAGGAACTGCGAGTTACGATCATGAACAAGTGATTATGGATTCATTAAGAAAAGCCATCGATACTAAAAATTCAGATGCTTTTTTCTATATTGTTCCCAACCATATTAAGTTTGAATCTGAAGTGCAAGCTTTAAAGCATTTAAATGTTAATGATGACAACATTTATGCAGAAAGTAAATTTCAAACCTTTTCTATTACTCGACTAGTCTGGTATTACATGAAAAATCATCCAGAATATCAAAAAACACATTTAAGTGAATCTGGCATTAACATGTTGATTTACCAAATTTTACTAGACCATCAAGATGAATTGACCGTTTTTCGTGGTGAAACTGATCAACCGGGTTTTATCCAAAAAATTGGGCAACAAATTGGTGAAATGCAAGCTGGTCAAATTAGTGCAGCCGATTTAAAGAGAATTGTTGATAATAACGACAAAATCAATGCCGGACTTCGCGATAAAATGCACGATTTTATCATTATTTATCGTGGTTTTGAAGAAGCTACGCAAGGTAAGTATCTATATAAATCAGATGTATTGAATCTTTTCTGCCGGTACATAGAAACCAATGAATTAGACTTATCTCACAGTCATTTCTACTTTAATGGCTTTAACCAATTTACCGCCCAAGAAGCTAAGCTAGTGGAACTATTAATTAAGCAGGCGCAGTCAGTAACAATTGGTCTTAATCTAGACCGTAAGTACCCAGATGAATTGCCACAGGGTCCTAGTTTATTCTTTCAATCAGCTAAGTGGTACCACCGTTTTTATAATATTGCGCGCGTAAATAACGTCCCAGTATTAGTGGACCAATTTGCTAAGCAACAACGAGTTAGTGATGATTTATTATCATTGGACCAATTTTGGGCGCAATCAACCGCATTGGGAACCATTGATGACCACCAATTAAAAGACAACACATCGTTGCAAATTTATAAATCTGACAATCCATTTGCTGAAGTCGAATTAATTGCCAGCAAAATCAGAAGAATGGTGGCACAACAAGGTTATCATTATTCTGATTTCTTAATCTTAACGCGTCATTTGGACCGTTATCAAAATGTTTTAAATCCGGTATTTAGTCAAATGGATATACCGGCTTTTAATGATGTCTCAAAATCAATGGCAGACCATCCACTAGTGGAATTAATTAATGCCTTATTTAGTTTGGAAGACGGGGGTCGCAAGTACCAATATCAAAACGTCATGCGTCTATTGAAGACTGAATTAATGCTTCCCAAAATTGATGATGAAAACTATTTATCAATTGAAGACTACCGTAAATACGTGGCCTTAACCGAAAACTTAGTACTTAAAAATGGTTACGAAGGCAGTCGTTGGACCCAAAAAGATGATTGGCAATATGCATGGTTATCCGACGATGACTTTGGCATTACCGCGCAACGTTTCCGTGATATTTCCGAAAAAATTAATGTGATTCGCCACTTTATTAGAGATAATTTCCCACCATTTTTCAAATCAATTAAAGCAGCTAAGACAGGTCAAGAAGCTGCCGGGATTTTATATCAATTTTTAATTAGCATGGGTGTTTCAGACCAATTAGTTAATTGGCGTAATCAAGCCATTCATGACGAAGATCTTGTGAAGGCTGGTCAATCTGAACAAGTATGGCAAACATTTTGTAATTTGTTAGATGATTATGTATCAATGCTAGGCCATCGTGAATTTGCGGCAGCCGATTTTCTAGACTTACTACAAAGTGGTTTTAGTGGTGCTAGTTATTCACAAATTCCATCCACATTGGACCAAGTTGGGATTTCAGAAAGTGGAATCGTTCAAATGAATAACCGTAAAGTCGTCTTCATGATGGGGTCCACTGATGAAGTAATGCCAGATAAGGTCACAAATGAAGCGTTATTTGGTGACGCTGACCGTGATGATTTAAGAGACTTTTTTGCTGACGACCAATACCTTCGTGAAACTTCAGAAAATCAAATGGCTAACGATCCATTTTTGAACTACTTAGACTTTTTATCTGGTAGTGAAAAGTTAATCTTCACATATAGTTTAGGCGATAGTGACGAATCATCAGTCCAAATTTCGCCATACGTGGAACGCATTAAGAACCACTTCAATCTATCGATTAACCATATTGTGAGTCAACCAAGTGCTGAAATGGATGACATAACCGCATATGTGGGAACATATCGCTCAACATTGAGTCATTTGGTACAAGCGAGTCAACATGCCAAACTAACCAATGCTAATTTATCACCCGCTTGGAATTATATTTACCAACAATTGAATCAAAATCCAAATTATAAATTACTCGCTAATAAACTATTGGGTGGGTTGGATTACAACAATACCCCAACCCCATTGAGTCAAGAAATCGTCACCGGTTTATATGGTGAACAAATCAACACTTCAATTTCGAAGTTGGAACAATTCTACAGTAATCCATATGAATACTTCTTACGCTACGGATTAAAACTGAAAGAACGAGATGTCTTCGACTTATCACCAGCTAGTACCGGACAGTTCTACCATGAATCTATGGATAGATTAATGCGAATCGTTAATGAAGAACATATTGATTTGGCAAGTATCGATAATAAAGTTTTGAACGAATTGGTCGATACTGTCGTTGCTAAGATGCTAGAAGACCCTAACGATTTCCAATACACGATTTTAACTAGTTCGCATCGAATGAACTACATTAAAAATCAATTGGTCAAAACTGTTAAACACACGATTAATACGATTCAGAAACAAAGCCAATACACGCCAATGCGTGCGAAGAAAACTGAAATTTCCTTTGGTCAAGTTGGTCGTGATGGTGATTTAGCACCATTGAGTTTTGAATTACCAAAGAGTGCCCAATTAACCACTGCCAAATTAGTTAATGTCCGTGGTCGAATTGATCGAATTGATTCAATGAATATTGATGGCACTAATTATTTAAGTGTTGTTGATTACAAATCTAGTGAACGTAAGATTGATTTCTCAAAAGTTTTTGATGGAACTTCAATGCAAATGATGACTTATATTGATGTGTTAGCACACAACCTAGGTATTATTGATGAAGAAGAAAAGGCTGCTTTAGCGGGAGCAGTTTATATGCATGTTTACAATCCTAAATACAATCGATCCGACGTTAAGTCAACGCTAGAAGATACAATCTTGAAGAAACAAAAGTATGAAGGGATTTTAGTCGATGATGGAAAACTATTGGATAAAATCGATGCTACCATCGCAGATGATAAGTACGGAACTTCCAACATCTTCCCACTATACAAGAAGAAGGATGGTAGCTTTTCCAAGAATAATTCAATCATTCAACCCGATGACTTACAATTGTTGCTAAATCACAATGAAGATTTAATTAAACGTGCGGGACTAGAAATCTTTACTGGAAATGTTGATTTAAGTCCAGCGAAGTTTGGTCCTAATTCTGATGCAATGCAATACACACCATACAAATCAATCATGCAGTTTGATCCATTGCTAAATGAAAACAATTATCGCGAAGTACCAAACTACAAGTTAGAAGACGTACTACGTAATTTAAGAGGGGAGGATAAATAATGGAATATACAAAACCACAAAAAGAAGCCGTTACTGGCCATTTTGACCGCAACGTCTTAGTTTCCGCATCTGCCGGTTCAGGTAAAACGAGAGTCTTAGTTGACCGTGTTATCAACAAGTTAATTGTTGACGGGGTTAACATTGATGAAATGTTGATTGTGACTTTTACCAAGGCTGCTGCAAAAGAAATGCGTGACAGAATCCAAAAGGCACTACGTGAAAAGCTCCGCGATGCTAAGAATAATGAAGAAAAAGCATTTTTAGTCCGCCAATTAAGAAGACTACCGGTGGCCGATATTTCTACCATGGATTCATTCTGTCAAAAAATTGTACAAAATTATTATTACATTATTGATTTAGACCCTAATTTTAGATTGCTAGCTGATCAAACCGAAAGCCAAATGTTAAAAGAACAAGTATGGGATGCGGTTCGTGAAGATTTATATGCTGATGATAAGGATGGTTCGTTTGCTCAATTAACTGATAACTTTTCTAACGACCGTTCTGATGATGGATTAACCGATTTAGTTTTTAAAATTTACGATTATGCTAATGTTAACCAAGACCCAGTCGCTTGGCTAAAAAGTACGGTGGATATTTATGATATTAAAGATGCTGATTTAGTTAGCTCTGATTTTTATCAAAAGCAACTATTACCATTTATTCAAAATGATATCCAACAACAAAAATTATCATTAGAGTCAGCGAAAAAAATTGCTGAAGATAATTTGATGGATAAAGAAATCGCTGCTTTACAAGTTGACATTGAAAAGGTGAATGGCGCAATGCAATTAGTGGCTGAACAACCTTTTGATGATTCTAGACAATCACTAAATGATTTGAAATTTGACCGTTTCCCAAGTGTTAGTAAACAAGCAGAAGATATCGAAAGAGATCTTCATGACCGAATCAAAGGTATTCGTAATGACGCTAAGGAAGGCATTAAAAAAGTCGTTAATAATTACTTTGCACAAAGTGAAGAAGAAAACTTAGCGATTATGGCTGCTTCCAAACGTTTAATTGAAAAATTAGTTACAGTAGTGTTGGCTTTTAGCGATAGCTTCCAGACTGCCAAATTAAAACGCCATTGCCTTGAATTTATTGATGTGGAACATTATGCCTACACCATCTTAGCTGGAATGGGAGACAAGTCTAAGGCGGTTAGAGAGAACTTCCAAGCACAATATAACGAAATTATGATTGATGAATATCAAGATAATAACCGTTTACAAGATGCCATTTTGACTACTTTAGCAAAACCAGAACACAGTAATATGTTTATGGTGGGGGATGTGAAGCAATCAATCTATCGTTTCCGTTTAGCTGATCCATCAATGTTTATTAGCCGTATGGAAGACGACGTCAATGAACACACGATTGTGTTACCTGATAACTTCCGTTCTGCTGAAAATATTGATGATTTCATTAACTTAGTTTTCACCCAAACGATGGATAAAAATGTCGGTGAAATTGACTATATCGGAGATGCCAAACTAAAAGCTGGTGCCAAGTACCCTGATGAATTGGAATCAAATGTTTCCGTTATGATGTATGAAAGCAAGGATGAAGAAGAAGCAGCAGTTGATGAACAATTCCAAGTACAAGACAGTGCCCATGGTCAAATTGAAATGATTGCGCAAAAGATTAATGAATTAATGCAAAAAGAAATGCCGGTCTTTGACCGTGGAGAAGGTAAAATGCGTCCAGTTCGTTATTCTGATATTGCGATTATTTCATCGACTCGTAATAACAACTTAGTATTATCCGATATCTTTGGCTCATATGACATTCCAGTCTTAATTAGTGGTGCGCAAAGCTACTTTAAAACGACTGAAATTCAAATTATGATGGCAATGTTATCTATTATTGATAATCCATACCAAGATATTCCATTAGTAGCGGTGCTACGTTCACCAATGGTGGGGCTAAATGAAAACCAATTAGCTTACTTAAGAATTAATGCTAAAACTGGTGACTACTACAATGCCATTCTTAATTTCTATCAAAATTATGAAAACATGGAACATAGTGAATTTGGTAATCAAGTATTCGATAGAATTAAGACCTTTATGGAACAATTGAAACACTTCAAGGATGTTGCCCAACAACAACCAATCGTGGAACTAATTTGGGATATTTATGAAACCACTGGATTCTTAGATTATGTTGGTGGGATGCCTGCTGGAAAACAAAGACAAGCCAACTTACATGCTTTGTATGAACGTGCTTATGATTATGAACAAACTAGTTTTAAAGGATTATTCCAATTTGTTCGATTCGTTCGTCGAATGCAAGAACGTAACGAAGATTTAGATGAAGCAAATGCAGATGATAATGATAACGCAGTATCCGTAATGACGATTCATGGTAGTAAGGGACTAGAATTTCCAGTCGTCTTCTTGATGGACGCATCTCACAACTTTAACCGTCAAGATACTAAGAAAGACTATGTCTTAAATGATCGTTTAGGATTGGGAATTACCTATACTGACCCAGAAACTAGAATCAAGCAGCCAACATTGCAACGCCAAGTGGTAAACTCAATTGAAAATCGTGGATTGTTAGCTGAAGAAATGAGAAAGCTATATGTAGCGTTAACTCGTGCGGAACAACAACTATTTATCGTTGGTGCCACTAAGCAACAAAATGAACGTAATAAGGTGATTGATGCCTGGAATAAGGCTAATAGTGGTAATGAACTATTAATCGATCCAGCATTAAGAAGTGGCGCTAAGAGCTATATTGATTGGATTGGACCAGCATTAGTTCGTCACCCTAACTTCCGTAATCAATTTGGTGATGATGTCGCATACCAAGGATTGAATAACGATCAAACTTCTTTTGATGTTGAATTTGTGAATGCGAATGATTTAGCACAAAAACACGTGACGGGAGATAGTGATACTAGTCAAAAATGGTTACATCAAATTGCTGATAAAGCCAAGAGAACTAATATCACAGACGTCAATGTTGATGATATTAATCAAGTTCTATCATTCCAATATCCTAATCAAGTAGCGACTCATACGACTGCTTATCAATCGGTTTCTGAAATTAAACGATTATTTGAAGATCCTGATAATGTTCAATTGGATAATTACCAAGATTATCAAGACCGTAAAGTTAAAAGCCGTCACACCAATGCGAAGTTAGCCACACCTAAGTTCATGCAATCAGTGGAAGAACCAAAAGCTACTGATATTGGAACCGCAACGCATTTGATTTTACAAGAATTATCATTGAACCATCGTCCAGATGAAACAGCGGTTCAATCATTATTAGACCGTTTAATTGCTGATAACGTTATTACTGAACCAGTTGGAAAACTAATTAACATTGGTGAAGTTACTAAGGTCTTTGACAGTGAAATTGGTCAAGAGATGTTAGAACACGTCGATTCACTCCATCGTGAAGCACCATTTTCAATGTTGATGAATGCCAATCAAATCTTTGAGGACTTCACAGAACAATCAGATGAAAAAATATTAGTCCATGGGATTATTGATGGTTATATCGAATTAGAAGATCATGTTATCTTATTCGATTACAAGACTGATAAAGTTAAGAGTAACGACCAAGAAAAAGGGATTGAAAAAATTAAAGACAATTATCGTGGTCAAATTAATTTATACGCTGAAGCGTTAAACCATATCTTGCACAAACCGGTTACTGATAAGTACCTATATCTATTATCAATTAATGAAGCCGTTAAAATGGATTAAAAAAATAACCCTGATCATAATTATTCAGGGTTATTTTTTATGGACTTATTTGTTGTTTAAAGATGATCTAATACGTTTGAAGAAGGTTCCTTCCTCATTGTTTAGCATAAATAGCTTGTAAACGTTTGAGAACTTGTAAGTCACAAATGCAATGAAGGCAATCGCAATCAATAGTGAAATAATTCCTTCGAATAGGTTTGCATTATGATTAATTAATCTAATTGGCATAAAGAATGATGATAATAGTGGAATGTATGATCCAACTTGTAAAATGATTGGGTCGGAAGCACCATTATTAATAAAACTAAATGAAAACCCAAAGATAACTGCAATCAAGAATACAAGTGGTTGAGATGATTTGGCAGCACCTTCGACGTTGGCTGAAAGAGAACCACAAATCGCTGCAAGAACGATTGCGATTACGAAACCAATGAAGATGAATAGTAGGTTAATACTAAAGATATTACCGATAAACGTACTGATTAATACGTGTTGGGATGTGAATAGTGAGTTGAAGAATGGATACATATTCAAGATGAAATATGTAAACACTCCGACACCACAGTAAATTGCCATTTGTGTTGACATCAAGGCAATCACAGCGCCAACTTTACCACTGAAGTATGTGCTAGGTGAGACGCTACTGAAGATAATTTCTGAAATCTTGGTACCTTTTTCCTTCGCGATAGTGGTGGACATGATGGAAGCGTAAATTAAGATAAAGAAGTAGGAAATAAAGATTAATACATAGATTGATGATGTATTAGCATTGGATGTTTGATCAGTATTTTGCTTCTTTTCCTTATTAGTGATTGATGATTTAAAAGACGGTTTTACAGATAGTTTCTTGTACTGTTCACTAGTAACATTACTGATTTTAACGTTAAGTTCAGATTGCTTTTTGTTCACAATCGCTAATAAGTCAGTCTTAACGTCGCTATCCAAAGAGATGCTTCCAACAAAATTAACCTTGTATTGATTGTTTTCCTTGGAAACTTTGATATAACCATCAATATTGTCCTTCTTAAGTTCTTTTTTAGCGGTACTTTCGGACTTGATGCTGGTATCTATGGAATCTTTATCTTTAGATACTAGTTCACTTTTAACGCTTGAATCTCCGACAACGGCGAATTGGTAGTCATCAAAATTTTGGCTTGAGCTTGCTACTAATCCACCGATCCCAGCAAAAATTAAGACTGAAATAATTGGTGTGATTAGTAATGTGATGAAACTCTTTGATTTTAAATGGAGTAGGTAGTTTCTCATAAAGATAATATTTAACTTATGCATGTTTTTCCACCGCCTTTGTTCTAAAGATTTCATCTAATGTAGGTGGTTGTTGACTGAATTCTTCGATGTACTCGCCACGACTAACGGCGTCGAAGATTTCCTTACCATATTCTTCATTGGTAAGGGTAATCTTGTAACGATTATGACCACGTCTAACCACTTCACTTACACCATCAAGTTCAGCTAGTTCGTTTAACGACATATCAGTTGTTACAAAGACGTGCTTCTTACCGAATTGGTTTCTGATTTCATCAACGCTACCGTTTAGGACTACCTTTCCGTTTCTAAGCATGACAACGTGATCACAAAGTTCCTCAACGTTGTTCATGTCGTGACTTGAGAAGATGATGGCGGCACCACTTTCCTTAGTTCTAATGATTTCTTTCTTTAAAAGATCAGCGTTAACTGGGTCTAAACCACTAAATGGCTCATCTAATATTACCAACTTTGGTTCATGAATTAAGGTACAGATTAGTTGAACCTTTTGTTGGTTACCCTTAGATAGTGATTTAATTTTGTCTTTTGCTTCTCCCTTAACTTCGAAGCGTTTTAACCATGAGTCGATGCGTGCCTTGACCCATTTTTTGTCGCGTCCCTTTAGTTCCGCAAAATATGTAATTTGATTTTCAATTGTTAGGTTTTCGAATAGACTACGTTCTTCTGGAAGGTAGCCGACTTCGTTGAAGTCCTTAACAGTGATTTCATGATTGTTTAATGTAATTTTCCCATCAAATTCTATAAAACGCAGAATGCTGTGAAAGGTTGTTGATTTACCAGCACCGTTTTGTCCGATTAGTCCTAGAATTTGGCCATCTTTTGCTTCAAATGAAACGTTATTTAAAGCATGGACTTTGGGAAATAATTTGGAAATATTTTCAATCTTTAAGATAAGATCATCTCCTCTGTTTTTATAAGCCTAATAATATCATAATGAAATTCAAATTAAAAACTAATTTTTATCGGTAAAACTAGACGTCTATTATGGTTATCATTATTAAATTCGGTATTAAGAACCGAGGTACTTATCTCAGATAAAAAGATCCTCGATTGAGGTTCTTTTTTATTAAATTAACATTTATATAAAACATCAATAATGATATTATAAGGACATAAATTTATAAGGATTTATCATTTTCTAAAAGGGGGTATTCGTTATAAATAAACCTGTTAAAGGCAAAGCTAACATAATATTCGAACCGCCTTTTTATAGATTGATTGTTGAAAATTACGTTGATGATCATTATGAAGTGGCTAAATTAACTTTAGGGACATCAGAACCATCGGTATATGTTATTAATGATCTTATTAACAAGAACTGGGATAAATTAAAGTTCTATCGCCAATCAACTGATGAAATGAGAATTTCAGATAAGCGGATTAATCCCAAAAGACTACAAAGAATTAGTCGAAAAGAAGTTAACAATGGCATTGGGACAAAAGCACAGATTGCATTAAAAGAACAAAGCCAATTAGAAAAGAAAGCTAGTAAAAAGAAAAAGAGTGAATATTTAAAAGAGAAGAAACAAAAGACCTTTGCTATAAAGCAACAAAAGAAAGCTGCCAAGCACAAAGGACACTAAAAAAGAACCTCAATTGAGGTTCTTTTTTTATGCGATTAATAATTTAATTAAGATTAGTGCGACAATCGTTTGAATTAATCCAACTGAGACACTGTAAATTGCAAATCGTTTTCCGGCTTGTAGAAATGCTTTTAAGTTTAAACGCAATCCAATGGCTGCTAGAGCTATAATTTCACACCATGAACTTAAGAAATGAGCTGTTGCTGATACGAATGTAGGTAGAGTGAATAAACTATTTAAAATACAGAATATTAAGAACCAAAGTACGTACCAAGGAAGGAAATCGATTTTACTTTTCTTGATTTCTTTTTCAATCTCTTTTGTAGTAGATTGCTTTGCTTGATTACTAGCATGCATTTTAGCGAAAACAGTAACTACTACCACTAACATGATAATACGCATGATCTTGAAAAGAGTGGCGTATTGAACGGTTGATTGGTTTACCATCGTAGCACTGGCAATTACTTGACCCACTGATTGAACGGTTCCACCGATTAATGCCCCTCTAAGTAGATCGACATGACCAAAGATGATAGTTCCTAGAACTGGTAATACTAACATCATGACAGTTCCCATTAAGTTAACAAGGGTGATGCTCATACCAGCATCATCATCAGAAGCATTAATTACTGGTTTGATTGATGCAATTGCTGATGAACCGCAAACAGCGTTTCCACCAGCCATACAAAGATAAATTCCTTCTCCGAAGTGAAGCCACTTACCAATTAAAATGGCTGAGACTATGGTAACGGCCATTTGAATAATAATGAAGATTAAACCAGACCAGTGTAGTTTTAAAATCGTTTGGAAAGTAATGGTTAATCCAAGTAGCATAACTGAATATTCCAAAAGCCGTTTTTCGGCAAATTTAGTTCCAGCATTTAAGATTGGTTGAGTTAAAAAGGTGTTACCTAGGAAAATCCCTAAGATAATCGCAATTGTTGCTCCACCAATATTGGGGATGTAAATAGTTAAAAATTGACTAATAACAGCGATTAAACCGGCTGTAATAAAACCAAAACTGCGTTCTTTGATGGTTTCTAACATATGTAAAGACTCCTCTATAAATAATATTTTTATTATAACACTTGATTATGATTATACAAATGTTGATTTAGCAATGTTTATAATGATTTTAAACGTTTGATATAAATAAAATAAAATCGCTAATACATCCATTTACAAGTGGTATCACTTTAATAATCGCTATAAATCACGTATAATAATAACTAATAGGAGTGATTACTTATATATGTGGAATATAATTGCGATTCTTTTAGTAATTTTTGCAATATATCAAATTGTCCGCAATCTTTTAGATGGCGGGATCGTTAGAGACGTCTTAAACAATCGAGAAAATGTTGAACGAATTAGACAAATGATTGCTGAAAATGATGACGATAACGAGGTAGCGGAACAAATTAGAGATGAATTTAATATTCGTCGCTTTTATCCAGCTACAAAGATTTTAAGTAGTGTTAAGAAAATGAAACATTAACTGATGAACTAGTGCTTTTCAGCACTAGTTTTTTTATTGAATTTTTTTGAGTTAAATGGTTGACGTTGATTAGAGAATGAGTATAATTACATTAAAAATCAATGAGAAAAGAAAGGAGGCGAACGCCATGGCAAGCATTGAAACAATGGTTAAAAATCCGAAGGAGATGAGTGTAATGGCAAGAGATGAAACATAAAGACATATAGATAGATGACAGTTTAAATTGAAAAGAAGATGATAAAATGTCAAGAGATCAAGTAATTGAAAAAGTAATTAAAAATAGAATTCAAACCTACGTAACCGAAGTCGTTGTGAGCACCGGTGAATTACTGCGAAACGTAGGGTCAAAAATTAAATTAGCAGCAGAACTTTCAAAACCCACATCAGAATGTTAGGAGGTAAGTCCACCATTTTGTTAAGCGTTTTATCTCACAACTAAAAAAACCTCAACAGGATTTCTGTTGAGGTTCTTTTTTAGTTAACTAGACTTCTAAAACTTTTGATAAGAATGATTTTAGACGTTCGTTACGAGGGTGGTTAAAGATTTCGTCTGGAGTACCTTCTTCTTGGATAATTCCTTGATCTACGAAGACAACTCTATCAGCAACTTCTTTAGCGAAGCCCATTTCATGAGTAACAACAACCATTGTCATACCGTTATCAGTAGCTAGTTTCTTCATAACGTTTAATACATCACCGACCATTTCAGGGTCTAGAGCTGATGTAGGTTCGTCGAATAACATAATGTCAGGGTTCATAGCTAATGCACGAGCAATCGCAACACGTTGCTTTTGACCACCTGATAGTGAGTTAACAGGAGCGTCGAATTTGTTTTCCAAACCAACGACTTGTAGTAACTTCTTAGCTTGTGTTTCGGCTTCTTCCTTTGAAAGCTTACCTAATTCAACAGGGGCTAGCATAATATTTTTACCAACTGTTAGGTTGTTAAATAGGTTAAAGTGTTGAAAAACCATTCCAATTTGTTCACGTACTTTATCGATGTTAACACCTTTTTTAGCAATGTCAGTTCCATGAACGACAACTGAACCTGAAGTTGGTTCTTCTAATTTGTTTAAAGTTCTTAGTAATGTTGATTTACCTGATCCAGAAGGACCGATGATAACAACTACTTCGTTATCTTTAACTTCTAGGTTGACACCCTTTAATACGTGGTTGTCAGCATATTGTTTGTGTAAATCAGTAACTTTTATTTTACTCAAATTTTAGCCCTCCTTTTAACCCAGTTTGATAGCCAAGTTAGTAAAGTAATGATTACTAAGTAAATGATAGCAACCATTGCCCATACCTTGAATCCTTCAAGGTTTCTGGCGATGATAATCTTACCAGTTTGAGTAAGTTCCAAAATACCAATAACAGATAGGATTGAAGTATCCTTCAAAGTAATGATGAATTGGTTAATGAATGATGGAACCATTAACTTAACACCTTGAGGTAAGATAATCTTTCTCATTGACTTACCAAATGGTAATCCAAGTGAGCGAGCGGCTTCCATTTGACCTTTATCAACTGATTCAATTCCACCTTTAACGAATGCAGCAATATATGCACCTTCATCTAACATCAAGGTGATAACCCCAGCAACGAATGCAGGAATCTTAGTACCAGTTAGGGTAGGAATACCAGTGTAAATGAATAAAGCTAATACTAGTAGTGGCATACCTCTAAATAGGTAAATAACTGTTGAAGATAATCCACGGAAGAACTTAATTGGTAATACACCAAATAGTCCGAAGATTACCCCAAAAATAGTAGCAAACACGATGGAAATAATAGTTAACCATAGAGTTTGTAGGAAACCTTCCCATAGAAAAGTCTTGTTTTGTTTTAGGATACCCCAGAATGAGTGAGTATCTTCAGCACTCTTTTTAACATTTAAGTACTTGTCTAGAATCTTTTGGTATTGACCGTTCTTCTTTAAGTTAGCAAGACCAGTGTTGAATTTCTTTAATAGTTCAGCGTTGTGACCTTTTTTAACCCCGAATCCCATTGGAGTACCTTCAGCAGGTTTGGTAACAACTTGTAGCTTAGTACCTTGAGTAATAGCGTACTTTAATACAGGTTCGTCATCAAAACAAGCAACTGAGTTACCAGTAAGCACGTTTTCGTAGACGTTACTTGAATCATCAAAAGTTGAAATGGTGAAACCATATTTCTTTTGAATTGATTGTGCATATTGAGCACCGGTAGTACCAGTCTTTACGGCAACGTTTTTACCACGTAAATCAGAAAGACTCTTAACTTTGCTGTTTTGAGCAACAGCCATTACAACTCCTGAGTTGTAGTAAGGTGTTGAGAAATCAAATGATCCCTTACGTTCAGGTGTAATGGACATACCAGCAATCATACCATCAATTTGGCCTGATTGAACGGCTTGGATAGCACCGTTAAAACCGATTGGTTTAATGTCGACTTTAAAATGTTGGTCCTTAGCAATGGCCTTCATAAGGTCAATATCGATACCAACATATTTATTGTTATCGTTTGCGTATTCAAATGGAGGAAATGTAACATCCGTTCCAATTTGATAGGTCTTTTCAGCAGCACTAGATTTTAGTGGAGCTGCGAATAGTCCCAATGCAACGATGATTCCGGCAGTGAAAGCGATCAGCCAGCGGAATGCTTTTGAATGTTGCTTCATTAGAAAAACCCCTTCTCATGTAAATTCTTTTCCACGTTACGTTTCATAACATTGTATAAAGATATAATACCAGACCCTGCTATAAAAGTATATTTAGAAATCACAATTTTTTAAAATTTTTAATTTTACATGTAATAAGATATAACATGGTATAATTCGAAATGTTATTGGTCAATAAAAAGTCAAAAAAATTTTACTCTTAAAAATGCTATTATATCAATGGTTTTTAACTATTTTATAAAAATATGGTCAAAAAAGGTCAAAAATATATTGCATTATGTAAAATAGGTGATAATATAGATTATGGATAAAGGATGAAAGAAACAAAGATAACATCCTTATCCAATATGACAGCCGTGAAGGCTGACAAATTTATAAAGAAGGCAGGGATGCACTATGGCAAGAAGTCCATTTGATCCATTTAACGATGATTTTGACAGAATTTTCAATCAATTTATAGGAGACGCTGGTAGTAGCAATACCCAACGTCGTTACATGATTAACGGTCAAGAAGTGACCCCAGAACAATTAGAACAACTAAGAAAAAGTGGTCAACTAAGTAATGGCCAAGGTAATACTCAACCAAAAACTACTTCTAATAAAGAAGGGATTTTAGACAAGTTAGGTCGTAATCTTACTCAAGAAGCTCGCGACAACAAGTTGGATCCAGTAATTGGTAGAGACAAAGAAATCCAAGAAACCACTGAAGTTTTATCAAGAAGAATTAAGAACAATCCTGTTTTAGTAGGAGATGCTGGAGTTGGTAAGACTGCAGTTGTAGAAGGATTAGCGCAAGCAATTGTGAATGGTGATGTACCAGCATCAATTAAGAACAAGGAAGTTATTAGCATTGATATTTCCGGACTAGAAGCTGGAACTCAATACCGTGGTAGCTTTGAAGAAAACATTCAAAACTTGATTAAAGAAGTTCAAGCTAAAGGCAATGTGATCTTGTTCTTCGATGAAATTCACCAAATTTTGGGTGCTGGTAACGCCGGTGACGAAAGCGGATCTAAAGGTTTAGCTGACATCATCAAACCAGCATTATCTCGTGGTGAAATCACTGTAATTGGTGCTACTACTCAAGATGAATACAGAAACACTATTCTAAAGGACGCAGCATTATCTCGTCGTTTCAACGAAGTGCAAATTAAGGCACCAAGTGAAGAAACTACTTTGGCAATTCTAAAAGGGATTCGTCCTTTATATGAAGAACACCACAATGTTGTTTTACCTGATGAAGTCCTAAAAGCTGCGGTAGACTACTCTGTTCAATACATTCCACAAAGAAGTTTACCAGACAAGGCAATCGACTTGGTCGACATGACAGCTGCTCATTTAGCTGCACAACATCCAGTTGTAGATCAAAAGGCAATTGAAGATGAAATCGCAGCTGAAAAGGATGCACAGGCACAAGCCGCTGAAAAAGAAGATTATGAAGCAGCTCTAAATCACAAGAATAAGATAGAAGAATTACAAACTCAAATCGACAACAAGAGCGATGAAACTAAAGTAACAGCAACTATCAATGATGTTGCAGAAGCTGTTGAAAGATTAACTGGTGTTCCAGTTGCTAAATTGAGTAGTAATGATATCGAACGTTTGAAGACTATGGGCGACCGTCTACAAGGTAAGGTTATCGGTCAAGACGAAGCAGTTGCAGCAGTTTCTCGTGCTATCAGAAGAAACCGTGCTGGTTTTGATGAAGGTAACCGTCCAATTGGTTCATTCTTATTCGTAGGTCCTACCGGTGTAGGTAAGACTGAATTGGCAAAACAATTAGCTAAGGATATGTTTGGTAACAAGAACAACATTATTCGTTTAGACATGTCAGAATACTCTGATGTAACTGCGGTATCAAAATTAATTGGTGCTTCAGCAGGATACGTTGGATACAATGACAACAATAATACTTTGACAGAAAAGGTAAGAAGAAACCCATACTCAATCGTATTATTGGATGAAATTGAAAAGGCCAACCCTCAAGTTTTAACACTTCTATTACAAGTGCTAGACGATGGTCGTTTAACTGACGGTCAAGGAAATGTGGTTAACTTTAAGAACACAGTTGTGATTGCTACTTCAAACGCTGGATTCGGTAATGAAACATTGATTGGTGACAAAGATGAAGATAAGAAGTTAATGGATAAATTATCTCCATACTTCCGTCCTGAATTCTTAAACAGATTCAATGCGATTGTTGAATTCTCACACCTAACAAAGGATGACTTGAAAGAAATTGTCGAATTAATGCTAAGTGACGTTAACGCAACTTTAGCTAAGAAAGACATGGATGTAGTTGTATCTGATGAATTTAAGGATTACTTAATCGAACAAGGATACGATGAAGCCATGGGAGCTCGTCCACTACGTCGTGTTGTAGAACAAGAAATTAGAGACAAGATTACTGACTTCTACTTAGACCATGAAGACATTAAGCACTTAAAGGCTGATATGGAAGATGGTAACGTAGTGATTAGTGAAAATAAGTAATTGAAAAAGACACCGCTTTAAGCGGTGTCTTTTTTTGTGTGCATCGTTAAAAACAAGATAGTAGGATATAATTAAACTATCAATTCAGCCAAAGGAGATTCGCATGCCCTTACAATATTCTTTTGAAATTACTCCCAATATCGATCAAGATAACCTCGATGGTTTATTAACACTGCATCCGCAGTTTATTTCAATTACCGATCGCAATCACGATATGGATAATTTAATTCAAAGTATTAAAATTGCTGATTATGTTCACGCACATTCTGATGTAGATGTGATGATTCACCTCACTGGAATTGATAAAGACTACGATACCGTTAAACAGATGATGGATTTAATGCAAAATCATGATGTTAATGATGTATTAGCATTGCGAGGAGATAAGTTATCACAAAATGATTCCGCAATTATCTTTTCGCATGCAGATGAGTTAGTTGAATTTATTAAAAAAGAATATCAACATGTAAATATCGCAGGGACTTGTTACTTGAATAGTAACGATGAAGAATTGCATTGGCTAAAACACAAGGTAACTAAGGGATGTACTAATTTAATTTCGCAGTTTAGTTTTGATGTGAACGATTATGTTGATTATTTAAATCGAACTGATGTTACAACGCCAATTTGGTTTGGTATCATGCCGGTCATCTCAAAAACACAAACGCAAAAGATGCTGGATTTAACTCATGCGACCACTCCTGACAAACTAATTGCCTTGATGAACGCATCAGAAGAAGAGTTTGGTGAAAAGGGAGTTATATACACTGCTGAGATGATTAATAAGCTTGAACAAGCCGGTGCTAACCATATTCATCTTTATTCTCTCAATGATGCTGAAAACACAAAACAAATTATTGAACAAATTTAAACCACAAAAAAAGACGCCATTGTTCGGCGTCTTTTTTTACACACATCATCTTTAAAAGAGAGATTAATACTTAGGTTCCCACTTAGTGTCTTCGATAGCTTTGTCAACATCTTTGATGTCTTCGCGGGTAAGACCACGTTTTACAGCACTATCGGCAACGGCCTTAGCTACAGTAGTTGAGAATTGATCCAACTTAGAAACTGGAGGTAAGACAGCAGCACCTGGTTTGTCAGTATCGACAATACCACCAAGTGAGTGGGCAGCTGCAGAAATCATTTCGTCATCTAGGACAGTGGCAGTAGCGGCAATCGCACCAAGACCTAAACCAGGGTATACTAACGCGTTGTTAGCTTGACCGATTTGGTAAACAGTGCCATTGTATTCAATATCGTTAACTGGGATACCAGTACCGATAAGAGCTTTACCGTCAGTCCATTTTAGTAAGTCTTCAGCCTTAGCTTCAGCCAACTTAGTTGGGTTTGAAATAGGGAAGATAATTGGACGTTCAGTGTGAGCAGCCATTTCCTTAATGATTGATTCGGTAAATGAGTTTGGTTGAGTTGAAGTACCAACTAAGATAGTTGGGTGAACTTCTTTCACAACAGCTTCTAGAGTAGTTAATGAATCTGGGTTAGCAAATTCATCACGACTTCTAGCAAATGGTTTTTGTTGAGGAGTCAAAGTATCGTCGTCATCGAACAATAGACCTTGCTTATCAACTAGGTAGAAGTGTTTCTTAGCTTCTTCTGGATCCATACCTTGTTGTACGAATTCATCGTAAACACGTGAAACAATACCAGTACCGGCTGAACCTGCACCAAATGATACGTAAGTTTGGTCCTTCATTTCTTCACCAGAAATGTTTAGGGCACCTAATACACCGGCTAATACGATAATACCAGTACCTTGGATATCATCATTAAATACAGTGTACTTGTCTTTGTATCTGTCTAAGATGTCAGCAGCGTTGCTACGACCAAAGTCTTCGAAATGTAAGTACATTTCTGGGAATAGACTTTCAGCATCTTCTACGAAAGTATCAACAAACTTGTGGTATTTTTCACCGTAAACACGTTCGTGACGGTTACCTAAGTACATTGGGTCCTTAAGTAGTGATTCGTTGTTAGTACCAGCATCTAAAACAACTGGTAATACTTGGCTAGGGTCAATTCCTGCAGCAGCAGTGTAAACCATTAGCTTACCAACAGCGATATCAACACCGTTAGTAGCCCAGTCACCGATACCTAAGATACCTTCAGCATCAGTAACTACGATTAAACGAATGTCGCGACCTTCAGCAGCATTCTTTAATGAAGTTTTGATTGAATCTAAATCATCATCAATTGATAGGAATGTTGCGTTTTGTGGTTGAACGAATAGTTCACTGTAGTTTTCGATAGTTTCAGCAATTGTTGGATCGTATACGATTGGCATAAATTCAACAACGTGTTGTGAGAATAACTTGTAGAATAATACGCGGTTTTCATTGAATAAAGTCATTAAGAAAACACGTTTTTCTAAATCTGAAGGTTTAGTTTGGAATTGAGCATAAGCTTGATCCACTTGTTCTTGTAATGTTTGAACGTATGGTGGAAGCATTCCTTCTAAACCAAGTTCTTTTCTTTCTTCTTTAGTAAATGCAGTACCTTTGTTCTTGAAAGGATTGTTTAAAATATCATATCCAAAAGACATAGGACTTACCTCTTTTCTTAATTAATATCTAGATATTAATACATGATAGTTCAGATAGTCAAAAGTTAGTGTTATAATAAATATAATTTATATCTAAAATTAAAACCCTTTTAAATCAATGCATGGAGGCATTTTTTATGAACACACGTGATCTTGAATATTTTATAAGCTTAACAAAATTAAAAGTTTTTTCTAAAGTTGCTGAAGAATTTAAGGTCAGCCAACCAACCATTACTTTTGCGTTGCAAAGATTGGAAAAGGAAATGGACACTAAATTAATTATTAGACATAGAACTCATGGTGAACTCATTGTAACCGATAGTGGGAAACAATTGTTAAACCACGCTCAAGCTATCATCCGCCATTTTGATGTTGCGAAGCGCAATATAGCTAATTTAAAGGCAAAAAAAATATCGATTGGATTGCCACCAATTATTGAAACTAGATACTTTCCACAAATTGCGCAATTTTTAAAAGAACGCAGTTTGTTAAATAACATCATTACCTATGAATATGGTTCTGAAACAACTAAGGAATCATTAAAAAATGGAGAATTGGACTTAGCGCTATTAGGTTCTAATAACCCATTAGATGATCCTTCAATCGAAACAGAAGAAATTGAAAGAATTCCATTCTGTGCATATGTTTCTAAAAACCATCCACTAGCTAGTGAAGGTAAAATACATTTTGCCGATTTAGCGAAAGAAGATTTTATTTTGTTCAAGCAAGGGTTTGTTCAAAACGAATCATTTAATCAATTAGCAAAACGAAATGCATTTCATCCTAACGTTATTTTTAGATCAAATGAAAGCAATAACATTATGAGTTTGATTAAAAATAATGTCGGGGTTGGATTCTTTAATTCATTAGTTAATACTCCAGAAGGAGTCGTAAAACTAGATTTTTTAGATGAAGACATGCCTATGTTTGTGACTAACTTAGTTTATCTAAAATCACATTACTTTAATGATTTTCAAAAGGAAGTATTGGAAGTAATTAGAGAATCATTGAAACAAAAATAATTGAAATAAACCTCCAAAACTCTTAATTAAAAATTAAGGATTTTACTAGTGAAATGATATCAGTAAAATACTACAATTTACATATGAACTCACTATGGAGGTATTTTTAATGGTATTTAATAAAAATCAAAAAACAATATTAAATGTTAATAATAATTCTAAAACCAAAAAAGTTGCCACTGGACTCGTGGCGCTAACTCTTCTAGGAGTCTCATATGAAAATGTTGTTAACAACTCTCAGAATGTTAACGCTGCTTCAACATCGTATGATGATTCCTCAATTTCAAGCAGTGATTTGAGCAGTCCGAATCCTGTAACTATTAATATCAATAAAGATAATTTTTTGAATTATTTCGAACTAGTAGGAGATGCATCTTATAATCAAAGCACTGGGACTATTACCCTTACGCAAGATGCTCAAAATGAATCTGGTGGTGTTACTTTAAAAAATAAAGTATCTCTTACTAGAAGTTTTTCAATCACTGGATCCATTTATGCTGGTAATAAGTTAGATACAGAAGGTGGAGCTGACGGGTTAGCGATATTTTTCCATCCAAATCGTGTTGGATTCCCAATTAGTACTGGTGGTGCGGTTGGAATGTATCAAGTTCCAAATGCATTTGGATTTAAGGTAGATACTTTTTATGACAAACGTGATGGAGACCCTACTAATAATAAAAATCAAGATGTTTTAGACGGTCAAGGGGCATCTCCATTTGGAGCATTTACCTACACTAATGATTCTGGACAAGTAGAACAATTAGAACATGAGCCCACAGTTAGTTATTTAAATAAAGATGATTTCTTAAACAGCAAAGCGGATTTCGTTCCATTTATATTGAGATATGATGCAAGCACTAAGGAATTTCAAATGGTAATGGATGGATATACTTGGACAAAAGAATATACAGGTTCTTATAGTGATTTAGCATTAGTCATTAGTGCAGCGACGGGTTTAAGTCATAATTTACAACAAGTAAGACTAGATACATTTTCATATTCAGCATCACCAATATATTTGGCACAACAAAAGTCAATGGATGCTTTGAAGAATGAAGCACAAAATGTTGTTAATACAATTAATAATGATAGCAATCTATCTTCTGATCAAAAGCAACAACAAATAACTAATATTAATAACGAGTTGCAAAAAGGATTGGATAATATTCAAAAGCAAACAACTGTAGACGATGTGCAATCAGTTGAAAATAAAAGTAAAACTGATATTGATAATCAATATCTACCTGGTCATCCAGCGCAAAGTTCATCAGATAACAGTGCTAGCTCAAGCTCACAAAGTAACACAAGCAGCTCAGCGCAAAGTTCATCAGATAACAGTGCTAGCTCAAACTCACAAAGTAGCACAAGTAGCTCAGCGCAAAGTTCATCAGATAACAGTGCTAGCTCAAGCTCGCAAAGTAGCACAAGTAGCTCAGCGCAAAGCTCATCAGATAATAGTGTTAGCTCAATCTCACAAAATAGCACAAGTAGCTCAGCGCAAAGTTCATCAGATAACAGTGCTAGCTCAATCTCACAAAGTAACGTAAGTAGCTCAGCGCAAAGTTCATCAGATAACAGTAATAGCTTAAATGCACAAAGCAATGCAAGTAGTTCAACACAAATTGTATCTATTAGACCAAACCACACCAATAGCTCATCCGGTACCGGTAATAATAAAGTGGACAATCACTTTAATGACGGATTTAAAGATCATAGGAATAATCGTCATAAAGTTAAACACCCATCAATTGATAAAAATGAAAAATCATTACCTCAAACCGGTGATCAGACTAACAAAAAATCATTGGCAATTGTTGGTTTGATAATTGGATTGATCGGATTAGGAATGGCTACGATTGGATTTAGAAGAAAAAATAAATAATAAGATCTAAAAAAGGACTATTAAAGTCCTTTTCCTCAAAATAAATAGGTAAATAAAAAAGCCACTCATTAATTTGGATGGCTTTTTCTTATTTAATATTAATCTTGCTTTGTAGTGATGTCAGAACCAAAGTACTTCATTGAAAGTTTCTTCATAGTGCCGTCTTTTCTTAGTTCATCTAAAGCTTGGTTGATTTTCTTTGTTAAAGCAGATGATTTCTTGTTTAACATAATAGAAGTTTCAGCAGGAGCTTGTAGTTTAGTAGGTACATCGATTTCTTTTAGACCCATTGTTGAGTTGTGTTTTGCGAAGTATTTCCATGCAGGAACTGAGTTCACAGTACCATCAGCTCTACCTTGTTGAATTAGTTGGTAACCAGTAGCGTTGTCAGGAGTTGATGAAACGTTAGCACCAAACTTCTTAGCAACAACGGCATTATCGGTACCAGCACCATCAACGATGTTCATTCCTTTGATATCCTTGATACTCATCATCTTGCTATCGCTCTTAGTGATAAGTGTGTAGTATGAGTAAGCATATGGTTCTGAGAACTTGTAAAGCTTTTCTCTTTGTGGAGTAACAGTCATGTTGTTCATAACAGCATCGTATCTGTCACTGCCTAGACCAGCAATTAAACTGTCCCATTTAGTTTGAACAAAGTTAACTTTTAAACCTAATTTCTTAGCAACATCAGTAGCTAAGTCGACTTCAAAACCAGTTAATTTACCACCTTGTCGGTATGAATAAGGTGCATAAGTACCTTCTAAACCGATAGTAAGCTTGCCACTTTGAGTTAAATCAGATTTGTAGTCTTTTGAATTTGATGAACTGTTACCGCATGAAGCTAAGATAGCTCCAGTACCTAATACAGCAAATGCAACAGTTAGTGATTTCATTAATTTGTTGAATTTCATGATAAATCTCCTTAAATATTTTGTAATGTCATCGCTGCTAAGAAATCTTTAATTCTTTTGTCTGTTGATTCAAAGAAGTCTTTAGTATCACCATCAAAGCCAACTTTACCATCTTCGATAAAGACGATTTTATCAGCGACACGTTGAGCAAAAGTAAGATTATGAGTAACGATAACTAGTGATTGTTTTTCTTTAGCCAATGCTAGTAGTACCTTTAGGACTTCTAATTCAATTTCAGGATCCAAAGCGCTTGTAGGTTCATCTAGCAAAATATATTCTGGATGCATTGCAAGTGAACGAGCAATCGCAACACGTTGTGCTTGACCACCAGATAATTGACTAGGATAAGCATTTGCTTTATCCAACATGCCGACCTTCTTTAGTAGTTGTTCAGCAGTTTCTTTAGCTTCTTCCTTTGTCTTGTTGAGTACTTGGACTTGCCCTTCCATTACGTTTTTTAAAACTGTAAGATGAGGGAATAAGTTAAAGCTTTGAAATACCATACTGGTTTTTCGACGAATATTTAATACAGTTTTAGAACTGATTTTTTCAGAAAAGTTTAAGCTTAGGTCGCTAAAATCATATTCACCAGCTTCAGGTGTTTCAAGTAGGTTCAAAGATCTAAGTAGTGTGGACTTACCAGAACCGGATGGTCCAACAATTACCGTAGTCTTATTTTCTGGGAATTGAAGGGAGATGTTATCTAAGGCATGTTGATTATCAAATGTTTTAGATACGTTTTTTAAATTAATCATTTAATACTCCTTTCTAATTACTTACAGAATAACGAGAAACTCGTTTTTCTAGGTAACTTTGTAAAATAGTAAGAACACTACAGATAACTGCGTAGATAGCAGCTACTAAAATGTACATAATTAGTGGTTGGTAGTTTTCGGCAGCGATTTGTTGACTGACTTCAAACATTTCCACAATCGTAATTGAAGCGGCTAGTGAAGTATCTTTTACCAAACCAATGAACTCATTGGATAAAGGTGGAAGTGATACTCGACTAGCTTGAGGTAGGATAATTCTCCAAAGCACTTTACGCTTAGTCATACCAAGTGAGTATGCTGCTTCCCATTGACCATCAGGGATTGATAAAATCGCACCACGAATAGTTTCAGAAGCGTAAGCTCCAGTGTTAAGAGAAAAAGTAATGATCCCAGCTACGATAGGAGTCAATCTAATTCCGTCAGGTAAAATTCCCGCAATTCTTAGGTATGGAAGGCCGAAGAATACGATGAATAATTGAACCAAAAGTGGGGTACTTCTAAATAACCAAACATAGAAATAGAAAATGGCTTTGACGATATTAAATAGCCCACCGCGAGGAGAAATCTTAACCAAAGCAGTAATAACAGCAATGGTTAGACCAATAATAAATGACACAATCGCAATTGGAATGGTATAAGCAATACATGCAGCAAGCAATTGCGGTGTAGAGTCACGAATAATTTCCCAAGCACTCATATTTTGTCTCCTTTGTTTTCTAACTAAAAAAGCATTGGAAATGCATATTTAAATCCAATACTATTTTACACTATTTAATCGTAGTTTCAATTAATTTGTACACAAAATAATCGAAATTGTTAACAACTTCTAAGAAGTCTATTAAATAGCGGGTAGTTAATGATTAATTTAATACTATCAATCAATAAATTAGGTGTCAATTAAAAGGATGTGTAACGATTAAATCTTAATTAACCCTTTATTTTTGGGGGATAGGTGTAATTAATTTATTATTTGGTAAAGTAATTCCAGCATCATTAATTGCTTCTAAGTATAATTGAAGGAATTTGAATTGAACGGTAAATTTAGCGGTGTCTTTACATGGAATCCATTCCTTAACTGCTATAGTGCCATCACCTAAATCAACAGTTCCTAATAGTTGGGGTTCATCGATGATGCCGTCGGTAATTGGAATGTTTTTGGCGTTCACTTCTTTAACGATATCAATGATTTGTTGAATTGGGCTATTAGGGTTAACACGAATGTTAATTTCAGCCTTCAAACGATCTTTAGACATGTTACATATGTTAGTGATATATCTATTTGGAACGAAGTTTAGCGAGTCATCAACTCCGCGAATTTGAGTAGAACGAAGCCCAATTTCTTCAACGGTTCCAGTGATGGTATCTAAAACAACGAAATCACCAACGTCAATTTGATGTTCGAATAAAATGAAAAATCCAGTGATGATGTCGTTAGCCAAACCTTGGGCACCTAAACCTAATGCCACTGTTAACAAACCTGCTCCTGCTAGCAGTGAACCGACAGGAATACCAATGACGGTTAGGACTGAATATAGCCAGAAAAATTCCAAAATATAATTAAACGTATTGGTAGCAATTGATTTCAATGTGCCTTCACGCTTTGGACCAATTTTCTTTTCCTTTTGTAAATATTTACCGAATAAATGATTTACTAATGATTGACCAATTAATTTGATAATTAAAAAGAAGATTGAAACTAAAACTAAATCGATAATGATAAATGTTAAGTTATGAAGAATGTGTCCCCAGTTAAAACTATCCACGTATTGTTTCAAGATGCTGGGATTAGTTGCTAATTTAAACATATAAAAACTTCCTTTCGAATATTGATAGTAAAAAACGCCCGAAAGAGGGCGTTGAGACTTTATTTAGAAATATCAGCGATAACTTTGTTGTTTGGTAATCTAATACCGGCTTTTTGAATTGCTTCTAAGTATAGTTGTAAGTATTCAAATTGTACATCAAAGCGGGCTTCGTCGGTAGTAGGGATGTATTCTTTAACGGCAATAGTCCCGTCGCCCATATCAACTGTTCCTAATAATTGAGGATCTTCGATAATCCCCTTAGTCTTTGGAACATATTCTGCGTTAATTTGTTTGATGATATTAATTACTTCAGTAATTGGAGTATCAGGGTTAACACGAATGTTGATTTCGGCCTTCATGCGATCCTTAGACATATTACAAATATTAGTGATATATCGGTTGGGAATGAAGTTTAATGCATCGTTATTGCTTCTTATTTTAGTGGTTCTTAGACCTATTTCAGAAACAGTACCAGTAACATCTCCGATTGTTACGTAATCACCAATGTTAATTTGCTTTTCAAATAAGATGAAGAACCCATTGATAATATCGTTGGCCAAACCTTGAGCACCTAAACCAATTGCTACAGAAAATAAACCAGCCCCAGCTAATAGGGTTCCGATTGGTACACCGATGAATGTTAAAACTGAATAAATCCAAAAGAACACCAAAATGTACATGTAGGCATTAGTGGATAATGAATGAAGGGTTTTAAGCCTATTTTCTGCTACGCCAGTTTGTTTTTTTGCGTAGTTATTGAATAAGTGATTGATCACTTTCTTTCCAATGGATTTTAAAATTAAAAAGAAAATGGAAATTAAAATAATATCAATCACAATATTAGTAATGTTATGTAGAATCTCGTCCCAATTAAAGCTTAAAAAGTATCTTTTAATAAAGCCGGGATTAGCTGCAACTGTCAACATAATCGACACTCCTTACTATTATTATTGTTATATTAATATCCTAACATCACATTAAGTGTTATAACAGTTATAGGATGTTTTCTTAATAAAATGTTAAGGTCTTATCTGATTAAATTGATGATAGAATGAACAATATAAAGTGACTATCAACGTAATAAGAAACTATAATTACAATTGCTGATACTAAGAAACAAAAAATATCCATTTTAATAGGAAGTTTTAGATAAATTCTTCGCAAGATAATTGATAAAAATGTGAGTAATGACAAGATACCCACTAAAAATAAAATTAAACCAGACATTAATTCAACGTCTAACATTTAAAACATCTCTTTTCTATTGATGTTTTTATCATACCACGGTCCATACATGATTTAATAAATAATGGAGGATATTGAATTTTGAAATATGAAAAGAAACGCCAATTAACGCAAGATAAAATCATAAAAGCATTTGTTTCCATTGCTAGAGAAAAAGGCGTTGCATCTGTCACAGTCAGTGACATTATTAAACGAGCTGAAGTAAATCGTAGTACTTTTTATCGCCACTACATCGATAAATTTGACTTGATTGAAAAAGTCGAGGACGGCGTGATTGAACAAATTAGAAACGCGAATGAATTTTTCCAAGAAACTGATGTTGAACATATAGATACTGCTGCCGGTAAATTTGTATATAGTTTTTTAACTGTAATTGAAGAAAATCAGCCCATCTTAAGTGTTTTAATAAGTGAAAAAGGGGAAATCCAATTTGCAATTAAACTGCTCCAATTTTTTAATGAACTAGTTGAGTCAACAACAGAAGTATTTAGTGAAGAAATGGATCCGAAGAAAAGAAAACTATTCGCGGCATATAATTCTGCAACCGCATTAGGGGTTATTATTTTTTGGATTCACCATTTTGAAGACTATGATAAAGAATATGTGTATGATTTCTTAATGCACCGAGGGTATTAAAAAAACACGCTATTTTAAATAGCGTGTTTTTTGTATTGGGGGACATTTAATTATTCAGCGCTTAAACTTTCGATAGGATCTAGTTTAGCACCCTTGTTTGATGGAAGAATTGATGCAAGTAAGTTAATAATAACAGCAATTACAATTCCGAAAATAGCATTTCCTGCAGTTACTTGAATAATTGAGTAATCAATCATTCCATGAACAGCTGAGTTAATTCCAAATTGAATTAGGTAGGAAAGAACCACAGCTGATACTGATGAGAAGATACCTAGGAATAGAGCTTGGCTAACGAATAACATTCTGATGTTACCCTTAGTAGCACCTAAAGCACGTAAAATCCCGATTTCTTTAGTTCTTTCAGCAACACTGATGTATAGAACAACGATAATCATGATTGCTGAAACTAATAGAGAAATTCCAGCAATGGCAGCCAATACGTATACAGCAAGGTTAATGTAAGTGTTCAATGTTGAAACAATCGCACCAGCCCCTTGGATGCTGTATAACTTCTTACCATCAGCTGATAGGGCTTTAATTCTGTTTTGAACTGGGGTTACGTTGCTTACACCACCTGAAATGTTAACGTTTAAGAAGTTTAGTTCAATCTTAATACCGTTAGCAGATAAGGCTTTTCCTAAAGTGGTGTAACCAATAATACTGATAGGACTTTGTGAATCAGCGATTCCCGAAACCTTAAGGTTAGTAGTGATTGGGTATGGTTTACCATCCTTCATAGCGTTGAATGTTACTTGGATAGTTTTACCAACTAATGCGTAAGGGTTGTTTTTATTGAACGACTTAGCAGTAGTTTTAGTGATTAAAATTTCACCATCTTTAGGAGTAGTTCCTCGTTTGATGTTGTCAGTGTTAATAGTAGCAATGCTTGAAGTCATGTATGCAACTTGCGCTGACTTTTTACCATCTTTAACTTGGACACCGCTTGAAGCGTATGCTTTGTCGACAGATTTAACACCTTTGACGTCTGATAAACGGCTTACATCAACATCTTTAAATGATGAATGATCATTTGTGTTTTTGTGAGAAATTTGAATACTGTTAGGATTTACTTGTGAGTAAATTTCGTGATTAATGTAACCGCGAATCCCATTACCTAGCCCTAACATGAAGACCACTGAGAAAATCCCGATTAAACCACCAAAGATGATTAAAAGGTTTCGCTTGGAGTTGTACTTAATGTTATCCCAGGTCATCTTAACAATTGACTTGAATGATAGTGTCTTTGATTCTAGAGTTTCTTCTTTGCTTTCAGCATATTTTTCACGAAGAGTACGATCTTCGTCAATTTTACCGTCAGTCATGTGAACAACACGAGTTCCGTAATCAGCAACTTTTTCAGAGTGGGTAACAGTTAAAACTAATTTACCTTCTTTAGCGATGTTGTCTAAGATTTGTAGGATTTCAGTTGTGTTTTCTGGATCCAATGCACCAGTTGGTTCATCTGCGATTAACATTTCTGGATCGCCAGCTAAAGCACGGGCGATTGATACACGTTGTTTTTGACCACCAGATAACTGGTTGGGGAATTTGTTCATGTGATCTTCTAGACCCACTTTAGCTAATAGTTCCTTTGCACGAGCAACTTGTTCTTTCTTTGAAAGATTAGTCATTTCTAGTGGTACTAATACGTTATCCAAAATAGTTAAGTGACTAATTAAGTTGAAACTTTGGAAAATGAATCCAATGGTTTTACGACGGTATTCGTCTAGTTGTTTGTCAGTATCATGTCTTAACGATTCACCATTTAGTAAAACATCACCAGAGTATTTACTATCTAAACCACCGATAATGTTCATTAAAGTGGATTTACCTCCACCAGATTCTCCTAAGATGGATACCATTTCACCTTTTTCAAAAGATAAATCGATTCCTTTTAAAACTTTAAATTCATCTTTGCCAAGGTAGTATGATTTTTCGATATTTTTTAATTCTAAGAATGACATGTTTTTCACTCCTTATTCATAATTATTTTATTTGTAATGACTATTATAGGGATGATTTTGATATAAACAATCATCAAAATGAGTAAAAGTGTTGCATTTTGTCATTAAATCCTTAAGAAAAGGTTAAATTGTCATAATTTGTAATATTCCTATATCATTCTTGAAATATTTGGCAGTTATACTGCAGGTATATAACCAGTTAGAAATAGGAGTGTGGTATATTGATTAAGTTTAAATCAATATTGATGATGTTGATCACTTCAATCGGACTATCAGGAGCCGTCGTTGCAATGGGTAGCTATGCTACAGCGCACGCAGCAAGCACTGATAATGTTTACGATTTGTCAGAATGGCAAGGAAAATTAAGCGACAACAAAGCCAAGAAGTTAAGTAACGAAGTACCATTTGTTATTTTAAGAGTTCAATATGGTACAAGACATTATGATAAGACTTTTAATCATAATAAAGCGATGTTAGAAAAATATGGTGTTCCATATGGAGTATATTCATATAGTAGATATACATCAAATGCTAGTGCTGCTAGAGAAGCTCGTGATTTATATTACAGAGCACCAAATGCTAAGTTTTATGTAAATGACTTCGAGTCTACTCATTTAGGTCGTAGCACAGCAAGAGCTGCTACCTTAAAATGGGTGCAAACCCTACGTCCATTAGTTGGTAACAAAAAGATTTTATTCTATTCTTACCAAAGTTTCATGAAGACTTACGCTAAATCAGCACTTAGTTCATACGATGGTTACTGGTTAGCTGCTTATACCAGACATGAACCTTCAGTTAGTCATGTTTTATGGCAATACACTGATCGTTATTATTCTGCAGCCTTAAATAAAAAGGTTGATGCAAGTAAAATGAGACAAGATCAAAGTTGGTTTATCGGGGATGTGATTGTAAAAGCAAATAACTCCACTAATTCAACACCAACTACTCAAGTTCAATCACAACCATCAGCTCCAACTACTACTACAACTACATCAACAAATACTTCATCAAGTAGTACTCCTGCCATCCAAAAGATGGATACTAAGGTTATGACAATTGCTGCTAATGCAATGGATTCAATTTATGGTGATAATCAGGCAACATTACCAGTTGATAACACTATTAATTACCAAGGCAAACAATTCGCGATTGTTGCTCAATCTAAGTACAACGGCAAGACTTACTATGAAGCTACATCCGTATATAGCGGAGGCGTGGTTGGATGGATCCCTGCTGATGCATTCAATAAATAATAAGCAAATTAAAAGCATGGCAATGAGCCATGCTTTTTTAATGCCAAAAATTTAGCTCAGTAAAAAACAAAAGAACTTAGCGGGATAGCTAAGTTCTTTTGTTATGTGGAATTATAGATAATTATGAATAAAAATATGGAAAAGCAATTTGCTTTATTAGTTAACATTGGGATAAAGCTAACTTGGGATTTCTCCCAACTGCTCTAGCTGGACTCGAACCAGCAACCATCGCATTAACAGTGCGCTATTCTACCATTGAACCATAGAGCAATAAATAAAGGGGTGTTAATAATTCGAACTGATTTTCTATTGAAAAGGGGTTGAATATCAGTTCCTGCAATTAGAAAGATACCGTATCGTTAACATCTCTAATTATGTTGAGTGAATAATCACTCAACTGCTCCGGCTGGACTCGAACCAGCAACCATCGCATTAACAGTGCGCTATTCTACCATTGAACCACGGAGCAAAAATGAGAGAAAAATGTGAGTAGTCATTTTTCTTATAAAACTAATAACATAAAAATTATGCAGTTAATATGTGCTACCAAATCAACGTTTGAGGGTTAATTTGGTAAAAATGTAACTTGATGCTATGTCTTTGTCATTGACTATAATAATACACTATTATTAAAAAAATACAACCTTTTTTCATCAAATTTTAATAAAAATAAAAATATGTTGACAAAACACCTTTATATTAAGGTTTATCGTCGACATATTTTTTGGTTATTCTATCATTTGATCTAATTCTTTTACGAAAATAGGAGTCCAACCATAACGATATCCAGCACATGTAGGGTGAGTATCATCTAACATGAAGCTAGGATTTTCTTCGTTCATTTTCTTTAAAGTCTTATTGTTCCAAATATCAATAATTGCGAAGTGCCATTTCTTTTGTAGTTCGAATAATTTATCTCTTAGAAATTCGTAACCAGGTTCTGGTTTTCTCAAACAAGTATAGAAGACTAATGGGCAATCCCATTCTTCTTGGACAGTCGCAGCGATGTATTCGATTGCGCCGATTGTAGTTTGGGTATCGAAGTCATTAGGGTCATATGACTTACTGATGTTGCCTATGTCGATACCATTTCTTTGATCGTTAGTAGATAGTTGGCAGGTGAATAAGTCATAGTGAGCGTCTTGGCTCAAATTCTTTTTCATTCGACTTACGTAAGAATTGTCATTAATATCCGCTAAAGTAGTTCCGCTAACGGCTTCTTTAATTGCGTGAACGCCATGTTCAACGCGTAAGAAGTCAACAAAAGAAACACCTTTAGAAGCTAACCCAGCAGTTACAGATGAACCTAAGAAAACAATTTTTTTACCGTTAAGGTTGCCATCAACAAAGAAATCACGAGAGGGTCTATAGATTTCACTGTTAGCTTTTCTAATATCAATGCTTTTTTTAGATACCTTCATTAAGGCAGCACCTGCCGCTGTAACTAATGCAGTTTTAATAAACCCGTATTTCAATGAGCTTAACTCCCTTTCAATTATTATCTATAACCAATTTTACTAGCATTTTGGGTGCGTAACAATTAATCGTGGGAAACTTAATCAATATTTAAACATTTATATCAATCCTTAACATTTCTATTAAAAAGTTTGTGATAAAAGTAGATAACTGATCATATTTATCGGAATAAAACATTCTTTTTAAGGGAAGTATAAAAATCAATTTCTAGAATTAATAGGAATATTATTATATGAAGAAAGTGATTTTAATTTATTGTGTGAAAAGATTAAAAAAGTTTTAGTATTTTGTAAATATTGCTTGCTAAATAATCGGGCAAAAGGTAAAATATTGGTTGTAAAGTAATGTGATAAATATCACAAAGTTAAATTATAGAAATATTATATAAAAATTATTAGGAGGCCACACTAATGAAAGTTATCGTAGTCGGTTCTTCACACGGTGGATACGAAGCCGTTCGTGGAATGCTTTTAGAAAACCCAGAAGCAGAAATTCAATGGTATGAAAGAGGAGATTTCATCTCATTTTTATCATGTGGTATGGAATTATACCTAGAAGGTACTGTAAAGGATGTAAACACAGTTGCATATGAAACTGTAGAAAACGCTGAAAAAGATGGTGTACATGTATTTGTACAACAAGAAATTGCAAGTATTGATGAAAAGAACAAATCAGTTCATGTTAAGAACTTAGCTGATGGTTCAGAACGTGATGAAAGCTACGATAAGCTAATCTTAGCTATTGGTGCTACTCCTCGTCGTTTAGACATTCCTGGTAAAGACCTAGAAAACCTATACGCTATGCGTGGTCGTAACTGGGCAATCAAGCTAAAACAAAAGATGGTAGATCCTGACCTAAAACACGTTTTTGTTATCGGTTCAGGTTACATTGGAATCGAAGCTGCTGAAGCTTTTGCTAAAGCAGGTAAGGAAGTTACTATTGTAGACCACAATCCTCGTCTATTAGGTAACTACCTAGATTCAGAATTTACTGATAAATTAACTCAAGAATTCAAAGAAAACGGTGTTAACTTCGTTGGTAGCGTAAACGTTGCTGAATTCGTTGGCGAAGACGGTAAAGTTAAAGCTGTTAAGACTGACCAAGGTACTTTTGATGCTGAATTAGTTGTTGAAACTGCTGGGGTTATTCCAAACACTTCATTAGTAGAAGGTTTATTAGACCTAGATGAACGTGGTCGTATCAAGATTGACGAACACCAAGAAACTAGTGTTAAAGATATTTACGCTGTTGGGGATGCAACTAAGGTTCCATATGCACCAACTGGTGAATTATCATCAATTGCTTTAGCATCAAACGCTCGTCGTCAAGGACGTACTGCTGCTGCTAACGCTGCTGGAAGAGAATTAAAGATGACTGCCGTTTCAGGTTCATCAGCACTTTCAGTATTTAACTACCACTTTGCTTCAACTGGTGTTAAACAAGACACTCAAGAAAAATGTGGTGTTACTAACGCTCAATCAGTATTAGTAGAAGACTGGGCAGTTCCAGCATTCGTTTCAGAAGAAGCTGGAAATGCTAAGGTTTACTTCAAGATTACATTTGATCCAACTGATGGTCGTATCCTTGGTGGTCAAATCATGTCAACTAGAGATGTGACTGCAAACATTAACACTATCTCATTTGCAATCCAACAAAAAGCTACAGTTTATGACTTAGCTTACGCTGACTTCTTCTTCCAACCTGGATTCGATCGTCCATGGAACATTATGAATGATGCAGCTCAAGAAGCCGTAAGACAACTTAACAAGTAATTTTAAAAAGATGGAATGATTTCCATCTTTTTTTGTGCACATATATTGACACCGTGTCACCTAGGCTGTAATATATTAAAAATGACACGATGTCACTTAGTCGAAAAGGAGAAAAGAATGCCAACAACAACGTTTTTAAACTTAAATGAAGATAAACAAAATCAAATCTTTCACGCTTTGATTAAGGAGTTTTCTCAATATCGATTAATGGAGGCGCAAGTAGCCAGAATCATTAATGACTGCTCAATCGCTCGTGGTTCATTCTATAAATATTTTGAAGATATTCATGATAGTTATCGCTATGCTTTAAAAAGAGTCTTGAAAGAAGTTCACTTTGATGTTTTCCAACAAATCAGAGCCGAAAAGCAAAATTCACTACAAGCTTTTTATGATGCAACCACTTCTTTTATTGAAGATTTGAAAGGAACCCAATATGAATTTTTTTATCAAAAGTACGTTGTCTATAATCAGTTTGAGTTAAAGCATAAGGAATACGATTATCGCAAAATGCCTGAAGAATATTTAGTGCTGTTAGTTGATGGGAGACCAGTAAGTGATAAAGAACAAATTATCATCACTTACAAATGGGCAACTAGTGCCGCACATGAAACAATTAGAAATGTACTCAGTGGTGGTAACCAAGAACAGTTATTCAGTGACTTCGCTAGTCTTTTGAAATTATTGAATAAGGGATTAAGAAATAGGGGATAGTAGGATGTTTTTATCAATTCAAGAAATTAAAAAGAATAAATTAAGATACAGTTTAATTTGTTTAGTAATTATCATGATTGCATACTTAATCTTTATTTTGACTGCATTAGCCAACGGGTTAAGCAATGCTAATCGTCAAGCAATCGATTCTTGGAACGCAGAAAAAATCGTTTTAAATGCTGATGCGAATGGATTATTAGATCAATCGACAATTACCAAAAAACAAGCTAAGCAATATCCAACTAACAAACGTGCCGACATTACGCAAATGAGTGCGAATGCCCAAACACTTAAGGATGATAACAAGGTTGGTTCACAAATTATTGGTTTAAATAGAAATCAATTCATTTATAAAGATTTAAAAATTACTTCAGGTCGCACATTTAAACATGCGTATGAAGTGGTTGTCGATGATAGTTTAATCTCACAAGACCATTATCGTTTGGGCGAAAAAATTAAGTTTAGTAGTAATGGTCACCAATTTAAAATCGTGGGAACAGTTAAAAATAATCAATTAAATGTTGCACCAGTAATTTATGCGAGCGCACAAAATGTGCAATCAGAAAAGTTTGGCAAAAACGATCAAGCGATGATTAGTGCAATTATTTACAGAAATGACCCTAAGAAGACGGTTAGTGGGACTCAAGTAATGGGAATGGAAGATTTCATTCAAGACATTCCGGGATACAGTGCGCAAAATTCAACTTTTGAATTTATGATTGTCTTCTTGCTACTAATTACACTAGTAGTGATTTCAATCTTCTTATATGTATTAACAATGCAAAAAATACCATATTTCGCAGTAATGAAGGTACAAGGGGTATCCAACTTCTACCTTGCAATGAATGTCATCTCAAATGCACTTATTTTGGCTGTTGGTGGTGTCGCAATTAGTGCACTACTAACATTCCTAACTGCAATTTCAATGCCAGCTGCTGTACCAATGACATTCGATCCTGCATTAATGATATTTGTATCGATTATGATTATTTTAATGTCAATCATTGGAGCATTAATTCCAATGAGAACGGTCACTAAGATTGACCCAGCAACTGCAATGGGAGGGATTTAATAATGGCTACAATTGAATTAAATAACGTCAATAAAGTTTTTGGTGTCGACGAAGCTGCTACTAAAGCGTTAAGCAATATTAATTTTTCTGCTAATAAGGGTGAAGTTATCGCTATTACCGGACCATCTGGTTCGGGGAAATCAACTTTCATGAAAATTTTAGGTGGTATTCTTTCTGCCACTAGTGGTGAAATTATGATTGATGGTGCTAACTATGGGGACATGAACGCTAAACAACAAAGTCGCTTCAGATTAGACCACATCGGGTTTATCTTACAAGCATACAACTTATTACCTTACCTAAAGGTCAAAGATCAATTTAGACTAGTGGATAAAGTTAAAAAGTCAGGGAATTTGACCGTTGATGAATGTAAACAATTAGTCGCTCAATTGAAAGTGACTGATTTAATGAACAAATACCCAGATGAACTTTCTGGTGGGCAACAACAAAGAGTGGCGATTTTAAGAGCGCTTTACACTAACCCAGACATTATCTTAGCGGATGAACCCACTGCTGCTTTAGATGGTCAAATGGCGATTAAATCAATGGAAGTATTACAAGAACTAGCGCATAAACAAAATAAGACAGTCATCGTGATTACCCATGACGCTAGATTATTGAGTTATGTTGATAAAAACTATCGAATCGTAGATGGACAAGGTGAATTCATCGATACTGATGATGCAGTTTTAGTATAAAAAAGAAGATAGGCACAATGCCTATCTTCTTTATTTTTGATGTTGTTGTTCAACGTGATTAGTAATATCGTTGTAGAAACGTTGTTCTAGTGAAGAAGAACCAGAACTCTTGAATGCTTGCCAACTACCGACTAAATCAATGCTGAAGATGGTGATTTTATCATCAACTAAAAATTCTTTTTCTAACGTAGATTTTAAATCTTTAACGATTTCTTTAGTACGATCTAAGACTTCGAATTCTTTTTCGTTAATGAATGAAGATTCGAATTCTTTTTGGTACTTGTTTAAGAAGTTACTCATTACTTCTTGTAGTTCTTCATCGTATTTTTCGATGAATTTACGTTTACCATCTTCGAATTTATGGAAACCATCATCAACTAGAAATGATAATTTAAACCATTCAGTATATCCGTCTCTGGAATCCTTGTAACTTAAATCAGGATCGTTAAATTCATTAAACATTTCATTTACTAGTGCAATTGCCATGATGGTTAAACTCCCTATTCTGAATAGTATTTTATATCTACATTATATACTAATATTTTCTCCAAATGACTTCAAATAAAAAAACATTTATCCAAATAGATAAATGTTTTTCAATTACTTTTTGTTTTGAATAGCTTGAATTTCTTTATATTGGTTTTGCATCCATGAGATGTAAGTTGGTTCATCACTTGGTTTAGTTTCAGTCACAGAGACTACTGGCACATTGTTTTGCTTAGCTAGTTTAACTAAGTTAGTGACAGTCTTGCTGTTAACTTGCTTGTTATATACGAAGAAAGCTAATTTATGGTCTTTAATATCGTTTTGAATTTCACGAATACTCTTAGGGGATGGATCGTTATCCTTTTCAGTGGCTTCTTCAAATGATTTATCAGAAACGGTGTAGCCCATGTTAGATAGTGAATAATCAAAAACTGGTTCTGAAACGGCTACCGGCTTGTTGATTTTATTCTTCTTGATGTCAGCAAGTTGAGTGTTGAGTACTTTTAGCTTATCGATGTATGCTTTGACGTTATTTTCGAAATCTTTTTTGTGATTAGGTTGTAACTTGGCAAACTTAGCAGCTAATTCGTTGGCTAATTTTTCCATGGTAGCAACGTTGTACCAGATGTGTGGATTATCACCGGTCTTTTTACCCATTAGGCTACCAACGTTGATTGAATCAACATTTTTGTTACTACCTAATAGCTTTTGTGCCCATGAGTCGTAACCTAAACCATTATAGATAACTAAGTTAGCTTGGTAGACGTTCTTAGCATCTGAACTGGCAGGGTTAAAATCATGTGGATCAATGTTAGGGTTATTGATGATTGAAGTTACTTTACCGTATTTTCCTAAAACATTTTTGGCAACTTCGCCATAGAAGTTAACTGATGAAGTGACGTGGATACTCTTCTTAGCATCGTTCTTGCTGGCTGAACATCCAGTTAAGATTAAGACGAATGTCGCGATGAAGACGATCAAACTAAGCGCTTTAATTTTTTTCATAATTTCCTCCAAATAAAAAATATATCTAATTCTGTTATATAACAAATATAGTTATATAACTAAAATAGATATATGTCAAGAATAAACCTTTTTAATCGTTAATATGTGTTTTTAATGTTGCTAGTAGTTGTGAAACATGGTTATCGCTAAGTTGATAAATGCGTTCTTGGCCATCTTTTTGGCTGTAAACTAAGTTAGCATCAGCTAATATTTTTAGATGACGAGAAATATTAGGTTGAGAAGTTTCAAAGTAATTCATTAAGTTGGAGACATTACTTTGTTGATTATCTTCTAAGTAATAGAGGATTTGAATTCGTAGTGAATTATCCAATGCCTTAGTAATCATATGTAGTTTTTTGTCATTTATGATCATAATTTCCTCCGCGTTAGTTGATATATAAATTATAACGTTAAACGCTTGAAAAGAAAAATTATTCCAATAAATATTTACTATAAAATAAACGCTAATTAATTGAGTAATTATATTGCAAAATAAAAAAATAGATTTATTATTAATGGAGAGGAAACAAAAGGGGGATATTTTAAAATGAAAACATTGGTTTTTGGTCATCGAGGGGTACCAGATTTGTATCCAGAAAATTCACTACAAGGATTTCGTTATGCGCTGTACCATCACATTGATGGACTAGAATTTGATGTTCATTTAACAAAAGATAATATCCCAGTCGTTATTCATGATGAACGCATTGATCGTACCACGGACGGACGTGGCTTGGTTAATAGCTATACTTATGAAGAATTATCACAATTTTCACTTGAAAATTATGAACGCATTCCTAAGTTAGAAGAATTATTAGCACTAATTGAAGGACGCGACGTATTAGTTAACCTAGAATTTAAAACTGATAAAATTCATTACCCTAATATCGAAAAAATCGTTGTCGATATGGTAAGCAAATTTGAATTGTTACACCCAGTGATTTATTCATCATTTAATTTGTCATCAGTCAAAATTGTCCAACAACTAGTAGATGACGCGCAATTTGCATATCTAACTGACCGCAGAGTGGATAATCCAAAGGAATTCTTGTTAACTAATCACTTGGATGCATTGCATCTTCAATTTTTCCAACCAGATATCGAAAACAAAGAAAGAGTGTGGACAGTTAACGGATCACTACGTTTACGTTTCTTAATTAAACACGGTGTGGCGGCTGTCATTACTAATAATTTTGAACGCGCAATGAAGATTCGACAAAGCGTTGCAAATAAAAAGGTTAACAAAAAAAGATAAGAAGTGTTAGAATACTTTTATTCTACTCATGGAGGCTATACAATGGCACTTACAACTGCTGAAATGTATTTTTTAATTACCAGTAAGTCCAAAGATAGTCGTGTAATGTTGAAAAACGTACGTCTACGCGCCTATTTAGTAGACAGTTGTTTATTAGATTTAGCAGCTGCTGGAGTAATTAAATTAAATGAAGATAACCGCATTGAAATCATTGATGCATTACCACATAAACTATATTTCTTAAATTCATTTATGGATTTAATTGAAAGAAATAAAGATGCTGATGTGGACACAATGATTGCGAAGTTATTGCAAAATGTCGATGTAATGAAACATACTTACATGGCATTAGGTGAACAATTCTTTGAAGGTGGACACGTGCTAGAAAAGAAAAAGGGATTAGTGCATAAGGTGAGAACCTTCGTCCCTAAGTCACAAACTAACCAAGATATTATTGATGAAATCTATGATCAAATGATGGGTTCTGCACCAATGACAGTAAATGTATACTGTTTGGCTAAGATGTTAACCATTAGTCGTCAATTGAAGTTATGCTTCAAGAGTCGTGAACGTCGTGCAATTGCGTTACGCATGGCACATTTAATGGAACATCCAGAATTCGCTCATATTCAAGACTTGATTGATGAATTTGGTGTTCACATGCGTAAAGTGTCAGCACTAGTCGCAAAAGAACAACCAGCATCATATATGAATCGAACTAAAATTAATACAATTTAAAAGACCCAGCCAAAATGGCTGAGTCTTTTTTGTTATCCTTTGAATTCTAAAATGAACTCTTTATCGTTAGTCTGTTTGATTTTAATATTCCAAAGTGGTGTAAATACGATCCCATCATCGTATTCAACTACTAGTTGTGCATCGTCATATGCTTTGCCGCCCGCATTTTCAGCTAAGTATTTTACAAATAAGATGGCGTCTCTTTTTTGATCAAAAAAGGGTAGCATATGCTCTTGGTAGTAGATGGTGTAACCATGAAAAGTGATTTGAGGCATTGAATTCTCCTAGTTTAAAAGTCAGATTTTAGTTCGTAATGTGTTGCATCGATTTCTTCAATGGAAACATAGTCGCCACCATTGGGATGAAACGTTAATTCGTCGTTATCGATGTCGACGGCTAGCAATAAATCGCTGCCAGCTATGAATGCCAGTCTTTCGTTACTTTTGTCGAAATAACCGTCAATTTGATTATCGTCGTATCTCAAATGGTACTGTCTGATTTGAACTTCTCTCATTTAGCTCTCCTTGCCCTAAACGGGTTGGTATTCGTTGGCGATGATGTGGTATGTCTTATCATCGGCTTTTTTAATGGTAACGCCATATTGTGGTAGCAATACAAGACGTTCATTTTTGAATCTAATTTTGATTCTAACTTCACCATCTAACATAAAAAAGGTTAACCCTTCGTCGTTGTTGGTATAAGTAGAATGGTCAGGATTAAACAAAAAAGTGTAATCCATAAATTGCAATTTATCCATTGTAATTTCCTCTCTATTTATTAGACATGATGTTAACATGTTATGTCTAATTACTCAACGGCGATTAGGTTAACCTTGTTGGTGCCATCAATTTCATTGATATCATTCATTAAGTCATCGACTGAACTGTCAATATTACTTAGTTCTAATGAAATCACGACGCTGGCTGAATCGTTAATCGGAATGTTTTGGTTAATAGTTAAAATGTTGGCGCCACGATGTGAAATCGCGTTTAACACTTGGGATAAAATCCCACTCTTATGATCTAGTAGAAAAGAGATAACTGCTTTGCGTTGCCATGAAGATTGTTGGGCTTCATATACATAATCTTTATATTTATAGTAACTGGCACGACTGATACCAACTGCTTTAACGGCCTCACTAACATTCTTAACTTCACCGTTGTCAATCATCTTACGAGCTTCAATTACTTTCCCAAAAGCTTCAGGTAATAAAGAGTCATCGACAATATAATATTTACTAATTGTCATCACCGCCTAGTTCATTATTTCTACGTTTTTAATTTTTAAATCAATTCTAACATTATTTACAATTTTATCACGATTATTCTATAAGTTGCCAACCATCGATAGTGTATATAAGACATTAATATATATTAGGTAATAATATGATTTTTATTTCTTGAATGACATTTACTATATTGTTAATTATGAAGTATGGTTCATGTTTTTTTACCAGCTATATTATCTCTGAATTGTTTTCTACCAAAACATGTTTTCAAACATATAAATAATAGCAATAAAAAACACCTAGTGGTTAACTAGGTGTTGTGATTAATACCAATGGTGTTGTTGCCAGAACTTCTTAGCGTTTGACCATGAACCGTAACGACTTGCAACGTATTTGTTAGCAGTTAGTTCTTGGTTTTTCTTTGAGTGGTCACCGTGTAGGTAACTAACGTCTAGTTGGAACTTACCGTAACAGACACCGTTTTTTGCGTAGTATCTGTTTGATGATTCATGGAATGAGATCCAACGTCTAGCAGCGATATCTTTTTTGCTTAGACCTTGTTCAGCAACGTGTTGCCAGTTTACTGAGGCACTTGCTGAAACGTTATTTTTAGCAATGTTGAATGCGAATAGAATTAAAAGTGATGTAAATGCGATTACTGAGAATTTGATAAAAGTTTTGGTAATTTTATTCAAAATAAAATCTAACTCCTTTTGTTTTTAATACTTCGATTTCTTTTCTATGTTTAATACTATATCGAAGTAATATATCAAACGCGTTAGTGCAACTTTACAGTTATATTATTAAATATTACATTCTTGCAACAAAAGACATAAAAAGGCCGCTATATCAACGATATAGCGGCCTTTTTATGATTATTCTTTAGTGATTTCGTCCATATCTAATCCGATTGCATTGGCAACTCTAGTACCATAATCATGATCAGCCTTGTAGAACATTCTAGTTTCTAGGACTTTGTTTTCATGGTTTTCGATACTACCTAAACGACTGGCAATCGTATCTACTAAGCGCATTTTTTCTTCTTCAGAGTAGATGTTATATAGTGCACCTGCTTGTGAGTATGGGTCATCATCATAAGTCTTGTAGTTGCCCACTTGTCCAGAAACATCATAAGCATGGATATGTGCATGTGGATCTTCACGAGGACTATCTTTTTCAGTTGGTTCGTAGTTAACAGAACCATCTTGTCCTTGTGCCATGAATCCATCACGAGCATAGTTATGAGCACCATTCTTTGGACTGTTTACTGGAAGATGTTCATAGTTAGCACCTAAACGGTATCTAGCAGCATCTTTGTAAGCAAATAGACGACCTTGAAGTAACTTATCTAATGAAGGTTCGATTCCTGGGACTAAGTTAGCAGGAGAGAATGAAGCTTCTTCGACATCGTCAAAGTAATTAGCAGGATTTTCGTTTAATACGAATTCACCAATTTCTTGTAGTGGATAATCTTTATGTGAGACAGTCTTAGTAACATCAAAAATATCGTATTTGTAATTTAATCCTTCTTCATATGGAATTAATTGAACGCAAACCTTCCACTTAGGGAATTCACCGTTCTTAATTCTGTCATATAGGTCTTGGATTAGGTAATCGGTGTTTTCTGAAGCCACTTTTTGGGCTTGTTCTTCAGTCATATTCTTAACACCTTGTTCTGAGATAAAGTGATATTTAACCCAGAATGCTTCACCTTTGGCATTAACCCATTTAAATGTGTGAGAACCATAACCATTCATGTTGACATAACTGGATGGATTACCACGATCACCCATTAAGTAAGTAACCTGATGTAATGATTCTGGAGAATGGGCCCAGAAATCCCATTGCATATCTTCTGAACGAAGATGGGTAGCAGGATCTCTTTTTTGTGAATGAATGAAATCAGGGAACTTCAATGGATCATTAACGAAGAAAATAGGGGTGTTGTTTCCAACAATGTCGTAATTTCCTTCATTAGTATAAAATTTCATTGCGAATCCACGCACATCTCTAATGGTATCAGGGTAACCTAATTCACCAGCCACTTCTGAAAAACGAATGGTTAGTGGAGTTTGCTTACCTTCTCCATTAAATAAATCAGCCTTAGTGTAGTCACTCATATCTTTAGTTAAAGTGAAGACACCTTTGGCACCAGCACCTTTAGCGTGAACAACCCGTTCTGGAATTCGTTCGCGGTTAAAGTGTGCAAGTTTTTCAATTAATTGGTAGTCTTGTAATAAAACAGGGCCACGATTTCCGGCAGTTAAAGAATGATTGTTATCTGCCCATGGTTGACCTTCATCAGTAGTTAATTTATTAGTCATGGTCATTCCCCCTCTTGGTTTAATACAAGGTCATTTTAAACCCATTTGGTTGAAATCCATAATACGATGGTTATAATTTAATAAAATTTTAAAAAAGATTTGAAAACAATTAGATTTTCAGAGTATAATAAGATTGTTTCTTATTTTAGAATGATTATAAATTACGAAAGAGGGTATCAATATGCCATTTGATCCAACAGATGCACAAGATGTGTACAAAGATGCTGGTAAAAACGTATTATTTACAACTTTAACTATTAATAAAAGTAATCCTGATGAAGACCGTGAAAAGGTGGCCGAGCTAGTATCGAGAGAACAAGCAATCTTACGTTCAATGAATATTAGATACCCAGAAGAACACTTAAAAGTATCTTTTGGTTTTGCTAATTCAGCTTGGGATTACCTATTTGCTGATTACAAGAAGCCACAAGAATTAGAAGACTTCCAACCAGTCAAAGGACCTAAATATACCTCACCAGCCACTCCAGCTGATTTATTTATCCACATTCGTGCGAATTCAGAAGCGGTCGTATATGAAGTAGCAAGTCAAATTAGAAATTACTACCGCGACTTCACGACTGTCCAAGATGAAACCAAGGGATTCAGATACTTTGAAGGCCGTGCGATTATCGGTTTTGTTGATGGAACCGAAAATCCAGAAGTACAAAAGGCGTCAGCATACGCGATTATTGGGGATGAAGACCCTGACTTTGAAAATGGTTCATATGCTTTCGCGCAAAAATACATCCATAATATGGATGCTTGGAATGCATTAAAGACTGAAGACCAAGAAAAGGCGATTGGACGTAAAAAGTATTCTGACTTGGAATTAGAAGATGACGAAAAGCTAGAAAATGCTCATAACGTTGCTTCTCAAGATAATGATGATGGAATCGAACACAAAATCGTTAGAATGAACGTGCCATTTTCTAACCCTAGTGAAGGCACTACTGGAACTTATTTCATTGGCTATGCTAGACACTGGAGTGTTACTAAACGCATGCTAGAAAACATGTTTGGCCAATCAGATCGCTTGTTAGATTTCTCTAATCCAGTGACTGGAAATATGTTCTTTATCCCATCTCTAACAACCTTAGATCAAATTGTAGAAGATGAATTACCAACTAAATAATTAACCTAAAAGCATTGATTAGAAATCGATGCTTTTTTATTTTGATTTTACGAACGATAACTTAATTTTGTATAATAATCTTTGTGAAATTTTTATTCACAAGTTTTCACAAAGAAAAAAACATACATTCGGTGTATAACTAAAAAATCGAATGACTAGATGATGTATATTTTTTATTGATATATCAAGTAATTATGCGATTTTTAAGTTATTCACCCATTGTGGATAACTATGTGGATAAAAGTGTGGAAAAGAAAGTTCCACGCTAAATTGACACCTTTAAAACGTTGATACTATAATGGTTTGAAGATGTTACACACTTATTTTTGACTTATTCACAAATGTGGATAACTAAGAAAAATCTTGACAATTTTTGGACAATATTAGTAGTAGTTGTGACTACTGACAGACACTAAATATAGTGGTTATAAAAATCGAAAAAGGAGATTTCACAAATGAATATTAAATTTGTTGTGGTTGGAAAATTAAAAGAGAAGTATTTTAAAGCCGGAATAGAAGAGTACAGTAAGCGTTTATCACGTTTTTGTAAGTTTCGGATTATCGAAGTTCCAGATGAGAAAGCGCCCGAATCGCTTAGTGAGTCTGAGATGAACGATGTGATGGATAAAGAAGGAACCAGAATTTTAGACAAAATTGCCGATAAAGAATATGTTTATGCATTAGCGATTTTAGGTAAAGAACGCTCATCAGAAGAATTTGCCAAAGAAATTGATCAATTAGCAACCTATGGTCATTCTGATATCACTTTCGTCATCGGTGGATCGCTAGGTTTAGCGCCAAAAGTGCTAAAAAGAGCTGATACACAAATTTCGTTTGGTCGTTTCACATTACCGCACCAATTAATGCGTTTAGTGCTAACTGAACAAATTTATCGTGCTTTTATGATTAATGAAGGAAGTCCATATCATAAGTAAATTTTTTTGAGCATATCTAACTCTAGTTTTTAAAAAATGGATATAATTATAATTGTTTATTAATAATTAAAGAGAAGAGCTGATTATATGGGTATTAAAAAGGCTAATGATAAAGCAGAATTCAAGAAGGTAATCGATGAGAATGGATATAATGAAGTCGCTACATTTTTAGTATATCCACATGGTAATGATGAAAGTAGAAAGCCCAAAAAACGTGCTTTATTATCTAAAAATGATATAAATAGTAGCGAGTTTTTTGAATCAATTAATACAGATAATGGCTTCATGTTTGTTGGTTTAAATTATGCTGAACGAGACTCAGCAGATACTGACGATGAAGTAGACACAACTATCTATCAAACCTATCATGACATCGGTCCTAAGTCTCATGACATGTCAATTTATTCCAGCATTCACGATACTAAAGCTTATGGTAGTTTCGCGATGGACATTTTAAATAAATTCGTTAAAACCGAAATAAGTGAATCATGGATTAATACTATTTCAAAGGAATTATTGGCTTTACCTAAAATGAAGGCTGAAAAGATATTCAATATGAATGATATTGAACCCTTTGACCCATACGAATTCAAGAAAAAATTTTCAGCTCGTTCTGAGTCAGCTAAAGTAGTTGCCAAAAATTTTGAAGAACTTGAAAAACTTGAACAACTGGAAAAAGAATATAAAAAAGCAAATAAAGATACCAGCGAAATTAAAGAAAAGAAAGCACCATATAAAAAGGTTATTAATGAATATAATAAAGCTGTAACAGTAAAAGAATTAACCAATAGATTCATTAATGTGGATGCACCAGCTTTTGCTGCTATCGTTAATTTATTGGATCCTAAATGTTTAATTTGTTTTGGTAAAAAGACATATATTCTTGCCGATGCAGTGGTAAAAGCGTTTGACTTGAATGTCGATGTTGAACAAATAACGCATTATTCTTTTACCGGAAAAACAGGAGTTTCTGATATCACTAAATATAAAAGAGACGAAGTTTTAAGGGTGATTGAAAAATATTAATTAAAAAACTACGATATTAATCGTATTTTTTTTATGCTTGCATTTTTGAATCATGTAATATATAGTTTACATATGGAATATATATATTACCTAAAATGAATTAGGAAGTGCATATCTAATGAAAAAAATATTAAGCAAAATTATCGAATATGAATTGGGTGTTCCATCTAAAAGGGATGAATACCAACAAAATGTCTTATACGAAAGTGGTTTTATTGCCTTTGGATCTTATTTTATATTTAGTTTTATTGAATTTTTGGTTGCTGGATGTATCTTTTTAAATTCATCTTCTGAAAACTTTTTATATAACTTATTAGCAGTCATATTATTGATTAACTTGTTGGCTATGTCAGTAACATTAGCTTTTCTAAAATATAAAGTACGTAAAAGTAAAATTGACTTAATTGATGTAACTAATGAACAATCATATGAAACATTGGTAAAAAAGGCTAAACGTCGTGGATTGAATTGTGGAATATTGTTTTTCGTTTTGGAAAAAGCAATTGTTATCTTTGGTGGTCCCAATAATGCCGGTAACACCATTGCGGAGAGAGTGTTAAGTCCATGGAATAATGTAATGTTGCTAGTTTTTGCTGTGATTTGTGGCTTTGCTGTATATATTACTTTAAAAAATAAAATTCAAAAATAAAGACGCTGCGAGGGGTTATCTTGGAAAATCGAGTTAAGGAAATACGAACCAAATTGAATATTCAGCAAAAAGATCTGGCGCAACTAGTTGGGATTTCTCGTCAAACTTTAAGTTTGATTGAAAAGGGCGAATATAATCCCAGTTTAAAACTATGCGTTAGTCTAGCTGAAGAATTACAAACAGATTTAAACACACTATTTTGGCATTAGGGAGATGAGGATATGAAAGAAACGTTCTTTATTAAAGTGGTTAAATGGTATTACGGAATCAATAGACCTTTTGATGAGTATTCTGAAAAAGTGGTCAATGAAGCCGGTAATAAGGTGGCAGTCGGCCTAATTGCTTTTCTACTGATATCATCTTGTTCATCAATGATATTAATCAATATATTGAATCCGTACAATGTTTTAAGCGGATTGATATTTATGGATTTAATCGCAATCGTTGTAGCATCTGGTTATATGGGAAGGCTAATTAAGAAGCATGGCTTCGACTATTATGAATATGATAGTAAAGATGAAAGAAATGCTTGTGTAAAGAATTATATATTTTCAAACATGATAACTTTGATCTTCATGTGGGTTTTGTTATACACGTCAGCATTGTGGTGGAATAATGTTGGTGTAATTTTCTTCTTTTATTTTGTTGTATGCAATGTCGGAATTATTATTGGAATGTATGAAGATTATCGTCGTAAATTTAAAAAAGCATAGAGCGAATGCTCTATGCTTTTTTAGTTTTATCTAGAATGTAATTAAATAGATTGATCAATTGACCTACGAATAGCACTGCTAATAATGTACCAATTCCGATTGATGCAATTCGATGTAAAAATACCAATCCTAAGATTATAGTAATGACGATCATAGATGCATCAAAACTAAATTTCATCATTCCAAAGGGCTTGTTTAACTTTTGGCTAATGACGTTTACAAAGCCATCGGCTGGAATCAAAACGAAGTCAGCTTTTACCATCATGAAGATTCCTAATGCGGTACAAATAATTGCTAATAAAGTAACGGGGATGCGTTCACCGAATCCTTCTAGTGGAATCTTTTTTAAACCAACTGTAATGCCGTAAAAATCAACTAACCAACCGAATACAAATGATAGTACTAATTGTAGTAATATCTTGATTTGAACGGTACGTAAGATAATCATTTCGACGATGACTAAAATCACGAAAAAGATAGTTGTCGCGTGTCCTAATGTTGTATGAATGATAAAAGATAATGTTTGTGGCACGGAAACTAAAGAACTAACTCCTAATTGTCCACATGCAAATAAAGTAGTTCCTAGCGCTAAGATATTTAGACCGATTATGTATAAAATCGTGCGCCATAAAATAATATGTTTCAAAATTTTCATCTCCAATTTTTTTAAACCATAATATCTAATATTTCATGTATCCAAATTAAAAGCAAGAAAAAAAGCACTCACTTTTAGTGAGTGCTTTTTATTAACAGATTATTTAACTTTAACAACAAAGTATTTGTTGGCAGTAACGAATTGACCATTTTGAAGTTGTAGTGCGTAAGCATTACCGTATTCTTTGATTGATTTAACTTTTAAAACTGTACCACGTTTGTATTTCTTGGCAGCGTCTTTTAAGTTTACTTTCTTGTAAGCAGTGACAGTTTTGCTTAATACTTTAACTGATTTAACACTATTTGAGTAGTAAAGAGGAGTAACATAGTTGCCCTTTGCAGTAATGTATCCACGACTACCCTTAATTTCTTTATTAGTTCTTGGGTCGATTTGAACTACGTAATATCTAGGAGTGTTTACTGATGAAGTAACTTTCTTTAGAACCTTGAATAGTGGTCTTTTAGTTCCATATGCTTTCTTAAAACTCTTGATTTTGTTTTTCTTAGTGAAAGCATTCTTTTTGTATAGGTTTAAACCACGAGTAGCAATAACCTTGCCGTAAGTGACAGTTGCTTTACCAGCATTGTTGCTGTGAGAATCAATAATAGAGCCATTATCATTGACGTTTGTGGTTGTATTTGTGACGATATTTGGTTGAGTAGTGTTAGTTAGATTATCTTTCCAATTTAAAATAATGTTGTAGCTTCCTGAGAAAATACTATCAGTTATACCTAGTCCACTTGTGAAGTTAAAACTAACGGAGTTAGGTAGTTCTCCACCGTTATATTTAAATTCAATGTGATCAATACCATTTGAAGTATCATCGTCATTTTGATAATACTGTTTACCATCTTTACCAATTATAGTAAACATTCCTGAATCATGTAATCCTGATATTAAAAGATATTGTTTTTGAGGATTAGTTAAGGCTTGTCCGACATTATTATTACTTAAATCTAAATCTACTAAACTAACTGGAATAGATATTGTTTGCCCCTTTTGTGGTTTATTAATGTTATTAACGGTTTTTACGATGTTTTGATTTAGAGCAGATCCGTTGTCAAATTTAAATCCTTGCATAAATGAAAGGTCACTTATTTGATTATTATCAACATAGAATTGTGTTAAGTTAGAAAAATGATTATAAGTACCCTTCATGGAACTTATATCTCCAATATTATTATTATTAACAGAAATAGTTTTAAGACTAACCCAATCAGTATTAGCGAAGTTATCAATATTTTTAATATGATTATTATCAGCATAAATGCTGGTTAGTTTTGTCCATTTTGCACTTGAAATTGGATTGATATCGGATATGTTATTGTTAGAAACATTGATCGTGTTAATTTCTGGCCAATTAGTATTTTTTATTACTGAGATATCAGATATTTGATTATTAGATACGTTTACATTACTCAATTTAGGCCAATTTACTTGGGCGATTGGAGAAACGTCAGAAATTAAATTATTAGACGCGTTTAAAATGGTTAGGTTAGGCCAGTTAACTTTAGCAATTGGAGAAATATCAGATATTTGGTTATATGATGCATTTAATTCGTTTAAGTTAGGCCAGTTTAGACCGGCAATCGCACTGAAATCAGAAATATTATTTGCGGATATATTTACTTTAATAACGTTAGGGATGGAAATGCTTTTCATAAAATTAACGTCTTGAATATTATTGTTAGATAAATCAATGTTTTTTAAATTTGGATTACTATATCCGGAAAGTGCATTAATCATTTGACTGGTAATACCAGCGTTTTCAACTGTAAGTGATTCCAAATTAGATAATTTTTTAATAGGTAATAAATTTATGTTTGCATCAAATTTTACATTGATTAAATTTATTGATTTTAAATTAGTCAATTTATCAATGTTATTAAATGACGAAATAGTTATTTGTTTATACCATGATGGATAAGATAGGGATGTTAGATTATCTAAGTCAGATTGTGTAATGTCATTAATTGATTTGATATCGCTTCCATATTGTTTTTGAGCAGATGTTAGGATAGCAGCCTGCATGCCAGGATCGCTAAATTGACTGGAAACTGCATTGCTTGCTTGATTGCTGGCTGTTTGAGTTGTGTCCGCATGTGCAATCGGTTGAATATTGTTCGATGCCACTGAAGTAACTTCTAATGTCCCAAATGCTAAAGTTGAAAATAATATAGCTTTTTTTAAAGAATTTTTCATATTTTTTTCCTTCTTGTAAATTAATTTATGACTAAATTGTAATCCTAAGATACCGCTATTACTACATTTATAAGCTTAACTTTTTATGAAGACGTTAAAGATTTTATAAAGTTATTAAATTTACGATGGATTGAAAGTTTAAATTATTTATTCTGAGTAACAATCTACGCTAAAAATAGTATCTAACTAACTAATTCACTTAACATATAATCCAACTTCTACTTATTAAGACCAAAAGAATGCAAAATTTTTTTATTCGACTACAATATATATGTGGAAATTGATTCTCAAATAGCGTACAATTAAAAACTAATGAGAAAATGATGATAAGAAGAGGAGTGTTACAATGGCTGATTTAGTAAGATTATTCAATTGCTTTCAACCAGATCACTACGACATCTTTTTAGATGTTAGTCGTAGCGAAAAGAAATTTAGTGGTAAAACTACTATTTATGGAACTGCAAGTGAAAAATCAATCGGGATTCATGAAAAGGATTTTGATGTTACTGCGGTAACAGTTGATGGAACTCCTGTTAAATTTGATGTTGATAACGCCAATGAAGTTATCAATGTTGAATTAGATCACACCGGAGAAGTTGCTGTTTCAATCGAATATTCAGCAAAACTAACTGATACTATGATGGGGATTTACCCTTCATACTACCAAGTTGACGGTGAACAAAAACAATTAGTGGGAACTCAATTTGAAACTAACTTTGCGCGTCAAGCGTTCCCATGTATTGATGAACCAGAAGCTAAAGCTAAATTTAATTTAGCATTAAAATTTGATGAACAACCAGGTGAAACTGCGATTGCTAACATGCCTGAAACTAAGGTTGAAGACGGCGTTCACTATTTTGATGAAACTGTTAAGATGTCAACTTACTTAGTTGCATTTGCCTTTGGTGATATGCAAAGCAAGATGACTGAAACTAAGAGTGGCGTAAAAGTTGGTGTCTTCGGTACTAAAGCACATGCTGCTAAAGAATTAGATTTTGCGTTAGATATTGCTAAACGTTCAATTGAATTCTTCGAAGACTTCTACCAAACTCCATATCCACTTCCACATTCATGGCAATTAGCGCTACCTGACTTTTCTGCCGGTGCGATGGAAAACTGGGGACTAGTTACTTACCGTGAAGCATACCTATTAGTTGATCCTGACAACACTTCATTTGAAGTTAAACAAAGAGTTGCAACTGTGATTGCTCACGAACTAGCTCACCAATGGTTCGGTGACTTAGTAACCATGAGATGGTGGGATGACCTATGGTTAAACGAAAGTTTTGCCAACATGATGGAATACGTTGCTATTGATGCAATTGAACCTTCATGGAACATTTGGGAAGTATTCCAAACTACTGATGTTCCTGCAGCATTAAAACGTGATGCCGTTGATGGCGTTCAATCAGTTCACGTTCAAGTTAACCATCCAGCTGAAATTGATGCATTATTTGATGGTGCCATCGTTTACGCTAAGGGTGCCAGAATGTTAGTGATGGTTCGTGCTTTAATCGGTGACGATGCATTGCGTGAAGGTCTAAAGAACTACTTTGAAGCTCACAAGTACAATAATGCTAAGGGTAGTGACCTATGGGATGCTTTAGGTAAAGCTTCTAACATTGATTTAGGTAAGATTATGGAATCATGGCTAGAACAACCGGGTTATCCAGTAGTAAGTGCCTTCGTTGAAGATGGTCGCTTGAAATTATCACAAACTCAATTCTTTACAGGTGCCGGTAAGGATGAAGGCCGTCGTTGGCAAATTCCTTTAAACGCTAACTACGATCAAGCTCCTGAAATCTTCAGTGAAGAATCAATTGACTTAGGCGATTACGAAGAACTACGTAGTTCAAATGGTAAACCATTCAGAATTAACGTTGGTAACAATTCTCACTTTATCGTTAAATATGATGAAACATTACAAAATGACATCTTATCTGACGTTGATCAATTAGATGCAACTGCAAAGATGCAATTACTACAAGACTTCCGTTTACTATCAGAAGCTAAGCAGGTTTCTTACGCTGAAGTAGTCCCAGTCTTAAAACAATTTGCTGACAGCAAATCAAATGTGGTTAACGATGCTGTTTACACTATCGTTGCTGCATTGAAGAAGTTCGTAGAACCTGGTAGTCAAGATTCAGACAACTTGAAACAATTTGTTCGTCAACTAAGTGATGCTCAATTAAATCGTTTAGGTTTAGTTAGTGTTGATGGTGAAGACAACAATGATAAGTTAAGTCGTCCATACATCTTAGGGGCAGCTTTATACGCTGACAATCCAGACTTCCAAGAAGCAGCACATGCGATTTACTTGGATCACCAAGATAACTTAATCTCACTACCTGCTGATACACGTGTTTACATTCTATCTAATGAAATGAAGAACTATGCTAATGCTGAATCATTCGATGCATTAATCGAAGAATACAAGCAAAGCACAGACCCTAGTTTCAAATCAGATATTTGTGCCGCTGTAACATCATCTAAGGACGCTAAACTAGTTGGTAAACTAGTTGCGAACTTCGAAGATAGTTCAGTTGTTAAGCCACAAGATTTACGTGCATGGTTCGCTGGAGTACTAAGAAACCCAGCTGGCCAACAATTTGCATGGGACTGGATTAGAGATGAATGGCAATGGTTAGAAGATACTGTTGGTGGTGACATGGAATTCGCTACTTTCATTACTGTTATTTCTAACATTTTCCACACTCAAGAACGCTTAGATGAATTCAAAGCTTTCTTTGAACCAAAACTAGACACTCCAGGATTAACTAGAGAAATTAAGATGGATACTAGTGCAATTGAAGGAACAGTTGCATTAGTTGAAGCTCAAAAAGACGCTGTTCGTTCAGCAATTAAATAGTTACAAAAAACCACCTGAATTTCAGGTGGTTTTTTACATTTGATAACATAAACGTAATAATTTGTAACGTTAAACGCCCGTAAATCATAGTAGAATAGTATTTACTAAGATTTTTAATGGGGTGCAAATTGATAATATGATAAAAAAAGTAAGAAATGCAATGATGGTATTAATTGCTGTAGTGACATTGGGATCATCTGTAGCTTCTGTTAGTGCTAGTGCTGATTATAATAGCCAAATGGCCAAATATAATAAACATAGTAGTGCCACTTACGTTATGAATATGGATACTAACCAAGTTTATTACCAGAAGAATGCTGATACTAAACGTGCGGTGGCTTCCACTGCGAAGTTGATGACATTATATCTAGCGGTGCAAAAAGCGCAAAACACTAATGGTTGGAATCAAAAAGTTAAAATCTCTAAGAGTTTAGCTAAGATGAGTCGTAATAAATCATTAGGTAGTTACGTGTTGAAAGCTAACCACAGTTATACGGTTAGAAACTTATATCGAGCAACTTTAATTGCTTCTTCTAATAGTGCTGCGATTGCATTAGGACAATGGGTAGCGGGTACTAACAATAACTTTATTCGTCTAATGAACCAACAAGCGCAAGCTTTTGGCATTGGAAATGAAGCCCGTTTTGTATCATCATCAGGTCTAGAAAACTATGACTTATATCCATACTACATCCGCTACGGTGGCCATTACGACTATAACCGTGTCTCAGCGAAAGCATTATCGGTAATTGCTTCACAACTACTAAAACTATATCCGGCCGTAGTTAACGATGCAAAATACTATCGTTACTACCAAAGTGGTCAAACCATGCGAAACACGAATGAATTGTTACAAGGTGGATTAAGATACGTTCCTTCTATCTTTGTTGACGGTTTAAAAACTGGATACACACCACTAGCTGGAAACTGTCTAGTAAGTACTAGTCAACTTCCTGGTAAGAATCGAGTAATTATCGTAACGCTAAACGATCGATACGAAGCATATGATCAATCTAGAATGTACAAATTAATTTATCAAACATTTCCAGAATTCAAATAATTAACAAAAAAGACCAATCATGAGAAAATTGGTCTTTTTTTGTACCCAAATCGTTAATTTTACGAACTATATATAACTTAAATATAATATTGTTCGTATTTAGTGTTGACGAAAGCAAAATCTGTTGTTATTATAAATTTAACGATTAAGAGGGGAGTTTAGATAAATGGATGTAGCAGTTGTGATGGGATCTATCTCTGATTACCCTAAAATACAGGGTACATTGGACATTTTGAATGAGCTAAAGATTAGTTATGATAAGCAAGTTATCTCCGCTCATCGCATGCCCAGTGAATTACAAGCATTTGGTCGTTCCGCAAAAAACGAACATTACCGTGTGATCATTGCAGCGGCGGGAGGCGCGGCTCATTTACCCGGGATGTTAGCGGCAAATACTACGCTACCGGTAATTGGAATTCCAATTAAGACCAGTACATTGAATGGAATGGATTCATTACTATCAATCGTACAAATGCCTGCTGGAGTTCCAGTAGCAACGGTCGCAATCGGTGATGCCGGCGCTAAAAATGCAGCATTATTAGCAGCACAAATCTTAGCATTGAATGATGCCGAAATTGCGAACAATCTTGAGGATTTCCGTGAAAGACAAAGTAAGGGGGCAATCGAGAGCAATGAGCAACTATAATCAACCAATTTTACCTCCATCCACTATCGGAATCTTAGGCGGTGGCCAACTAGGTCAGATGATGGCATTAGTGGCCAAAGAGATGGGATATAAGGTTGGGGTATTAGACCCAACTGAAGATGCCCCCGCTGCTCAAGTTGCCGATTTTCAAATTATTGCTGATTATGATGATTTGGATGCAATGAAAGAATTAGCGCAAAAATCTGATGTAATAACTTACGAGTTCGAAAATGTTGATCAAGATGCCATGCAACAAGTTGACGACATGACCTACATACCACAACCCATAAGCGAATTAACGATTACTAGTAATCGAATTACAGAAAAGAGATTCTTAAAACAAATTGGTGCACCCGTGACTGAATTTGCTGAAGTTAATAACCAAGCAGACTTAATGAATGCATATAGAACGATTGGCACTCCAGCGATTTTAAAAACGGCTGAAGGCGGATACGATGGTCATGGACAGTTTGATATTAATAACGAATCTGACATGAATTCGGCTGCTAATCAGTTAAATTCAGTTCAATGGATATATGAAAAGAAACAATCTTTTGTAAAAGAAGTTTCTATTATGGTCGGACGAGATATCACCGGTAAAGTGACAGTTTTTCCACTCAGTGAAAATATCCATAAAAATCATATTTTACACACTAGTATTATTCCAGCCAGAACCGATGAATCTGTTCATGTAAATGCGAAAAATATCGCAACTAAAATTGCGCAAGAATTAGATTTAATGGGCGTTTTAGGGATTGAATTTTTCCAAATGGCTGACGGAAAGCTACTAGTAAATGAATTAGCACCAAGACCACATAACTCTGGACACTATTCAATTGAGGCCTGCAGTATTTCGCAATTTAAAGCCCACATATTAAGCATTTGTAATTTAACCCTACCAGAAGTATCACTAATCAATTCCGCCGTCATGGTGAATTTGTTAGGGGATGACCTAACCACTGGTAGACAAGCACTATTCAATCACCCTAATTGGAATTTCCATGATTATGGTAAGGTAGCCATCAAACCACAAAGAAAGATGGGACATATTACAGTTGTGGGTTCAGACATAGATCGATTATTAGACGAAGTAAATTTATTTAAATAAGGAGCATTAAGATGACTACATTAGTTACATCAGGTAAAACTAAAGAACTTTACACCACTGAAAATGATAATGTATTGCGTGCGCATTATACTGACCACACCACAGCAGGGGATGGTTTGCGTAATGAATTAATCGATAATAAAGGTGCAGTAAACAACCAAATTTCTAGTTTGATTTTTGGTTACCTAAACCAAAACGGTGTTGCTACGCACTTTATCGAACAAGTAAGTGAAACATCTCAATTAAATAAAAAAGTTGAAATGATTCCGCTAGAAGTTGTCGTAAGAAACTTTGCTGCTGGTCATTTCCAAAAAAGATTCGGCACTGATTATCTTCAAACATTGAAACAACCAGTTGTCGAATTTTTTTATAAAGACAATGACTTACACGACCCCATCGTAACTAAGTCAGATGCAGTTGGTTTAGATCTACTATCAGCTGAAAAGCTAGAACAATTAGAAGCAGCTGGTTTAAAAGTTAACCAAGTTTTAACTGACCTATTTAACAAGATGAATGTTACCTTAGTTGATTTCAAACTAGAATTCGGTATTAACACGGATGGTGAAATCATTTTAGCTGATGAAATTTCGCCAGACTCATGTCGTCTATTGGATAAAGACACTAACGAATCATTAGATAAGGATGTTTTCAGAAAACAAACTGGTGATATGATGCCAGGTTATCTTGAAATTTTACACCGTCTACAAAAGGCCATTTAGGGAGGATATTTAAAATGTTTGAAGTTCAAATTTATGTTCATCACAAAGACTCAATTTTAGATCCACAAGGTGAAGCAGTCTTAAATGCACTCCACCGCCTAAGCTACTCACAAGTTTCATCAATTACTCAAGGTAAATACTTTGAAGCTAATATTGAAGCCGACTCTAAAGAAGCGGCTAAAGAAGTCGTTGAATCAATTTGTAAAGATTTATTAGTTAACCACAACATGGAAGCTTTTGAATACAAATTAAAGGAAGTGGCGAAATGAAATTTGCAGTAATTAGTTTTCCAGGATCTAACTGTGACATGGATATGTATTACGCCATTAGCGATTCTCTAGGCGAAGACGTTGATTTAGTACCTTCAGACTCCACTAACTTAGATGGTTACGATGGTGTCATGATTCCAGGTGGTTTCTCATATGGCGACTACCTAAGAAGTGGTGCGGTAGCCCGTTTCGCCCCAGTAATGGAATCAGTCAAACAAATGGCAGAAGATGGCAAACCAGTTTTAGGTGTTTGTAACGGATTTCAAATTTTAACTGAAGCGAACCTATTACCTGGATCACTTCAACACAACACTAGTATGGAATTTATTTCTGACTGGTCAAAATTAAGAGTCCAAAATAACGACACCATGTTTAGTGATGGCTACGACGAAGGCGAAGTCATCGATATTCCAATTGCTCACGGGGAAGGTAACTACTACTGTGACGACGAAACGTTAGCCCAATTAAAAGCCAATAACCAAATTGTATTTACCTATGAAGACAACCCTAATGGTAGTTGCGACAACATCGCCGGTGTTGTGAATGAACAAGGTAACGTTTTAGGGATGATGCCACATCCAGAACGTGCGGTCGAAAGTATTCTGGGTGGTACTGATGGATTAAAACTATTTAAGTCACTATTAAACCACGTTAGGAGCTAAAACAATGCAAAAGCCAAAGACAATTACCCCCGAAGACATTAAAGAAGAACGTATTTACGCTCAATGGGGATTAACTGACGATGAATACGAATATATTTGTAACGGAATTTTACATCGTTTACCTAACTATACTGAAACAGGATTGTATTCAGGGATGTGGAGTGAACATTGTTCTTACAAGAATTCCAAACCAGTCCTTCGTAAATTCTGGTCTGATGGATCACGAGTTATCCAAGGACCTGGTGAAGGGGCCGGAGTTTTAGATATTGGTGATGGTCAAGCGGTAGTTTTCAAAGCCGAAAGTCATAATCACCCCAGCTACGTTGAACCATATGAAGGTGCCGCTACCGGTGTCGGTGGCATTATCAGAGACATCTTCTCAATGGGTGCCAAACCAGTGGCTTCACTAGATAGTCTTAGATTCGGTGAATTAACTAATCCTAAAAACCGCTTTCTATTAGATAAAGTTGTTGCCGGAATTGCCGGATACGGTAACTGTATCGGAGTTCCAACAGTCGGTGGTGAAATTAGTTTTGATCCATGCTACGACGGAAATCCATTAGTTAACGTAATGTGTGTTGGTTTAATGGATCAAGCTGATATCGAAGCCGGTCGTGCCTCAGGTGTCGGTAATGCAATTATCTACGTTGGAGCAAAAACTGGTCGTGACGGAATTAACGGTGCTACTTTTGCTTCTAGCCAATTTAGTAGTGAAGAAGAATCAGACCGTTCCGCCGTTCAAGTGGGTGACCCATTCATGGAAAAACTTCTTGTTGATGCATGCTTAGAAGTTACGCACCAGCATAAAGATGCCCTAGTTGGAATCCAAGATATGGGTGCCGCTGGATTAGTATCATCATCTGCTGAAATGGCTGATAAAGCCAACAGTGGAGTTGATTTGAACCTTGATTTAGTTCCACAAAGAGAAATCGGGATGACTCCATACGAAATCATGCTTTCCGAATCACAAGAAAGAATGTTGCTATGTGTGAAGGCCGGTCACGAAAATGAAATTCTAGAAGTATTTGAAAAACATCATTTAGATGCTGTCGTTATCGGTCATGTTAATGGCGATAATCAATATCGTTTATTCCACAACGGCGAAACTGTTTGTGATATTCCAACTTCTAGTTTGGTAAATGATGTTCCTGAATACACCCATGAAGTAATTCAACCGGATCGCTTAAAGAACGTTGCGGAAGCAAACATTCCTCAAATCGATGATTTAAATGACATGGTCAAAACCATTATTGCGAAACCAACCATTGCTTCTAAGGAATCTGTTTACCGTCAATACGATTGCCGGGTGCAGGCTAACACTGTAGTCCAACCCGGTAGTGATTCAGGTGTCATTCGTGTTCGCGGCACTAACAAGTCACTTGCGATGACTACCGATGCCAATGGTCGCTATATTTACCTAAATCCTAAATTAGGTGGTCAAATCGCCGTTGCTGAAGCAGCTAGAAACATCGTCGCTAGTGGTGCGACTCCAATTGGGATTACCGATTGTTTGAACTTTGGAAACCCAGATGATGCTGATAGTTACTATGAAATGGATCAATCAGTGGAAGGAATTTCTAAAGCTTGTGAAAAATTTGATACTCCGGTTATCGCTGGAAATGTCTCTTTATATAATGAAACAGACAACGAAGCAATTTACCCAACCCCTATGATTGGCATGGTGGGATTGATTGAAGACAATCAATTCATTACCAAGTCAGATATCAAAGAATCAGGTGAATTGGTCTATGTGATTGGAGACACTAACAATGATTTCGCTGGTTCAGAAATCCAAAAACACTTAGAAGAAACAATCTATGGCCAAATTCATTTCGATTTAGAAACTGAATACGCTAACCAACAATTAATTTTAAAACTAATTCATGCCCACTTAGTTGAATCAGTTCATGATGTCAGCGAAGGTGGTTTAATCACCGCGTTACTAGAATCACTATTTGGCCAAAACTTAGGATTAAGTGGTCAATTAGATCTAGACTCAGCGCAATTATTCTCAGAAACACAATCAAGATATGTGGTTTCAATTAGTCCTGCTGACCAAGATGCCTTTGAAGAAATGACTGGTCAATCAGCCCACTTAATTGGTCGTACTAATGACAGTCATCAAATTGATTTAGCCTTAAATGACGGCAATTACGTTGATGATGTAGCCACTTTGAAATCAATTTGGAAGGACGGTTTATCATGCCAAATGAAGTTAAAAGCTTAAACGATGAATGTGGTGTCTTTGGTGTTTGGGGCGTTCAAGGTCCAGCCGCTAAAGTAGTCTACAGCGGACTACATGCACTCCAACATCGCGGTCAAGAAGGAGCGGGGATTTTAGCGATTGATGCCAATCAACGCTTAAACCGTTTCCGTGGCCAAGGATTATTAGGAGCGATTTTTGATGATCCGCATTCCTTTGATCGACTACATGGCAATGCAGGACTAGGACACATTAGATATGCGACAGCTGGTAGCCATACCATTAATAACGTTCAACCATTTATGTTTGAAAATACTGAAACTCACTTTGCACTATCACATAATGGAAACTTAACTAACGCAGACACCTTAAGGGAAATGCTATTGAAGACAGGAACTATATTCCAATCAGATTCAGATAGTGAAATTTTTGGTGACTTAATTGAAATCAGTAACAAAGAAAATTTTGTCGACAGAATTAAAGAAGCGGCTAACCAAATGCACGGTGGTTTCGCTTATGTATTACTAAGTCCAACCGCGATGTATGCGGTCTGTGATCCAAATGGATTAAGACCACTAGTTGTTGGTCAACGTGAAGACGGTGCGGTAGTGATTTGTAGTGAAACTTGTGCACTAGATCAAGTTGGCGCTAAATACATTCGAGACGTTCAACCTGGTGAAGTAGTCATCGTTGATGATGATGGAATTAAAATTGATCACTATACTAACGATACTGAGTTAACGATTTGTTCAATGGAATACGTTTACTTTGCCCGTCCTGATTCCGTTATTCATGGCGTTTCAGTTCATGAAGCGCGTAAGAGAATGGGCGCATTAGTCGCAAGAGAAAATCCAGTTGATGCTGACGTGGTTATCGGAGTACCGAACTCATCACTATCTGCTGCGATGGGTTATGCGATTGAAAGCGGGATTCCATATGAAATGGGTTTGATTAAAAACCAATACGTGGCGAGAACATTTATCGAACCAACGCAAGAGCGACGTGAACGTGGAGTTTCAATGAAACTTTCCGTGGTCAAATCAGTTATTGATGGCAAAGACGTGGTTTTAGTTGATGATTCAATCGTGCGTGGAACTACGAGCAAGTTTATCGTCAAAATGTTAAAAGATGCCGGTGCAAAATCAGTACATGTGAGAATTGCCTCTCCTGATTTGAAATACCCATGTTTCTACGGAATCGACATTCAAAAGCCTAGTGAACTAATTGGGGCGAACTACTCAGTTGATGAAATTAGAGACATTATCGGTGCGGATACTTTGGAATACTTAAGTGTTGACGGTTTAATTGAAGCTATCGATTTGAAGTGTGACAACCAATACAGTGGTCTATGTACAGCCTACTTCGATGGTAAATATCCAACTCCTTTGTATGATTACCAAGAAACTTATGACCGAGAAGCAAAGAGATTACATCTTTATGAGGAGGAAAACGTGAATGGCTAATCAATATAAACAAGCGGGTGTCGACGTTGAAAGTGGTGAAAAAGCAGTTACAGCGATTAAAGGAATGGTTGCATCTACATATGATCAGAGCGTCGTTGATGACATCGGTGGATTTGGAGCAATGTATTCTCTTCAATCCCACTTTGCCAAGTACGACAATCCAGTACTAGTTTCTGGTACCGATGGTGTCGGCACTAAGTTGATGCTAGCGATTCAAGCTAATCGTCATGACACGATTGGAGTGGATTTAGTTGCGATGTGTGCTAATGACATTTTGGCACAAGGTGCGAAGCCATTATTTTTCTTAGATTACATTGGTATCGGTAAATTGCTTCCCGAAGAAGTTAAAGAAATTGTTTCCGGAGTTGTGATGGGCTGTAAGCAAGCTGGCTTATCGCTAATTGGTGGTGAAATGGCAGAAATGCCTGGAATCTACAAGACTGGTGACTATGATTTAAGTGGATTTGCGGTTGGAATTGCTGATAAGAAACGCCTTTTAAAAGCTGAAAATGTACGCGAAGGCGACATTTTGATTGGTTTAAAATCTTCTGGAATTCATTCCAACGGCTTTTCATTAGTGCGCAAAATTATTGATGATGCCAAGTTAGATTTGAACAAACAATACGACGGTTTCAAGCAACCATTAATTGATGAATTACTAACACCAACTCATCTTTACTACCACTATATTAAAGGTATCGTTGAATCTGGTGCATTACACGCGATTGCCAACATCACCGGTGGTGGAATTGCTGATAATTTATCACGAGTAATTCCAGATGATTTAACTGCTGTCATTTCCAGACACACTTGGGAAGTTCCAATGATTTTCAAAAAATTACAAGAATGGGGCAATCTAGACCAAGCTGACATGGACTTGGTATTTAACCAAGGAATCGGGATGATTCTAGTCGTCCCACAAGAATATGAACAAGCAGTTACTGATTACTTATCCGATGCCGGACAAGAATATTTTGAAATTGGTGAGGTGGTAAAACGTGACAAACAAGCGGTCCAACTTAAATAAAGTTCCCGTTGCAATCTTTGCTTCGGGGAATGGAACTAATTTTGAAGCGATTGCTGAAGCCGACTTGCCAATCGATATTAAGTTATTGGTTTGTGATCATCACGATGCATATGTGGTGAAGCGAGCTAAAAAGTTTAACGTTGATGTATTTATTGCTGAAGTTACCAAGGGTGAAAACCGTGTTAAACGCGAAGAAAAAATCTTGCAGGCTCTTCATCAATCCGGAGTTGGAGTTATTTTCTTGGCTGGATATATGCGAATTATCGGGGAAACATTACTGAATGCATATCCACAAAAAATCGTGAACATTCATCCAGCATTATTACCTAGTTTTCCGGGAAAACAAGGTATCTTGGACGCTTATAACTCAGGAGTTAGTGAAACGGGAGTGACCATTCACTTCATTAACGCTGAAATTGACTCTGGTCAAATTATTGCTCAAGAAGTAGTTCCACGTAAAGAAGGTGATACGTTAGATGATTTAGAGAGTCGAATTCACGCAGTAGAACATCAATTGTATCCACGTACAATTTTGAATTTAATTGAAAAGGGAGAAATTTAAAGTGAAAAAGTTAGCATTGTTAAGTGTCTCAGATAAAAATGGAATTGTAGAATTTGCCAATCAATTGGTAGAACGAGATTTTGAAATTATTTCAACCGGTGGAACTTTAAAAACACTTTTAGATAATGGTGTTGTCGCAACGGCTGTTGAAGAAATCACTAACTTCAATGAAATGTTAGACGGTCGTGTAAAAACATTACATCCTCGCATCCATGCTGGAATCCTAGCGCGTCGTGATAATCCAGAACACATGGAACAATTAAAAGAACAATCAATTGGTTTAATTGATTTAGTCTGTGTCAATTTATATCCATTCAAAGAAACCATTGAAAAACCAGACGTTACATATGCCGATGCAATAGAAAATATTGATATCGGTGGTCCTTCAATGCTAAGAGCAGCTGCTAAAAACAGCCAAGACGTCATCGTAATTACAGACGTTAACGACTACGCTGATTACATTCAACGATACGATGAAGGCAACATTGATTTAGCATACCGTAGTGGTTTAGCTGCTAAGGTATTCAGACATACTGCTGCTTATGATGCATTGATCGCAAATTACCTAACCAAGGAAGAATTCCCAGATAAGTTAACAGTTACTTATGAAAAGGTAGAAGACATGCGTTACGGTGAAAACAGTCACCAACAAGCTGCTTACTACAAGGAACCAATTCCTGAAACTTACTCATTAGCCAACGCTAAGCAACTTCACGGAAAGAAACTTTCTTACAACAACGTTCGTGATGCTGACGCTGCACTTAGAATCGTCGCTGAATTCCCAGATCAAGCAACTGTTGTTGCATTGAAACACATGAACCCATGTGGAATTGGAACTGCAGATGATTTATTAACCGCTTGGAAATTAGCCTACGAATCAGATTCTACTTCTATTTTCGGTGGAATTATTGCATTAAACCGTGAAGTTGATTTAGCTACTGCAGAAAAGATGCATGCCATCTTTTTAGAAATCGTAATTGCACCATCATTTACAGATGAAGCATATGAAGTCTTAGCTAAGAAGAAAAATATTCGTTTACTAACAGTCGACTTTACAAAGATTAACCCAACTAAACCAGACATGGTTTCTGTATTAGGTGGAATGTTAGTACAAGAACGTGACTTAATGCATGAAAGTGAATCAAAATACAAAGTTGTTTCTAAGAAACAACCAACTGAACAACAAATGAAGGCATTAGCATTCGCTCAAAACTCAGTTAAGCATGTTAAGAGTAATGCAATTGTAGTTACCACTGACAACCAAACTCTAGGGATTGGCTCAGGTCAACCTAACCGTATTGATTCTACTAAGATTGCCATTAAGAAGGCAGAAGTTAAGCCTAACTATGCAAACGCAGTCTTAGGATCTGATGCATACTTTCCAATGGATGATTGCGTTGAATATGCCGCTAAACATGGTATTACAGCAATCGTTGAACCTGGTGGTAGTATTCGTGACCAAGATTCAATTGATAAAGCAGATGAATTGGGAATTGCGTTGGTATTTAGTGGCAATCGTCACTTCAAGCACTAAAATAGGAGTGGAATAAATGGAAAATTGGTTGTTAATTGGGTCTGGTGGTCGCGAATATGCGATGGCAAAGCAGCTAACTAAGAGTGCGAATCGCCATGTGTATGTGGCACCTGGTAATCCAATGATGAATATTTTAAAAAATGTTGAAACTTTAGATATTGAAGAGTGTGACTTTGAAGCCTTAATCGAATTCGCCAAACAAAATCAAATCGATTGGACATTGGTAGGTCCTGAAAAACCACTTAGTGAAGGGGTAGTTGATTGCTTTAAGGATGCGGGGTTAAACATCTTTGGCCCCAACCAAGCAGCTGCTCAACTAGAAAGTTCTAAGGAATCTGCTAAAGATGTAATGACATCTGCAGGGGTAGCGACTGCTCAATACGCGACCTTTGATAATCAAAACCAAGCTCTAAAATATTTAGAAACAACCAGTTTTCCGGTTGTAATTAAGCTAAATGGATTAGCTTCCGGTAAAGGGGTCTTTATCGCGGCAACTAAATCAGATGCTGAGAATATCATCAACGATGTTTATCAAAATAACGCTAATCAAGAAATTTTAATGGAAGACTACTTAGTCGGCCAAGAATTTTCCATGATTGTGATGGTTAATGATTTAGATGTTGTTACCATGCCGCTAGCGCAAGACCATAAGCGCATTTATGACGGTGATAAAGGGTTGAACACCGGTGGGATGGGTGCTTATAGTCCATTACCTCAATTTGGCTCAGATGTTGTCGAAGACGGGTTAGTGAAGGTGATTAGACCAGTTTTGGAGGAAATGCACAGACGTGACATTTTATTCCAAGGATTTCTATACGCCGGATTAATTATGACTGACGATGGCATCAAAGTGATTGAGTTTAATGTTCGAATGGGTGACCCAGAAACTCAAGTTATTCTTCCCCAATTGCAAGATGATTTTGGTGAAATCATTAAACAATTAATGAATCATCAACAACCAACAGTTAATTGGAGTAGCAATCGTTATTATTTAGGAAGTGTGTTAGCAGCAAAAGGTTATCCACAACAACATTTAGATGCAATAACATTACCTGAATTCACGCAACCAGATATTGAAATTGATTATGCCGGCGTCAAAGAACAAGACGAAAAGCTAGTTAGTTCTGGTGGTCGCATCATGATGGTGATTTCATCTGATGGTGACTTGAAAAAAGCACAAACTAGGGTTAACCAGGTGATTAAAGATACTGTCGATGCTAACCTATATTCATTTAGAACCGATATAGGTAACAAAGCATTTAAATAATAAAAAAAGCAGATCGATAAGATCTGCTTTTTATATAGGGAAATAATTTTTGTATCTAGTCACAAATAAGTATAAAATCAACAATATAAAGACATTTAGGAGTGAAAACATGGAAAACTACGCCCAACAATATGCTGATATAAAAAAGGCGATGCGTAAAGACGAGGCTGCCTTCAATAAGATAGATCGTCGATTAACTCAAAAAATTAATAATGAAGACTTTAAAGTGATTGATACCGACGAAGCCTTACAGGAAAACTATACTTTCGGTAAACGTTTAGCTGATAAGGTAGCTAAAGTCGGTGGTTCATGGGGGTTTGTAATTTCATTTATCGTTTTTTTAATAGTTTGGATGTTCATTAACGTTATGCAATTATTTGGCTGGCATTTCGATCCATATCCATTTATTTTATTGAACTTGGCTTTATCATGTATCTCTGCGATTCAAGCACCTATTATCATGATGAGTCAAAATCGTGCTGGTGAAAAGGATGACTTAAACCGTCGTAATGACTACCATGTTAACCTTCGTTCTGAAGAAGAATTGAAGTTATTGCATGCAAAAGTGGATTTGCAAACTAAGTATAATAAGCATCAAAGCCAATTGAATCAACTTCAAATGGAAATGCTAATTCGTATTGAAAATGCTCAAAGAGAAAAAGAAATTGAAAAATCAATTCACGTTGATTCAAATGATGAATACTAAAAAAGAGTGCTATTTAATAGCACTCTTTTTGTTTTCTTCAACCACATCATTGACGATATCTTGAAGGGTGATGGAGTTTAATTGTTGTTCTGCTTGTTGTTGAACTTGGTCATATGCTTTATGCAATGCGTGTTGAATGTTAGCACCTACTGGACAACGTTGATTAGTTTCTTCATCAACATGGATGAAATCAGGTTCTGCAATCGCGTTATAGACATCTAATAAAGTAATGTCTGATTGTTGACGACTCAATGCGACTTCGGCTTTACCAGGTACACTAGTGATTAAGCCAGCAGACTTTAATGCAGACATTAACCTTCTAACTAGACTGGGATTGGAGTTTATACTTCCGGCAATCGCACGACTAGATAAATCGTTTTCGACGATGTCTGAAGCACTAATATAGGTCAAAATATGAATCGCATCACTCAAACGATGTGAATATTTCATTATTTAACAACCTTCTTAATGGCTTCAGTAAGTGGAGTTAGGGGATGACTGATGATAGCAGTTAAGTCATTAGTTTCTTCGTCTAATTGACCTTCCTTGATTAGTTGTTGAATACTTGAAACGATTTCAACAGTTGAGTCATCTAAGCCAGCTTCTTTTAGACCGTTAGCGTAGTCTTTCATGTTAGCTGAGATAACTGGGAAATCAGCGCCGGTAGCTTCTTTTAATGCGTCAGCTAACTCAGCATAAGTGTGTCTAGGACCAGCAAATTCGTAAATTTCCTTTGGTTGTTTGCTTAATAATACACGGACAGCACCTTCAGCGTATTCTGCTTCTAGCGCCCAACCAACGTGACCATCTTCGGCAGCGTATACAAATGGGTTACCTTGCGCTGCAGGGGCTAAAACAGTTGCTTCATTTTCTAGGTACCAGTTGTTACGAACAAAAGCGTGGTCTAATCCAGCTTCTTTAATCGCAACTTCTGTCTTAGTGTGATCATGTGATAAGAAGTTATCAGCTGTTTCAGCATGTGGGAAACTAGTGTATACCACAAATTCAACTCCAGCAGCTTTAGCGGCATCAACAACGTTTTGGTGTTGAGTCATACGAGGTAGTTCCATGCTAGGTTGCGATGAAACAAATAATAATTTATCAACATCTTGAAGTGATTCTGTCATTTGATTAACGTCTCCATAATCGAAAGGACGAACATCTAAACCAGCAGGAAGTTGTTTTTCTGCTTTTTCTACATTTCTTGCTAAAGCGATAATTTCATCGCGGTGGACATTCTTCATTAAAACTTTAATGGCTTCTTTACCAAAATTACCAGTTACGGCACTAATTGCATATTTCATAATTTTATTCTCCTCGTTGTTACTTTATTATTAACATGTTACATATAAAATAACAGGTGCAAATATAAAAGTCAAATAAAAAAGCTTTCTAACTGGATAGAAAGCTAAAAATTATTATCGTGGTTTACTAAAGTCTATTTCATCATCAATATTAACGTTAAATGAAGATGATTGCATTCCAGTAAGCTCTAAAACACTTTTACCGGTAATGATTGGGATACCATCGTATGCTTTTTGAATACGGTCTTCTTTGATCCATTGTTGGATGGAAAAAGCATCAACAAGCCACCAAACCCAGACGATAGCTAACAAAATAAATCCAATGAAGAAAGTTGAAGTTATCAATCCAATAATCCATAGTGTTAACATTAATCCGGCTCGCTTGTGATTTAAGTAAAAACGATGTGCACCTAGACAACCAAAGAAAATCCATAGAAGCCATGTTACTGCGGCACTCTTTGAATTGTCTGTAATATATTCATTTAAAGCAAGTTGCTCATCGGTTGATATATTTTTTCTTGCAGCTATTACTTGTTGCTCAATTGACGCTATATTATCCATGGAAATCCTCCTTAACTTGTTATTTCTTGATTATATCATTATTAGATAAAACCATAAAATGAGAAACTTAAGCTTTTTTTACGTTTTATCAGATTGATTTTTAATAATTTCTTTATTAAGATAGACTTAATTACTAAAAAGGAGATTTTAACTATGCTAAAAGCTTTCAAGTTATACTGGAAAAATTACTTTAATTTTAGAGGAGTAAGTAAACGTTCTGAATACTGGTGGATGCAACTTATTAATGCAGTTATTTTTGCTGTATTTGTTTTAGGATTTGGTGGCATTGGTATTATTACTGCATTAACTTCAGGAAAAACAGTTCAAGGATTTGGAATTGGTGCATTAATTGGAATTATTGTTGCAGTAGTATATGCTCTTGCAGCTATTATTCCAGGTATTAGCCTTGTATTCCGTCGTTATCGTGATGCTGGTGTTACTCCATGGTGGCTACTAGCTACAGCAGTACTACCCGCATTAATTCAAGTTTCAGACTTCTATGATAAGTATGCTTGGTTAAGAACTATTGTGTTTATCATTAGTGTAATTAACTTTATTATTCTTGTATTACCTAGCAAAAATAAAGACTAGTTAATTACTTTGGTCTAGGAAGTGGTTTATCCACTTCTTTTTTTGTTTGGTAGTGATATAATAATGGGACATATATTTATAGATGTAACTAAAAAATAAAAAATGGGAAGTGATTTTGTGTTAGGTTTTTTTGAAGGGTTCGGGATGTATTGGACAAGATATTTTGATTTTAAAGGCCGTAGTCAACGTTCTGAATTCTGGTGGAGTTTTTTAGGCCTAACCATTCTTACCGGAATAATCGCAGGAATTACTAATGTTAATAATCGAATTGGTAGAATGATTTACCTAATTTTTACTATTGCGACTTTTATTCCTAACTTATCTCAATATGCAAGACGATTTAGAGATATTGGAATTAATCCCAAGTGGATCATTTTAACTTATGGATTACCCTTATTATTGGTAGAGATTATTAATTATTTACCATGGTACATTCAAGTGCTCGATATATTATTAGTATTGGTAGATATGGGTTTATCAGCTTTACCTAGCAAAGACTAAAAAAAGAGTTAAGGTAGTTATGCCTTAACTCTTTTTGATTAGTTAAATTCGTTTGGAATTAATTTAGTTTTTAGTTCTATGTTATCTTTATAATCAACAGGGATTTCAATAATAACAGGGCCTTCGACTTCACTAGCTCGGTTTAAAGCGGAATCTAATTGATCAACATTATTAGCACGAATGCCAGTGGCACCGAAACTTTCAGCATACTTTACGTAGTCCACATAACCAAATTTTACACCGGCGTCATGACCATATTTAGCCACTTCTTGGAATTTAACCATGTCGTAGTAACCATCGACCCAGATTAGTTGAATGATGTTTAATTTTAATCTAACCGCAGTTTCTAGTTCTTGTCCGGAAAATAGGAATCCACCATCACCAGAGATGGAAATAACTGGTTGTTCAGGGTGAGTAAGTGCAGCTCCAATCGCCCATGGTAGTGAAACTCCAAGGGTTTGCATACCATTACTAAATAGTAAGTGTCGAGGTTTGTATGTCTTGAAGTAACGCCCCATCCAGATATAGTGACTACCAATATCTACGGTTACAATTGTATCTTCGTTCACGAATTTTTGTAATGATTGAATGACAGAAATTGGATGTAGACCATTATCAGTAGTTTCGTGAATTTCTTCAACGGTTTCAGTGAAGTGTTCACGTAATTTATGAAGTTGGTCTTTAACATTAGCGTCTAATTCTAAAGAGTCATCTAGGTATTCAGTTAAAGCAGTTAAACTTTCTGCAATATCGGCATTAACAATTATTTTAGGTTGGTATTCTGCTGTAATTTCAGGGGAAACTGTATCGATGTTAATTACTTGAGTGTGTGATTGGTTCCAGTTACGAGCTTCGTATTCGACAGGATCGTATCCAACTGCAATAATGAGATCGCTATTTTTTAGAATCGTATCACCAATTTGGTTGTCGAATAAACTAACACGACCGTAGTAGTTTTCCACTAGATCTTTGGAAATTACTCCAGCGCCTTGGTAGGTTTCAACGACTGGAATAGAGAATTTACGTAATAGCATGTGTAATGCTTCAGAAACATCCTGAGTAGAGGAACGCATACCAGCTAGAATTACTGGTTGCTTAGCTTTACCAATTAATTCTGCGATTTCTTTCATGCGTGTCTTATCAACACTTCCATTGGTGATGGCGGGAAGTTTATCGATCACTGGACGAGTCACTTCTTCACTTAGAATATCTTGTGGTAGTGACAAGAAAGCAGCACCTTTCTTAGGTGATTGCGCACTGATGTATGCGTTAGAGAATGTTTCTGATATGTTATTAGGGTCTTGTACTTCAACAGAAGTCTTAGTAGTGCTTCTTAATAAGTCTGCGTTATTGATACTTTGATGGGTTAGACGTAATAAGTCATCACGTTTAACTTGTCCACCAATTGCAATAACGGGGTCACCTTCAGAAGTAGCAGTAATTAGACCAGTAGCTAGGTTAGAAACACCAGGTCCAGATGTTACGGCAACGACACCAGGTTCTCCAGTTAAGCGACCGATAGCAGCAGCGATAAAAGCAGCATTTTGTTCGTGTCTAGTGACAATTAATTGTGGTGCTTTTGGATCTTTACAATCTTGTAAATCTTCGAAAAATTGGTCCACTTTAGCACCAGGAATCCCGAAAACGTATTTAATATTTTGATTGATCATGCTTTGAATTAAAGCTTTTGATCCGGTTAATGGTTTATTCATGATTACACCTCTTAAATAAATAGGAAAAATTTAATTGATTAACTATTAATTACTAAATGATAGTAGTATTATGATTAAAGGGTCAATTTAATTGACCCTTTATATAATAACACTATTTTTAAAAAGGTCAATTTAATTGACCTAAAGGAGAATTTGATGATCGATAAAAAGAAATTAATGGTCTTTTATTTCGCCTATCAAGAAATTGCTAGAAGTATTGATTTGGAACAATACAACTTAACTTCTAACCAACAAAAAATGTTATTTTCAATTGATACAATTGAGGAAATTACAATCAAACAATTATTAAAAATATTGGATATTTCTAAACAAGCATTGAATGTGGCTTGTCGTGATCTACGTGAACGTAATTTAGTTTATACAGGCCCATCCAAGACTGATAAACGAAAAAAAGTCGTTTTTTTGACTGATGATGGTAAAGCATTAATCGAAAAGATTGAAGCTAAACAGCTTAATTTTATTAACGATATTTGTGATAGTACTAATTATAATTGGGAAGACACGATGAAGAAGTTAACTAAGCAATATTTGGATGATATTAGAAAATAAAAACGTTGCTGTAAGGCAACGTTTTTTAATTGGCTTCAATTACTACATAGTAATTATTTAAATTGTTGGCGTTACCTTGATAAATGGGGCTTTTTTTAGCAGCAATTCCAATCGATGAAATATTATTGCTGGTAATTAAATTATTAAAAGAAGTGTTGCTTTGTTTGGAAAATTGGCTAAACATTATCCAACTAAGGGATGTCCCTTGGTAATCAGCATCATCTTGATATAACCAATATGAAATATTGGTATTGTTTTGGGGCAATATATATTGTTCAATTATATTTAATTTGTTTTTAGCATCGTCTTCTAATGAAAAGTCAAATCGAATGGGTGATAATCCATTATCACGACGATAAGTGTTAATGTTTTTCACTGTGTTGATGGCTACTTGGTGGCTAAATGAAGCTTTCTGGTTAATCTGAATAGCACCATGCCAAAGATAACCGACTAGCTGATGGTTTTGATAGATGGCTTGATAGATTTTTTGCGTGCCATTAATATTAACGTGATAACTAGTTCCAACGGTGATTACTTGGTTGGATAAAGATTTAGCTTTTTGTTTGACGTCTTTGAATGTTAAATCACGATAGATATTTTCATTATGATTAGCGACTACAATCCCGATACTATCTGAAGTTTCTTCAGTTACTCTATAAATAGATGGACTATCGACTTTCTTAACGTTAGCATTGGTAGTAATACTGGGAGTAATTGTTAAAAGGAGTAAAATAACAATCATAATTATATTTTTCATTTAAGCACCTTCTTTATGATAATTAGTATAGCAGTAAAAGCTTTAAGAAATATTAAACTCACGTTACAAAGGAGAATTTAAAATGAAGCAAGATAAAATGGTAGTTGCAGCGATGATAATAGTGGGAATAGTCTTACTAGGTTGCATTGTCGCTTATTTAATTAATTAAAAAGACGTCGAAATTATCGACGTCTTTTTTTATAGATGCGGAATCACTGCGATTAAAATAAATGCGAATACAATCATTAAGTTGGCTAATTTATGACGCATTAAAATGGCGATAAATTCACGGATAATCGCGTTCGGTAAAAAGAAGAAACTCGTTTTGGCACCTAATCCATAAATGTGCATACCTGCTTGATAAGCATATGAGCTAGCACGATAAATATGGTAGTTGTTCGAAACAAATAAACCACTATTTGAATCTAATTGATGATCATCAACAATTTTTTTCGAAAAAGCGAAGTTTTCAATTGTGTTTCTTGATTTATCTTCGGCGACTACATCGTTGGCATCGATACCTTGCTTAATTGCATAGTCTCGCATTGCTACACCTTCAGGGATGGTTTCATCGACGCCTTGACCACCTGAACAAATAATTAATGGGCGATGACCATTTGATGCTTGTTGCTTGTAAACGTCGATGGCGCGTTGAATTCGCGCAGCCAATAAAGGTGAAACTTGGTTACCATTTAATAATCCAGCTCCCAAGACAATGATGAAGTCTTTGTAGTTTTTTGGTCGGTAGAAGTTACAAATCCAGACCGAAATTGAGAAAATCACGAACAAACTGATTAGGTAGAAAATACTTAGGTTACAAATGATTTCTAGAATTGAGTTATAAGGTTTAGGAATTAGTTTATGAAATAGTAGGAAATTAATTAATGGGTATAACAGCATGAAAATTCCTAAAATTAAAGTTAATAAATTCGCTAGTGAATGGCTCTCTCTTATCCATACAATGATTCCATTCCAAATGAAAATAACTGCGTGAAATGTATATATTATAATAATTCCAACGGCCGTTATTATAAAAGTTACTAAAAATATAGTATGCAATAGTTTACTATTGCTATATATTGAAAAGAAAACAAAGTTACCAGCCAGTGAAAATAACGCCATTAAGGCTAAAAAACCGTTCCATAAACTGGCTTGATGTTTATAAAATGACCATGAAAATAGGATAACTAACATTAAAAAAACAATTGGTAAAATGTACATTGCTATCGTCCTTATAATTTAGAATATAAAAGCTCACAATAACTATTGTGAGCTTTTACTGTTTATATTTATTTTACACTAATCATAGTACCAATGTTGTATTGTTTGTTAACTAATTTGTTGTGAGGAACCATAAAGAAATGAATTCCACCAAATTTATCAAAAGAAACAGCAAAGTAATTAGGTTGGTACTTTTTGTGGATGTCTAGATTCATTAATGCACTAGCATGACCCCAGTATGATGGTCCATCTTCAAATAATTGAAGCGCGATTGAGTTATAAATAGCATGTTTTAAAGCAGCCATTGATACAACACGTTTTTTAATTTTAGGACTAGTTAGAGCAAATGATGGATTGTCACTGTAGTTTTCTTCAGCAACATCAGAAATCTTAAATTTCTTAGAAACTACTTTTTGCGCCTTTGGATCATGACTAGTCTTTTTGCCAGTATTGTTCCAGTTGTCTTTACTGTAAACATCAGCATATGCTTGTGCAGCTTTAATAGTGTTTGATGATGCCTTGTATTGAATTCCTTTAGCTTGTTTAATAGCTGGATTTAAAACACTTAATGCAAATTGAGTTAATTCTTTGGATTGTGCGTAAGTAATCTTATTTAAGTTAACTTGACGACTTAAGTCTTTTTTAGAAGGTGTAAATGAATTTATTGCTAGACCATTTAAACCGATTTTACCAAATTTAATTTGTAAGTTTCTGTTAGAAACATTATTTCCATTGGAAACAGATTTAAGAGCTTTAATTGTATATCCTTTAGGTAATTTGATAACATTTTTTGGATTTTTTGTTGCTTTATAATTAATTTTAGTAACAAAGTTAGCATCAGACCCAGGATCAGTAACTGTATTCCCATTAGTCTTGATAGCTTCTGTAGGAATGAAGTTATTTAAATCATCTTGCGTTAATTTACTGATTGATTTTTTTGTTGCGATAATAGCATCATCAGTAGTTTGTTGTTTAAATTTTGTAATTAATGCATTTTCAGAAGTACTAGTATTTTTTGTGTTAGCACTTACTGTCAAAACAGAAGTAGAGAATGTAGCAGCAACTAATGTTGATAAAGCAATTGTTTTAATCATTTTTTTCATAATATATCTCCTATTTAGTTCCTAATAAGTAAATTGCAGCGGCGACTAATATTACGCCAATTACGACAATAACTGCACCGAAACGGATTAGTTTTCCACCAATTCCGTCCCAGGCTGGTTTATTAGCCATTGCACGAAGTTTAAAGAAGAACCAACCTAATCCCATACAGATGGCTCCGAAAAGAAAAACACCATAAGCAAACAGCATAAAAAAGCTTTGTGTATTTTGAACAGCTTGCATGATTTCCTCCTATAATAAAATTATTTTAAGTAATCTTATCACAATGATAATTAAATACCAATTGAATTTGTTTAATCTTAACAATTACTTAATAATTCTCATGTATTCGGATAAGTGTTATAATTTTTAATTATGTCTTAAATAAATCACGTATAAGGAGATGAGTTCACCCTTGGGTGATCGAGCGATTAATTGGAAGCAAAACTTGAATGTTTTATGGTTTGGTAACTTTATAGCAGGAATTGGGTTTAGCTGTATTAGTCCATTTATTGCTTTGTTTATTGGGCAATTGGGTAACTATAGCACGGAACAGGTTTCAATTTTGAGTGGGATGGCATTCGCTGCACCATTTTTAGTTAAGATGGTAGTGTCTCCACTTTGGGGAATCTTGGCTGATAAGTATGGTAGAAAGCCCATGCTGTTACGAGCATCATTGGGGATGGCAATTGTAATTGGTTCAATGAGTTTAGTTACCAGCGCATGGCAACTAATTGTGTTAAGACTATTGCAAGGAATCTTTTCAGGGTTTATTAGTAATGCAAACGCGTTAGTTGCCGCAGAAACGCCTAAAGATCATGTCGGACAAGCATCCGGCAAGCTAGCTACTGGAAACGTTTCAGGGACATTGATTGGTCCGATGATTGGAGGACTAATCGCTGATACTTTTGGTTATCGTTATACCTTCTTAATTACAGGGATTGCGATGCTAACAGCATTCTTCTTAAGTGTTTTCTTTGTACATGAAAACTTTAAACCAGTTGAACGTAAGAAGGGTGAAAAGCAACCGCATTTCTTATCAGGTATTCCGACTAAACAGATTTTATTCGGAATGTTCTTAACTACTTTATTCATACAAGCTACTAATAATTCTATCTCTCCAATTTTGAGTTTGTATGTTAAACAATTAGATCCAACGTCGACTAATATTGCACTTACTGCTGGAATTATCCAAGCTATTAATGGGGTGGCAATGGTATCGATTGCGCCTTTTTTTGGCCGATTGGGTGACAGGATTGGTTCACATCAAATATTAAAGTTTGGATTATTTTTTTCAATGGGCATCTTCTTCTTAACAACATTTGCACAAAACGTATGGGAATTAGGAACATTACGTTTCTTTATCGGGATATCTGATGCTGCATTACTACCCACTGTTCAAGCTATTCTTGCTAAATATAGTCCACATGACAGAATCAGTCAGGTCTTTAGTTGGAATCAAAGCTTCCAAGCAGCTGGTAACGTGACCGGACCAATGATTGGATCAGCGGTGGTATTGATTGGCGGATACCGCGGTGTATTTATTGCTACAACCATCTTGGCGGGAATCAATTTATTCCTAGTCCGTAAGAATATTAAATCAATTGAAACTGATAAGAACTAAATAGTTGTTGTTTGACGAATTGTCATTATAATTAGTTAGATAATAATCGTGGAGGTAGATAATTATGTTACAAGCACAAATTGATGAAACACTACTAACACTTAAAAGGACACGTTCTCACATTATTAATGCTTTAGATGGTACTAACCGTGATAGTAATGTGATTAGAGATATTGATCATTTAGTGGAATATTTAAATCAAAATGATAGTGAAGAAATTACGCAAGAGTATATTGATCGTAAGTTTAGAATTATCAAAGGTGAAATTAATTGTTCGCTAGATTGTTTTAACAATGCGATGAAAGCATTAATGAAATAAGCATTCCTGATGGGAATGCTTTTTCTTTTAGAAAAATAAAAACGACGTGTATAATAACTTACATTAAATAAGTGAGAGGAAGATGATTATGTCAAAATTATTATCACCAGCTAAAGTGGGAGGCTTGCAATTATCTAATCGAGTTGTAATGTCGCCAATGTGCACTTATGAGGTAAAAAAAGAAGATGGTATTCCAACACCATTTCATTTTGCACACTACGGTATGCGAGCAATTAGTAAAGTTGGGTTGATTATTACCGAATCAACTGCCGTAGATCCTAAAGGTCGTATTAGTAAGAATGATTTAGGACTATGGGATGATGACCAAGTTCCTGAATTTAAACGTCTAATAGATTCGCTACACTATTTAGGAACAAAAGTCGGGATTCAATTAAATCATGCTGGTAGAAAAGCAGCTGATGAAGATTCACCAGTTGCACCCAGTGCAATTGCTTTTGATGAAAATAGCAAGACACCAGAAGAATTATCTATAGACCAAATTAAAAAAATCGTTAGAAAGTTTGGTGAGGCTGCAAAACGTGCTTCTGACGCTGGAGTAGATATGATAGAAATTCATGGTGCTCATGGATACTTATTAAATCAATTCTTGTCGCCAGCAAGTAATCATCGATCAGATGAATATGGTGGAAGTTTAGAAAATCGTTTTAGAATTGTAAGAGAAGTTGCCGAGATTGTGAAAGATAACTTTTCAGGACCAATTTGGGTTCGCTTATCATTAACTGATTATGCCGATGATGGCAACGAAAATTCTATCGACGATTGGAGACAAGTTGGTAAATGGTTAGAAACTGCTGATGTTGAACTACTTGATGTTTCAACAGGAGGATTGCTGCCTGTTGGACCTAATTTCCCTGTTCATGATGGATATCAAACTCGTTTTGCTACAGAATTAAAGAGAAGTGTTGATATTGATGTTTCAACAGTTGGTTTATTGGATAATCCGGGTTTAGCGGAATATATTTTACAAAACAATCAAGCTGATTTAATCATGCAAGGCCGTGCATTATTGAGAAACACTAATTGGTTAAACGATGCTGCTAAGGAACTTCATGATAAAAAATTTACAGCTTTTGATGCATCATATGGTCGTGGTCAAAAATAATCATTTAGATTAGTTCTATTATATTTTCATCTAATTTTAATTTGTTATATAATTTATACTAATGCATCCATAATGAGGTGATTTATATGTATTGGACTGATGATCGAATTATGACTTATCAAGCTAAAATTAAGGGAGCTTGGTATGTAAAAAAATTTCAACAATACTATCAATTCGACTTGCGTAAACCTGAGGATAAGATTCGAATGTATCGTCAATTAGAACCAAAGACAATTAAGTCGTACTTTGATGATTTAATTGATACTTATGAAGAAAATTTTTTAAAACAATTAAACAACATGAGTAACGATGACCTACTAGAAACCTTAGATGCACTTAGAGAAGATGGTTACATTGATATTATGTAAAAAGGAACTGATTTATTAAATCAGTTCCTTTTTTTAGTTACTACTTAGAGTTACAAATTGAGTTTTACTCAATTTATTATTACTAAACGTCAAGTTACATGCGTGATTATTTTTATCAGTTTGATAAGTCATGAAGGCGACCCCATCAGATACTTGTTCAGACAAAGGAGCTCCTAATTTATCTTTAACAGCTTCGAATGACATTGAGTTATTTAATGCTTTGATTTTAGCTTTACTTACAATCTTAGAGTTTGTATTTTGTTGAAAACCTTTACTTAACACTTTATCTTTGTAAATGATAGCGAAAATGTATTGAAGCTGAGCGTTGCCCCCCATTTGCCATGTATATTGAGTAGCAGGATCATTATTAGTAAGCTTAGTTTCCTTGGAAGAACTTGGCTTTCCTAAAATGCTCATAATTTTCTTGGAACTGTCACCACCATTTAGTTGTTGGTTAGTATATTTAATTTGTTCATATTTTTCTAATGATATTCCAGAGGTGTTTAGCGCGTCAGATAGGGTAGGCTTAGGTGTTGAAATAGTTTTATGTTCATCAACATTTTTCTTACCACAAGCGCTAAGAATTAGAATAGATGTTAATAACGCAAGTGAGATTGATAAAATTTTTTTCATAATCGTTCTCCTTAATTATTTCTGTATCTTTCATTTTAATTCGAATAGGTACTAAATATCAATGATTAACAGCTATAATATTGAATTTTATGTATAAAAAAAGAGTCACAATGACTCCTTAACTATTCTCTAATAACGATCCCACATATTTCGGTCATGGAATTATTAATTAGTTTATAGAATATCTTTCTGAATTCTTCCGTAGGTATAGGAATAGGTTGAGAAATCCAAGCCATAATAGCGTCTAAAATTACTCTAAAGAAAAATGAAAGTGTAAAATATTTAGGAATGCCAACCTTGTTTTCATCATAGTGATCAAAATAAGGGATTAAAAATTTTTCATAGTGGCTTTGTAGAAAACTGAATAATTCAGGTTCATAAAATTTATATAGAACTTTAATATATTCTCTATCATCATATACGATTGGAAATACATTTTCTGTTAAAATGTGGAAAAAATTAGAATTGCCTTTATCTACGCTATCAAATTCTGCGTCTAATGATTCGCTGATATTTTCTTCTATAAAGTGAACAATATCGATTTTATTCTTAAAGTGATTGTAAAACGTACCTCTAGAAATATTTGCATTGTCAATAATATCATTGGTACTAATTGTATTGATGTCTTGCTGAGCAGATATGTTTAAAAAGGACATAACAATTTTTCTTTTTGATTTATTAGTAATTAACATAATAGTTCATCTCCTTTTAAGATTATTTTCATTATTATAAGTTTATTTGATTTTTCGTATTCTCTACATACATTATAGTATCGATTGAGGGATTTAAATTTTAAGATTTAGATAAGTTTATTAAATTTATCTATATTTATTATGATAATTCAAGAAAGTATAAATATTATTTATATCTATGACGGTAAATTTTTTAAAATAATTCTTTTATAGATGCTGTTATCAAGAAATTATAACGATTTTTTACATTTGTACATTAAATATTTATTATTGCTATTGAAAAAATAACTGAATGACAATATAATCATAAATGCTAAAGATATTTATAAAAGTATCTATTTACAATTAGCGACTCATTTTCAACTTGATCACTGTGAATAAGACACGGTTTTACAACGACTTAATAACGGCAAAGAAATACATAAACATTGAAATAGATATTATGACTGAAAGGTTATGAAATCAAACCAAGACTTTATAACCTTTTTTATATGCCAAAAAAGATTGCTGAGAATATCTAGTTTTAAGAGCAAGTGAGTTTGATGAAAACGTAGACAATGATAATCGATACGACTCGATAAATAATATGATGGGGGATAGAAAGTTGGATCATTATACGTTATTAACTAGATGCATTGCCGAATTTATGGGGACAGCTATCATGGTTGCCTTAGGAAATGGTTCGGTGGCTAATGTGGAATTAAAAGGAACTAAAGGGTTTCATGGAGGATGGATCCTAATTGGATTAGGATACGGAATTGGGGTCATGATTCCAGCATTAATGTTTGCTACTGTTTCGGGAGCGCAAATAAATCCAGCGATGACTTTGGCATTGGCTTTCACCAATCAATTTCCTTGGCATGAAGCATTATTCTACATTATTGCTCAATTTTTTGGAGCTGCTGTTGGTCAGCTGGCGGTAGTAGTGGCGTATAAGCCATATTATGATGAAACCACCGGTGATGAGTGCATCTTAGGGACGTTTTCTACTATTGATGCTGCTCATAGCTATGTAAATGGTTTTATAAATGAATTAATCGGAACTTTTATTTTAGTGTTAGGTGCACTAGCTATGACCAATGATAAAGTTGACCCTCGAGCTGATTTTATCGGTTTAGGTTTTTTGGTAATGTGTTTAGTTATTTCATTTGGTGGACCCACTGGACCAGCGTTAAATCCTGCAAGAGATTTAGCGCCACGAATTATTCATTCATTATGTCGTTTTCCAAATAAGGGGAACTCACATTGGAAGTATAGCTGGGTTCCTGTTGTGGCTCCGATTATAGGAGCGTTATTAGCAACAGTTCTCTATCAAAAGATATTATAAAAACAAAAAAGACGTTTTATTTTAACGTCTTTTTTTGTATCTTAATGAAAATGTAAACAATAATAAAATTTCTTATTAGTTTTTGAACTAGCCTTTTAAATTATCGTTATAATAACCAAAATTATCGATAAAAAACGGTTGCTTTTTATACATATGTATATTTTTATTCTCGTTGACACTATTATAGATTGGATATATTCTAGCTTAGAAGATTTAGGCAATCGACTATTTTCTCGATTAGATGTGAATAGTCATCGCTAAGGTCTTCTAAATATTGGGATAAATCTTTGTAAGTTGGTTTTTGGTGCAAAGTACGTGAATGATTGATTAAGCTAAGACAATGGTAGGTTGTGGAATTATAGATTATAATCACTTATACAATTTATGGTCTAGTTAATAATCATTCATTGGCTTTTATCAAAATATCTTAAGAGATCATCTTAGTCTAAATCTTAAAATTTAGTTTTTTCTGGCTCTTTTTATTTAACTATCTCTAACCGTATAAAATATTAAGTCGCGCTGATATTTTATATTAATAAAATCCGCAATGTATTGAATTTCCCCGAATTTAATATATTAACTCTCATCCAGAAAATAGAAAAAACAAAGTCTTATAAAATTAAATTGCTTGCATGTGTTCATATCAATATATCCTAAACAATATTATTGATCTCACTTCCAAAGAATTTATCATTTGATAAATTATAGTAATCGAATATTTAAGTCAAGCTTTGTAGTAAAGACTAACTTGCGTAAATATAATTGTCGCAATAGACAATTTATTAATAACTGATACTGTATAGTATTGGTTATTTTTTATTTAGTTTTAAATCACACCAAAATAAAATGATTGTGATAAACTTGAATAAATAATTAAGGAGATGACAATAATGAATAATGTGGATTCATTATATCAATACGGAACATTAGCTTTATTAGTTCCAGGACTATTTGAAGGAAATTTAAGTTTAACTGACTTACTATCACACGGTGATACTGGTATCGGAACTGGTGATGGTCTAGACGGTGAACTAATCATTTTAGACGGTATTGCTTATCAAGTTGATGGTGATGGTAACGTCAATGAAGTTAAAGATGACTTTACAGTTCCATTTGCCAACGTTCATCAAGGCGCTTTCAAGCCATTAACTGATGTTGATGCATCATTGAACGCTGCTGCTTTTGAAAAGAAAGTATTAGATGCCACTAAATGGGAAAATACATTCTTCTCTGTTAAAGCACACGGTAAATTCAAGTTTGCGCAAACTAGATCGATTAACAAACAACCAAAGCCTTATCCTGGATTAGTGGAATGTGCTAATAACCAAAGTGTCTTTAAAAAAGAAGATGTTGAAGGAACAATTATTGGTTACTATTCACCACAAATATTTAATGGTGCTGCAGTAGGTGGCTTCCACTTGCACTTCTTAGCTGATGATCATTCAATGGGTGGTCACGTTATGGACTTCGAAATGCAATCAGGTAACATTGCAGTTCAACGATTCAGTAAGTTAGAACAAGAATTACCAGTTAACAACCAAGACTACATGGATCACGACTTCTCAAAAGACGACATTCAAAAAGCGATTGGTGAAGCTGAATAAAATAAAAAAGGCCGACAATTAATTGTCGGTCTTTTTTATTTTGCACTATTTGTTGTTAGTGTTAGTGCTTTGGTTGGAATTTGCGTTAGAGTTACCTTGATTTGAATTGGATTGGGTCTTGTTTGGATCCCAAGGACCTTGGTATACCCAACCGTTAATTGAAGTGTAGTAAACGTAAACATCGTAAGTTTGGTGGTCACTTCTAAATGATGTCCATTGATCACCGTTTTGAGGAGTGTATCCCTTTAACACGATGTTTCTAGCATCATCAGGAGTGTATCTAGCTACGATTCTGCTTTGACCAGTTTCTTTACCACTACTGTCCTTTAACTTGATAACAACAGTGTTAGTTAAAGTAGCTAGACCTTGGTTATTACCAACATTAACTCCGTTGGATAAACCGTTAATCATAATGCTTTCAGTTGAGTCACTAGTCTTTTGAACTCTGATTTGATCACCAGGGTAAATAGTAGTACCGCCTAAAGTAATGCTACCTAAGTAGTATGAGTAGTAACCAGTAACGTATCCTGAGTCAGGTAGTTTGTCTGAATCGACAGTGGAGAAACCAGTCTTGTAAACTTTGGCAGCTTTCATCCAGTTAGCTTTAGTTGAACCGTATACCCACACACCGTTGTAGTTTGGTACGTTTCCGTAAACAATCCAGCCGGCGTTGTTTGATAGTTTTCTAGTAAATAAGGCAGTACCCTTCTTGATGGTAGCAGTCTTAGTTACTTTGCTTTGGATAACACCGTTTGCAACTTTATGTGCAGATACTTTAATGTTCTTAGTGGTCTTTACATACTTAGTTGAGAATGATGGATCAACATAAGTTTTCATCCATGTAGTAGTGCTTTGTTTAGTAATCCAAACGGCACCGTTACTTGATTTAATTCCAGATAATAACCATTCTTTGTGGTTGTTGTTAATGCGACTAACTGTTAAAGCAGTGCCTTTTTTGATGGTTTTCTTCTTTAGTACTGTGTTTGAAAGAGTGTTGTTGCTAACACTGTGTTCGTAAGCAGTAATGGTTCTTGTAGTCTTAATGCTACGTGATTGATTCCAATAGTTTGAGTTTTTGTTAGGTAAACCTTTAGCGTTAGCTGCAACTGCTGGAGTAGCAAGTACAACTACTGCTGCGAATAAACTAACAATGACTTTTTTGAAATTCATAATAGTCCTTCTTTCAATGTATTAGTTACTATCATGGTAACGTAGAATGATGAAAATTTCTATTATTTTATAATATTTGAGCAAAATATAGGACAACCATAAATCATTTTGATATTCTTTAGGAAGAGTAAGATTATTTAATGTAAAATATTTTTTAAGGGGTGCCTCAAAATGAAAATTAGTAAGTTATTTGCAACTGTTTCAGTTGCTGCTTTATCATTATCAATGTTAGCTGGAGTTTCAGCTAACGCATCTTCAAAGAAGGATATGCATGACATGTCATCAATGAAGATGGATAAAAAATCTTCAATGAGTATGAATCATTCTTCAATGAAGATGGATAAAAAGTCATCAATGATGATGATGGATGGTTTAGAAATGAATATGAATTCTAAACTACCTAAAGGTTTAAAGAAAGCTACCAATGCAAAGTTCAAAGTTGGTTCAAAGGTAACTTTGAAAGCTAAGCATATGGAAGGTATGTACAATGCTAAGGCAACTGTTGCCGGTGTTTACAAGACTAACCTATACGAAATTGACTTCATGCCAACTAATGGTGGTAAAATGGTTAAAAACCATAAGTGGGTTGTTTCAAGCGAACTAAAAGCTAAAGGTGCTTTAAAGGCTGGAAAGAGCGTTACTGTTTTAGCAGACCACATGTACAACATGAAGGGTGCTAAAGGTAAAATTGTTAAGGTTCATAAAGGACCAGCATACGTAGTTAACTTTACAGACACTAAAACACATATGGTTATTAAAAAACATAAGTGGTTAACTCAATCAGAATTAAAAGCTAGATAAGAAAAAAGAGTGTAACTAAATTTGTTACACTCTTTTTTTATAATTGAATCCTATTGTTCTGGCAAAAAGATTTATTTTTTTAATAAAATGGATTATATTTGTTATTATATATTCAAAGGGAAATAAGAAAGGATACATAATGATGAATAAATTTACAGGTTGGATAAAACATTGGTACAGATATAAAACTGATGAACCCTATATTATTTCGGCAGCTATCGTTGGTGCATTAGCGTTATTTGGATCGATATTAATGGATCGAAAAAAACATTTATATATTTATGCCATTATTTTAATTTTAATTGCTTTATGGGCATTGTTTAGAAGTGTTACTTTTAAGAAAAACTTTGTAAGAGATTTCGTTAAACAACACCAATTTAGTGAGGATAAGATTGGTTTAGATATTGGAACTGGAACGGGATATGCTTTAATTAAGCTAGCTCGTGATACCCAACTAGGTAAGGTTTATGGTGTTGAAGATAAATACCAATATACTATTCGTCGTTTAGAAAAAAATGCAGTTTTGGAAAGAGTTAAAAATAAGATTGAACTAACAACAGCTGATATTAATAAGATTCCATTTGAAGACAGAAGTATTGATGTAGTCACTGCGATTTCAGCCAATGGAAATCAATTAAGTACGCCCAAAAAGGCAATTGTTCAATCGATTTCATATGAAATGAAGAGAGTTTTAATGCCTTCTGGTGTAATGTTTATGGTTAATACTCCTGCAATGATTAAGAAGTACGCAGCTGCATTTGAAAAGAGTGGATTTGAAGTAACTTACATGCATCGTCGTTTTGAACGATTCTTCTTTATCCGCGCAATTGTTGTTAAATATAAATAAAAAAATCCAACCATTATGGTTGGATTTTTTACTTTTATTGGTGAACACGATTGAAGAAATCAACGAATAGTTGGTTTTCGTCTTCATAGTGATCCCACATGTTTTCAGGATGCCATTGAATACATTGAATAGTTAAATCATCGTTTTCCATTGCTTCAATAGTACCGTCATCTGCTCTAGCAACTACATGAAGTCCATCTGCAACATCTTTAGCAGCTTCATGATGGAATGAATTAACAAATGCACGAGTACCAAATGTTTTAGCTAGCTCAGATTTTTCATCAATTGTAATGTGATGAACTGGAGAATATCCAATTGCTTTTTGTTCATGTTGTAGTAGTGGTGAAACATTTGTTGGTTTGAATTGAGAACTTAAATCTTGGTATAAAGTTCCTCCCATTGCTACATTGACGATTTGTAAACCACGGCAAATTGCTAAGATTGGTTTTTTCATTGCAATCGCTTGTTGAACTAATGCTAATTCAAATTCATCTCTGGTTTCAAAAGTACGACCGATTTGTTCAATTGGTTCTTCGCCATAATACTTTGGTAATACATCTGGACCGCCAGTCATGATTAAACCATCAACAGTTTCCAGTAGATCATGAGCCATATGAGGTTTACCGACTGGGAAGATGACAGGGGTAATATCATTAGCTAATAAGCAATTCATTAAGGTTCTTTGTGCAAAATGACCTTCTCTTTGACGAAATGGTTCATCTTGGCTAAAAATAATATCAGAAGTTACACCGATACGCATGTTTATCAATCCTTTACATTAATATATCTTATTCAATAGTGTATCATTTTTTTAGTTATTTATCAGATAAAAACATTTGTGTGCGATACTTTTGATTGCATTGATAATTTATTTGTGCTATTTTTGATTACATGTTATAGGAAATATTGTATAAATGGTTATTAATAGGGGGAAGATACAATGAAGTTTAAATCAATGATTAAGCTTGGTTTAACTACGGTAGCAGCTTCGTTAGTATTGGTAGCATGTGGTAATTCAGCAAATGAATCATCACGTACTGACTCATTAAATTGGATGAGCAATACTACTTTAACTACTTTAGATCCATCTAAAGCAGTTGATGTTACTTCAGATCAAGTTTTATACAATGCAATGCGTGGATTAGTTACACCGGATAAGGGAAATAAAGTTGATTTAGCAATTGCTAAGAGCTACAAAATCACTAATGGCGGTAAAACATACACATTTACTTTAAGAGATACTAAGTGGAGTAATGGTAAACCAGTTACTGCTCAAGATTTTGTTTACGGAATTAAACGTAGTGCTAATCCCAAGACGGCTTCACAAATGGCTTACTACATGGCCAATGTTGTTAATTACAGCCAAATTAAGATGGGCACTATGAGTGCTGATTCATTAGGCGTAAAGGCATTAAATGATCACACTTTACAAATTAACTTGGTAAAACCACAAGCTGATTTCTTAAATGTATTAGCATTACCAGTATTCTATCCTCAAGTTAAGAGTATCGTTGATAAGTACGGTTCAGCATACGGTACTACTTCTGACAAGATGATTTACAATGGACCATTTACTGTTACTAAATGGAAGGGTAGTAATGATGCTTGGACTTTAGCTAAGAACAAAGATTACTATGACAATGCTAATGTTAAGCTAAAGAGTATCAATTACACTGTAATTAAAGACCCTCAAACTGCATTAGATGAATATCAATCAGGCAAATTAGATCAAACTCTATTAGCTGGTAAACAACAAGTAACTACTTACAAAAACCGTTCTGATTTCTACAACAGAAAAGGTTTCATGGTTCAATACTTGTCAATTAACCAAAACAATATTCCAGAATTAAAGAACAAGAACTTAAGAAGAGCATTATCCCTAGCAATCGACCGTAACGCTTTAACTAAAGACATTTTAGGTGACGGTTCATTTGCTGCCAGAGGTTTAGTTCCTGATACTCTAGCTTACAAGGATGGTAAGGACTTTAACGACTACGCAACTGTTAAAGATGCTACTACTGGTAACTTAGCTGAAGCTAAGAAGCTATGGGCTAAAGGTCTAAAGGAAATTAATAAGACTTCAGTTTCACTATCAATTATGAACAACAACGACCAAACTAGTCGTGCTGTGACAGAATTCCTACAAACTGAATTAGAAAAACTTCCTGGTCTAAAGGTAACTGCAGAAATTTTACCAAACAACGTGGCCTCAGGTCGCTCACTAAAATCAGATTACCAACTTTCAGTTTCTGGTTGGGATCCTTCAATCAGTGACCCAATTTCACCACTACAAACTAAAATATCAACTAGTTCTATTAACACTTCTAAGTGGGGCAATTCAATGTATGACATGTACATTGATCGTTCTAACAACGAAGATGCTACTAACTCAACTAAGCGTTTTGATGATTTAGTAAACGCACAAAAGGTAATCCTAAACGATCAAGGAATTATTCCATTGATTCAAAAGGCACAACCTGAATTAATTAAGAGTAACGTTAAGAATGTTAAGTATCTAGGAAACGGTCCAATTTGGGACTTCTCACATGCTTACATCAAATAATTAAAACCATAAAAGCAATCCGGTTTATCCGGATTGCTTTTTTATATGCCCCAAATAACCACTTAGTAATAAAAAATTACCTGTTAATCGAAAGCGTGATTCAACTAATAAAAGCGATGCTATGATGTGATCATTGATGAATGAAAGGAGTTTTTTCTATGTTAGAAGTAAAAAACTTAACGAAACATTTTGGCGCTAAAGCAGCGGTTGACCACATCGATTTAAAGATTGAAAAGGGTCAATTAATCGCTTTTTTAGGTCATAACGGGGCCGGAAAATCGACCACGATTAATATGTTAACCGGATTATTAACACCGGATGCTGGCTCAATTAGTTTAGAAGGTCATCAACCATCAGAAAACCAATACACTCACTATTTAGGAGTTGTCTTTCAAGATAGTGTTTTAGATAAACAACTAACTGTGGCAAAAAATTTAGCAATCGCCGCTAAGTTATACCGAAATTGTGATGAACAATTTTGCGATAGTTTAATGCAAAAATTTGAAATCGATAGGATTAAAAATCAAAAATACGGTAGTTTATCAGGTGGACAAAGAAGACGGGTCGATATTGTCCGATCACTACTGAGCCAACCTGAATTACTGTTTTTAGATGAACCTTCAACCGGATTAGATATTCAGACCAGAAAGAAAATTTGGGAAGTACTAGCTGAATTAAGACAAGAATATGGATTAACCATCATTTTAACCACGCACTATTTAGAAGAAGCCAATCAAGCTGACTGGGTGTACGTGATGGACAAAGGGAAGATTGTCGCCTCCGATACAGTCGATAATTTAAAAGCCAAATATGCGAAAAACACCTTAACGCTATTCTTTAAATCTGAAAGTTTAGCGCAATCAATTTCATTAAGAGAAAATGATCAAAGAGCGGAGAACAAAGTAACAATTAAAATTGCCTCGTACCAAGAAGCGCTGCAACTCATTAATCGTTATCAAAAAGATATTGTTGATTTTGAATATGTTCATGGAACCATGGATGACATTTTCATTGAACTAACCGGAAAGGAGATTAAATAATGATTTTATTTAATTTAGTAAGACGTAATTTAGCACTATACTTCAATAACCGTAAACGCATCTTTTTCTCATTATTTGGTGTTTTGATCTCAATTATTTTATATTTCGTCTTTTTAAAAAGCATGATTCAACGTGGTTTTAGCTCCATTCCTGATGGCGTTAAATTATTAGATAGCTGGTTAATTGGTGGAACTGTTTTATTAGCGGCTATTACTACCACTGAGGATAGTTTGTATCAAAAATTATATGACCGCGATAGTAATCGAATTAATGATCTGTTGGTAACAGATGCTAGTTATGCACAAATTGATATCAGTTATGCGATTTCAGCTTGGTTGATTGGTGTAATTATGCAATTCGTTGTTTTCGTAATTTTATCAGTTATCTTCACGACATCTGATGGACTTTCAATTGACACATCAATCCTGCCACAGTTAATGCTTGGAATGGCTGTAAGTAGTTTGGTCTGGACTCTGTTTAATATGATCATTGTTATGATTATTAATTCTAGTACATTAGTACCATCCATTAGTTCGATTATTAGTAGCTGTGCAGGATTCTTCGCTGGAGTCTACATGCCAATTGGATCACTTCCTACCGGAGCACAAACATTTTTAAACTATACTCCAGCGACTTATGGTTCTGCCATGTTTAGGGATGTTTTGATGCATAATCAATTACAAGATAGTTTTCAACATGTTAACCCAAGTGTTATGAATGATTTTATTAAAACGATGGGATTGAAAATTAATGGATTTGATACCTTTAATGGCAATATGATGATGTCATTGTTATTTGTGACGATTTTTTTAGTTATCTTTTTCGGTTTATTATTTATCAATAAGAAGAACAGGTAGTATGGTAAGATAAATGAGAAGGAGGTGGTGACATGAAAATAGATTTCAATCAGGATGAACAATTATCAGATGGCGAAATTAATATTCAAGTTAGCTCCAATCAATTGAGCGATGAGGTCATTGATTTATTAGCTAATTTGAAGAATTTATCCAAGGATGATGATAATTGGTTGCCAATTAATACTGCTGATCGCGTCCAAATGCAATCGATTGCAGACATTGTTGGCGTTGAAATTTATCACAACGAATTGATGTTTTACACCACCAAAAGTACTTATACCACTAATGGAACATTAAAGGATGTATATAGTAAATTAAAATCCCACCACTTTATTCAAATTAATAAATCAGCAATTATTAATATCGATCACTTAGATTATATGGAGACTGCTTTTTCAGGAAATATGACGGCGTTTTTAACGAATGATTTGAAGTTAAGTATTAGCCGCAAGTATTTACCAGGATTGAAAAAGAGTCTTAGAATGTGAGGGATAATATGAAATATATTTACAGTTTTATTGGTAGATTTTTAATTGGAATGATGGTGGGGTCATTAGTATATATGATAACTGGAGTTTATACCGATTCTCTTACATTAAAATTTAAGGTTTTATACTTAGGAGCTTCTGGTTTAGTTGGTTTATTATCATATATTTTTGAAATCGAAAAAATTGGAATCGTCTGGGAATGGTTAATTCATGGGACTTTAACATTCTTAATCGTGATTGGGTTAAACTTTTCCCTTGATTCGCATTTTCCATTATTCGAGTATCCGCTAATCATCACGTTTACGACAGAATTTATTATCATCTACGTGGTTATATGTACGATTAGTGCGATTATGTTCCACCGTTCAAGTAAAGAAATTAACAAAGATATTCAAAAACGTAAAGCAAATATGAAAAACAAAAGCAGCCATTAATAGCTGCTTTTTTTGGTATGGTATCATTAACGTATTAATAAATTAGGATGTGACTCAATATGTTAAGTCAAAAATTAAAAAATAATTGGCAATGGATTTTAATTCCATTATTTATGATTGCCGAATTCGCGATTGATCAAATTGTATTTGGTCGCGTATGTCGATTTGTTTTTAAACTATTATCAATTAATCCTTCTACCCACTATATTCTGATTTTAAACCTTTTCAAGGCTTTCTCAGTGCTTACAATCGTGTTGCTAAATTACTATTTCTTTAAGCAAAAGTTTTTCTGGCAACCCAGTAAAAAGTCTAGTGGGTGGATTGTATTTGCGGTGGTTTGTTTTGGTATTGTAGCTTCCACCATTAGAACACCTCATTTTTGGAGCGCCTTAGATACTGGAATTATTGCAGCCTTCCCAGAAGAATTCATGTTTAGAGGGGTTATTTTAGGGGTAGTCCTAATGATTCTAACTCGTGTGAAAACTACAGCATTTCGTGTGAACTTGTCAGTAGTGATTAGTGCAATTCTTTTTGGCGCATACCATTACATTAATTTATCTAATCAATCTTTCTCATTCACCACTATGCAGGTGATTTCTGTTGCTGGTTTTGGATTAATTCTAGGGGCTGTCTATGTTCGTTCTGGAAGTATTATCGTTCCAATTTTATTGCACTTTATATATGACTATGTTGTAACACTACCAAAAGGATTTCAAGTGACGAATTACTCACAAGTAAGTGGCGTTCAAATGATTGCTTTAGGAATTTGGATTATTATTTATGCTATTATTGCCTACTTAATTGTTAACTATCGATTTGCAAACAATAAAATTTTACCAAAACTTAAGAATTAATTTATCCCATAGATGGTATAATTCTCAAAGTAATTAGGTAAAAATAATAATTAAAAATATAGTTTTACATTGATGTTTCCTAGAAAGAAGGATGAACGTTGAGAGACAGTGACTATTGGAGCTCTGATCACCTTTTAAAAAGAGGGTTCATTGCATTATGCCTTGTCTGTATGGTTGCTAGTTCAATTCAGTTTATTCCGGTTCAATATATCTCAGTTAATAACAAAGTTATTGAAAATGTAACATTAACAATTGAGTTCTTTGGGGCATATTTTATTATGATGAATTTTGCAATATATGCATATAAGAATTACGGGATAGGACCACTATTAAAACGATTGAATTTATCTGGATACCAAACTACTGCATTTGCAACTGTAATAGCGTTTTTGATAGCTCAAGCATATATTTTTATGTCTGATATTTTTCTTCAAAATAGATTTAGTATACAAGCAACTCATTTTCCTAAGTACCTGTACAATAATTCCTGGTCATTGGTATTACTTATAATAGGTTATGTATTTCTATCACCTATAATTGAAGAACTTGTTTTTAGAGCGTATTTATTAGATGTGGCCTTTCCTACTAAATTAAAATGGGCAGGCGAAATTGTTTCCGCCATTTTATACGGATTATTCCATATGAGGTATCAAAATATTTTTTCATTTGTTTTCTTTGCACAATATGGTTTTTGGATGGCATGGCTATATAATCAAACTAAAAATATTAAAGCGTCGATAATCATGCATATCGTCATCAATGCAGTCGGCATTTCCATAATTGGATACTATTATTATCACTAAAAGCAATATCTATACAGATATTGCTTTTTTATTTATAAGGCTACCGAGATAGCTATTTAGATGATACAATAATAACTAAGTTATTACCGAGGTGGAGATATAATGAGAATTGATTGGCGATACTTTTTGGCAGAGATATTAGTATTGTGGCTACCATTAACAATTACAATGTTCATATGTAAAACGCTCAATATTAATTGGATTGTATCAGGATTATTTCTCCTAGTTTCTTATTTTTTAGTCGTATTATTCAATCGCTCAAATCGACTATTTACATACTTATTTCATGTTGAAAAACAATCACATAATTCTTTTTTCGAATCAATACTGTTTTTCATTTTAACTGCGATTGGTTTCTTTATCACCTTGCATCTGTTCAATGATGCGTTGTTAGGTGTTAGCTGTATTATTTTTATTGGAGTTTTCGCCGGTTCACTTGTGATTGGTCCAGACGGTAAGAAAGATTCTTATTAGGAAACGATCTTCTTTTTGGGGGTCGTTTTTTCTGTGTGGTTAAGTAAAAAAATAGCGAAATTTTCGTGATAAAAAATTAATAAAAAAAGATTTCAAAAAAATTTTAGCTGAATTAATTCAGCGTAAATAGTGGAATTTATTCGAATTAGAAAATGTTAAGTAGATAAAATGGGATTGAAAAAATATGCTAGGGTGGTAGAATATATAGTGTTGTTTTTTACAAGCCCACTACATATAGTGTGTATTTACATAATTTTCCGGAAAAATATGTGCTTGAAAGCAAAAATATCATAATAAGGGGATTTTCACTGTGTCAGCATATTTTAAATTTTTGGCTCACCAACTAAAGGGTTGGCCACAACAAAACTACTACTTATTCTTTTTCAGTTTAGGTTGCCAAGTAATGACTTTGGTAAACGCACCAATTACATGGTTATCAATTCTAACTTTCATTGGAACTACTTTAGGGGTTCTATGTGTGTTAGCAATCAATGCTGCTAAGTCAGTTAACGGTGTATTAGGTATTTTATCAGCGATTTGCTTTATCGTTGTCGGTTTCTCAGCTAAGAACTTCCTAAGTATCGGAGAACAAATTGCTTACGTTATTACTTTAGATATTCCTGTTTTAATGAGTAAAAACTGGAACGTAAATATGGTTTCTAAGATTAGAAAATTCAATGTTAAGAGTTGGATTATCTCAATTCTATTCACCTTCGTTGTTTACATCGGTTCTGGTTTCGCAATTCAAGCACTAACAAATGAACCTCGTCCATTCTACGATGCCTTTAGTTTTGCTGTTTGTTTAACTGCTGGAATCATCTGTTTCCTACGCTACAACAACCAATACTTCTGGTGGTTAGCATCTGGTGTGGCACAATTAATCCTTTGGTTCATCACTTTCAGACAAGGATCAGCTACTCTAGCTATGTTCGTTAACTCCGCAATTTACATTGCTAATGATGTGTTAGCATTTACCATCTCACCATGGTTCAACGAACGTGAAAAGAAACGTCTAATGCAAGAAGAACAAGCTTACGCTGACAAGGTCGAAGCTTAATACCAAAAAGAAGTTACCATTTGGTAACTTCTTTTTTTATGCCTTGATGTTAGTATCGACTAACACTTTGACACGGGAATTATTGATATTAAAATCATCGGTAAATTCTAGGTCGTTCTTAAACGACTCATCATTAATACCATTAATGACTAAGCTTTGGATGTTATCATCAGCGAATTGATCATTAAAGTAATCTTTAGCCAATGCTGCAATAAATCCACTAATTGAATCTTGGTTATATAAAATCCGGTTCTTATAAATGTCAAAAATAGCACCGTCATAATCGATTTCTTCGTTGCGAGACAATTGCTTATCCTTAAGTTCAAGTGGACTCTTACCAGCTAATAATAGGTATGAGTAGGTGTTAGTTTCGGTGTTAATTAGTTTGTAGAATATAAATGTTAATTGTGGTTCAACATTAAGCCCACAAACGTCATAAATTTCAGCTCCCATATCGACTAACGTATATTTATCTTCAATATAGGTAGGTAAGTCATTATGCGCTTCGAATAAAGGTAAGTTGGCAGGTAAAAACTCTTCCAAACTAGTTTGTTCAAAGCCGTGATTGGAGTTAAATTCACGAATTTGGTTTAATTTTTTAGTGGTAGCATCTGTTGGGAACAATTGAACACTACCGTCGTATTTGTTTTCGATTTTATCAAAGTCCAGCTTCTTGAAAGTCCCAATGGGACTATCGATAATCGCATGTGACATCGATTGACCGATTAAGTAGTCAATCACAAAAATAGTGTCACCATGATCGACTAATTCACTCATTTCATCAAGTGCATCCTTAGCAGATTGATAGAAACGATCCCCTTCAACACTATTGTCTAATGCCTCTTGCATTAACTTAAGCGCTTGAGCGATGTTACCGTTTTTCATTAGGAGTTTTCCTAAATAGAAGTTCGCGGGAACAAAGTTGTCATCGTAAACCAATGCTTGTTGGAATAAATGCACCGCGATAGGGTCTAAGTTAGTTCCAGAGTCAGAGAAGATAATTCCTAATTTAGTTAGGACTTCTGATCTAGTTGGAACGGTTTGATTTAATTCTTCTTGAGTAATTGCATTAGCAGGGTATAAAGAAATCGCCGAGCTAAGTAGTGAAATCGCATCGTCTTTGCGATCTTCATCAATGCATTTGGCAGCTAATTCAATGAATTTATTTAGCTGTTGGGCATTGTCTTTTCCTAAGTCAATTGAATCCATTGTGATACTCCTGTCATTTTATAGAATATCTATATTATAATCAATTTTGCAAAATAAAAAAACTTTACTATTAAACGGCTTTTCTGTAGTATGGTAGCTAATCAAATCATGGGGGTGAGGAGATACGTTGAAAAAGTTAAAATGGCTAGTCATATTGGCGGTACCATTGCTGTTGATAGTAATGAGTCCAAAGTCAATTGATAGTCATGCACAAAGTACTAATCCAACACCAACTAAAGAGTATGTGGTCGACGATTATGCGAATATTTTGACTGATAGCACTAAGCAATTAGTGATTAATCAAGAGAACAAATATCAACAAACTGAGACCAAACCACAGATTGTGGTGATGACTGTTAAATCAACTGGGAATTATTCGATCGATGATTTCGCAGATCAGTTACTAGAAAATAGTCGTTGGAAATTTGGTAAAAAGGGATTGGATAACGGGGTTTTAATCTTATTTGCTCAAAATAATGGACAAAACAACGTGCGAATTAGTACTGGTTATGGGGTCGAAGATATCTTGCCAGATGCCCTAACTAATCAAATCTTACAGAGTAATAAAACCTTATTGAAGTCGAGTGATAATAATGACATCAATACGGGAATCCAAAATACGTTTAAGCGAGTAGCAACCATCTTAGATAAGCGTTATGCTAACCTAAGTGAAAAACAAGCTAAACAAAAATTAGCTGATAAAAAGCCAAACTATCTAATAGTTGGATTGATTTTTATCATCATTGCTGCAATTATTGTGTCAGTAATTTTACTAATCAATAATCAAGATGACGATGATAATGATCATCACTATGGTGGTGGCGGTGGTCATCGCGATGATGGATTAGGTTCATTTATATTAGGTGGTATCATTGGTAGCTTACTTAGTTCTGGCGGTCGTGGTGGATCATATGGTGGTTCCAACGGCGGAGGATTTGGTAGCTCAGGTGGTGGCGGAAACTTCGGTGGCGGAGGGTCATCGATTTAATAAAGGAGAATAAATTATGGAAAACAAACCATTTTATAAAAAAGGCTGGTTCATTTCACTAGCCGTTGTCGTTGTTGTATTATTTGCGTTAATTGGGGGCTTTATCAAGTCTGCTAACAGCATGGCAACTAGCGAACAAGGCGTTGAGGAACAACTGGGACAAGTCCAAACTGTCTTACAACGTCGTGCTGACTTAATTCCCAACCTAGTTAGTGCAGTTAAAGGTCAACAAAAACAAGAAAAATCAGTATATGGTGACATCGCAAAAGCCAGAACTGAATACTACAATGCAAAGACTAAGTACAACAATGCTAGTTCAGCTTCAGATAAGGTGAGCGCATTAAGTTCACAAGAACGTTCACTTAATGTCTTAGTTGGATCAATTAAAGAAGCATATCCAAACCTATCTTCAAACAGTAATATGCAAACATTGATGGTACAACTAGAAGGTAGTGAAAACCGTATCAGTGTTGAAAGAAATCGATACAACCAAGCAGCGCGTGCTTACAATGATAAATTAGTTAAATTCCCAGGATCATTAGTAGCAAGTATGACGGGCCACAAGAAGGTTAACTACTTCACAGCTGATACTAGTGCTCAAAACGCACCATCAGTTAACTTCTAAATTAAAAGTAAAATAAAAACGTTGAGAAAATTAATTCTCAACGTTTTTTATTATTTAACGATATCGGTAGCATTCTTAACTTTCTTAGCTTGAATATCATTAATGGCAATTGAATTATGATGTTTACTAATTACTGAAGCGTTAGTATAGTCATCTTGCGTGGAAATATTTAATGTTTCGTTTTTACCATTGTTGACTAGTTTGAATGCATCTGAACTAGTAACGATGATAGTGTGGTGAGGCTTGATTGGTTCATTATCCCAACTTTGTTCAAATGAATTTAAATAACTTTGTTGGTTGTACATTGTATTTGGATAAGCTGATGAATAAGCAAGTGGTTGATATAGTGAAGTTTTCTTACCGTCCACCTTTGCGTTTGCAACTAGCTTAGTATTGTTAACGATTTGCGCAGCAGTTAACATCTTGTTTGTATTATTAGTAGCTTTGAAGCTAAATAATACCATGTCAAAACGTTGCTTACTGTTATTATCGTAGCTAGTTCCACGATAGGTTTTGTAGAAAACAATGCTTCCTTTTTTAGTGACTAACTTAGTTTCTTTTTTATTGTTAACTAACTTCACTAACTTAGTTGGCTTAGTTGTTTCATCAGCGCTTTTTTGCTTTTTCCCACATGCGCTAAGTGATAGTACAGCGATTAAAGCAACGGCAATCACAGATATTTTTTTCATTTTGCACCCCCGTAATATTCTTCATAATTATTCTACACTTTTTAGAAATTAAAAACGACTATTCCTATTTGGAATAGTCGCTTTTTTTATTCTTG
>NZ_BAABVU010000019.1:0-437 GCF_040369555.1 Apilactobacillus pseudapinorum
GCCGTAAACGATGAATACTAGGTGTTGGAGGGTTTCCGCCCTTCAGTGCCGCAGCTAACGCATTAAGTATTCCGCCTGGGGAGTACGACCGCAAGGTTGAAACTCAAAGGAATTGACGGGGGCCCGCACAAGTGGTGGAGCATGTGGTTTAATTCGATGCTACGCGAAGAACCTTACCAGCTCTTGACATCTTCTGCCAACCTAAGAGATTAGGCGTTCCCTGCGGGGACAGAATGACAGGTGGTGCATGGTTGTCGTCAGCTCGTGTCGTGAGATGTTGGGTTAAGTCCCGCAACGAGCGCAACCCTTATTATTAGTTGCCAGCATTTAGTTGGGCACTCTAGTGAGACTGCCGGTGATAAACCGGAGGAAGGTGGGGATGACGTCAAATCATCATGCCCCTTATGAGCTGGGCTACACACGTGCTACAATGGATG
>NZ_BAABVU010000020.1:0-215 GCF_040369555.1 Apilactobacillus pseudapinorum
TGGTAGATCTTTGAAAACTGAACAAGATTGATAATCGATGATGTGTAAGGAATCTTACAACGAAGTTTGTAAGAATTAAACATTGCGAAGTCAATTCGCTTATAAAATAACAATTTATTCAGAAGAGCTAAGTTAAGCTTTTCATCTTAAGATGAGAGTTTGATCCTGGCTCAGGACGAACGCTGGCGGCGTGCCTAATACATGCAAGTCGAACG
>NZ_BAABVU010000021.1:0-536 GCF_040369555.1 Apilactobacillus pseudapinorum
CGGGGACAGAATGACAGGTGGTGCATGGTTGTCGTCAGCTCGTGTCGTGAGATGTTGGGTTAAGTCCCGCAACGAGCGCAACCCTTATTATTAGTTGCCAGCATTTAGTTGGGCACTCTAGTGAGACTGCCGGTGATAAACCGGAGGAAGGTGGGGATGACGTCAAATCATCATGCCCCTTATGAGCTGGGCTACACACGTGCTACAATGGATGGTACAACGAGTCGCGAAACCGCGAGGTCAAGCTAATCTCTTAAAGCCATTCTCAGTTCGGATTGCAGGCTGCAACTCGCCTGCATGAAGTTGGAATCACTAGTAATCGTGGATCAGCATGCCACGGTGAATACGTTCCCGGGCCTTGTACACACCGCCCGTCACACCATGAGAGTTTGTAACACCCAAAGACGATGGGGTAACCTTTTAGGAGCTAGTCGTCTAAGGTGGGACAGATGATTAGGGTGAAGTCGTAACAAGGTAGCCGTAGGAGAACCTGCGGCTGGATCACCTCCTTTCTAAGGAAATTACGGAAACTTACA
>NZ_BAABVU010000022.1:0-242080 GCF_040369555.1 Apilactobacillus pseudapinorum
TAAATAAAAAGAGTCGTTAAAGCGACTCTTTTTTTGTTTGCTATTAATATTATTTAGTTTGTACAAACCGTGTGCGGTTGTTATAATTATATTAATATATTACGTTGAAAGTAGGAATAAACATGGATTTAGAAAAAATGAAGGAACATCAAAAATACATTCGTAACTTTTCGATTGTTGCTCATATTGATCATGGTAAATCTACTTTAGCTGATCGAATTTTGGAAATGACAGATACTGTCGCTAAAAGAGACATGCAAAATCAATTGTTGGATGATATGGAACTTGAAAGAGAACGTGGAATCACAATCAAATTAAATGCAGTTGAACTAAAATATCATGCTAAAGACGGTCATGATTATGAATTTCACTTAATCGATACACCTGGACATGTCGATTTTTCATATGAAGTTTCAAGAAGTTTGGCAGCTTGTGAGGGTGCTGTATTAGTTGTTGATGCAGCCCAAGGTGTTGAAGCTCAAACCTTAGCTAATGTTTACTTAGCAATTGATGACGATTTGGAAATTGTTCCAGTAATTAATAAGATTGATCTACCTTCTGCTAGACCAGATATGGTTAAAAAAGAAGTAGAAGACATCATTGGAATTGATGCAGATAACGCTGTTCTAGCTAGTGCTAAAAAGGGAATTGGAATTGAAGATTTATTAGAAAGAATTGTCGAAGAAGTTCCAGCACCTACTGGTGATTTAGATGCGCCACTAAAGGCATTAGTATTTGACTCAGTCTATGATGACTATCGTGGAGTTGTTCTTAGTGTTCGCTTAGAAGATGGGGTCGTTAAGCCCGGCGATAAAATCAGATTAATGAACAGTGGAAGTGAATATGAAGTAACCGAAGTCGGTGTTAACTCTCCACATCCAGTTCAAAGAGAATATCTAATGGCAGGGGATGTTGGATACATTACCGCAAGTATCAAGGATATTAACCAAACTAGGGTTGGGGATACTGTAACTAATGCTAATAATCCTGCAGAAGAAGCTTTGCCTGGTTATCGTGAAATGGAACCAATGGTCTATTCTGGATTGTATCCTACTGATAACGCCAAATTCACAGATTTAAGAGAATCTCTAGAAAAACTAAAGCTTAATGATGCAGCGTTAGAATTTGAACCAGAATCTTCACAAGCGCTAGGATTTGGATTTAGATGTGGATTCTTAGGAATGTTGCACATGGATGTTGTTCAAGAAAGATTAGAAAGAGAATTTAATCTAGATCTTATTACAACAGCTCCATCAGTTACTTACCATGTGTTCACAACAGATGGTAATCGTAAAGATGTGGAAAACCCATCAGAAATGCCTGATGCATCCGAAATTAAGTCAGTTGAAGAACCATATGTTAATGCAACCGTAATGGTGCCAAATGACTATGTTGGAGCGGTAATGGAACTTTGCCAATCAAGACGTGGTCAGTTTGATACAATGGAATATATTGATGATTATAGAGTTAATATCATGTATTCAATTCCACTATCAGAAATCATTTTTGATTTCTTTGATAAGTTGAAATCAACTACCAGAGGGTATGCGTCACTTGATTATGAATTAGGTGACTACAAGCCATCTGATTTAGTTAAGATTGATATCTTGTTAAATGGTGAAAAGGTTGATGCATTGAGTTTTATTTCACATCGACAATTCTCAGCAAGTCGTGCCAGAATTATTGTTGAAAAGCTTAAAAAGATTATCCCTAGACAAAACTTTGAAATTCCAGTTCAAGCTGCTATTGGAGCTAAAGTTATTGCTAGAACTAATATTAAAGCTTATCGAAAAGATGTTACTGCGCACCTATATGGTGGGGATAGAACTAGAAGAATGAAACTACTTGAAAAGCAAAAGGCTGGTAAGAAGCGTATGAAGGCAGTTGGTAAAGTTGATATTCCACAAGCTGCATTTATGGCGGTTCTACAAACAGATGAAGAAGAAACTGATAAAAAGTAGTTGACATTTCTTATTAATCTAAGTATTATTTAATAAAAATATAGAGTCTTTAATTTAGTCCCGTGAGGCTGAAAAGATTGAACGAATTTAATTAAAATTTGTAAAGGTCTATTTATCTCGGGATAAATAGACCTTTTTTGCTAAATTAAAGCTCTTAAGTTTTTGGGAGGAAGAATTATGGATAAAAAGCAAGATGTTATTTTAGATGTTAATGACAAACCGGGATTCTGGCTATGGATTGGTTTATCATTACAACACATGTTCTCAATGTTTGGGAGTACAGTAATTGTGCCATTACTAGTTGGATTGAGTCCAAGTATTGCACTATTTACATCAGGTGTAGGAACATTAATTCATATCTTAGTGACACAAAAGAAAATTCCCGCATACATGGGATCTAGTTTTGCTTTCATTGTTCCAATGAAATATTTGATGCAAGTGACAGGTTATCCTGGAATCGCTCAAGGAGTGATCGCTGTTGGGATTATTTACCTAATTGTCGCTCTATTGATCAGCATGATTGGTTCAGAATGGATTGATAAGTTATTGCCAGCCGTAGTGGTAGGACCAGTTGTTATTGTAATTGGTTTATCATTAGCAGGAAGTGCTGCCAACGATGCAATGTTAAATAATGGTAACTATGACTACAAATACGTTATCGTTTCGCTTGTAACATTATTATTAGCAATATTCTTTAATATGTATGTAAAAGGCTTCCTTGGCTTTATGCCAATCTTATTAGCAATCATCTGCGGTTATGTAATTTCAATCGCAATGGGACTAGTAAATCTATCTACTATTGCAAATGCACCATGGTTTGCAATGCCTAAATTTGAAATTCCATTTGTTTCATACAACGTTAAGTTTGAATGGGGAGCAATTATTGCAATCGCACCAATTGCCTTTGTGACAATTACTGAACATTTGGGTCACTTAATGGTCTTAGATGAATTAACTGGTAGAAATTATTTTAAAAACCCTGGTCTAAACAGAACTTTAACAGGGGACGGATTAGCATCAGTCTTCGCTGGATTATTTGGTGGACCAGCCGTTACAAGTTATGGTGAAAACATTGGAGTTATGGCGATTACAAAGATTCATAGTGTTTATGTTTTAATCGGAGCTGCAATCTTCGCCGTATTATTCTCATTTATTAATAAGTTAAACGTACTAATAATGCAAATGCCACTACCTGTAATTGGTGGTATTAGTTTCTTGCTATTCGGTACTATTGCTTCTAGTGGGATTAAGATCATGATTGAAAACCAAATTGATTTAGCTAAGAAGAGAAACTTAATGATCATATCAACTATCTTAGTAATCGGTGTTGGTGGATTCATGTTAAAAATCGGAACATTACCTTTAAACGGATTAGCTGTTTCAGTAATCTTAGGAGTAATATTGAATTTAGTATTACCTAAAAATGAATAAATATTAATAAAATACCAATTAAAAATGAAGTTATTAATGATATAATTTAGCTATATCATTCAAAGTAATCGCTATATTACTTTGCACCAATTGACCGAATTTTTAATCGGTATTTTTTTATTTTCAATATTTATAACAAACAAAAAGATAAGTGAGATGTAATAACAATGAGAGAACCATATTTATCTGTGATTGTAGCCTGTTATAACGTCGAAGATTATATCAGAAGATGTTTAGACTCAATTGCAAATACAACTTTTCCCAAGGACAACCTTGAAGTATTGATGATTGATGATGAATCAACAGATAATACAAAAGATATTATTGATGAATATGCTGAAAAATATGATTTCTTTAGAGCATTACATAAGACCAACGGTGGAATTAGTACCACTAGAAATTATGGGATGAAGCATGCTAGAGGGCAATATATCGCATTTGTTGATGGTGACGATATTGTCCCAGAAGATGCATATTCCAATTTAACTTATAAAGCACGTCAAAACGATTCTGATGTTGTTGTTGGATTCGTAGAACGTTTTGATAAATATCGTTTAACTAATTCATATCTGCACTCATTTGCTGTGCATGATGACTATAATTCTACTGATATTAGAAATAATCATGATTTGCTATATGATACTACTGTATGGAATAAGTTATACAAGCGTTCTTTTATAGTGGAAAATAATATTCAATTCATTGAAGGGATGATTTACGAAGATATTCCCTTCACTTTAGATGTGCACTTGAAATCAAAAAAGACATCCATTATTGAAGATGTTGTCTACAAATGGAGATGGCGAGAAAGTTCAGATTCAATTACTCAAACAAGAAGTGCGATTTCTAACTTCCAAAACCGTTTGGATGCTTTAAATATTGCATATAAAATGTTATTGGATGCTGGTTTTACTAAGGACGATAGTATCATCAGCGATTTTATGTATAAGGTTTTATTCTTGGACATATACATTTTTATCCAAAACCTTGGTGATAATGAAGAAGACTATATATACAAAGTCCAAGAAATGGTTTATGTTTTCCTAAGAGATTGGGAATTATGGAATGCAGATATATTTAAGCAACTGCCAATTAAGCACCAAATAATGTATCATGCTCTTCAAATAAATGACATCTCTTTGATTAATTCATTTACTTACAATGAAGTGATAGGTGAATTTAAAGATAGTTTCCATGGTAAAAAGTACCAACTAAGATTGCCAGAAATTAGTGATGATAAAGAACTAATTAAAGAGCTAATTTTAGATAACAATAATTGTAAAATTGATCAAAAAATTCGTAAGGCTGAATATAGAGATATTAAGAAGGGTACTTTTGAAATCAGTGGTGCTTTTAAATTCAATCGAATTAAATTAATAAAAAAATGGTTCAAGAAATCCAATTCAAGTGAATCCATTACAGCCAAATTAATTAATATAAAAAATAATAAGTCCTTTAGCGTAAATATTATTAGAAAGCCAACAGTATTATTAAAACGTATTATGAAGCCTAAGGGTAAGTACAATAATGCTGGATACGAAGTTGTCTTTAGTATTCCAAAAGCAATTAAACATCTAGGTGTTGGGACATGGAAATTACAAATTAGTAATTCAATCAGCAATAAGTATTTTATTAACGATGTAGCAACTAATCCAACCGCTAAGTTAGCTGATAAGAAATTAATGCCGTTTGAAAGAGACGGGTTTAAGGTTATTACTAGATACAACAGTGTTGGAACATTAGTATTTGATGTTGATAGTATTGAAGCTAAAAAAGGCCATGATCCAATAATTAGTGTTCCAACCGTTAAGGATGAAGAACACGTTATTTTCAATATGGATAATGCAACTGCCAGTGATTACAATATGGTTATGTCAGATGGACACAATCAAGTTATTGCGAAGCAAGATCATGAGGGTGGCTTTATTTTTGCATTGGGTGATTTCAATAAGCTATTTGTAAATAAAAAAGTCGGCTTATTTATTCGTGATACAGTTACTAACGCATTAGTCGGATATTCATTCTTCTCTGAAAAGATGCATAAACAAATTAATTTATCTAATGATTATTCATTATCAATGTATTATGGTGACCCCAATCATATGGAAATGACATATGAAAGAACTCCTTTTGTCATCAATAAAATGACGATTAATAATTCCAACGTCTTAAAGGTAGAAGCTAAGTTAAAAAACTATAGTGATTTAAAGAACGTTAATATTAATAATAGTCGTGTTGAAATGATTAGTAAGGATAAGCAAACCAGAGTTGTTCTTAATAAAGATAATAACGATTTGAAATTTAATGAAGGTATTTTATCTTTCAATTACGAGTTAACCAACGATCAAAAAACGCAGCTAAATCTTTTAAGCGGAGATTATCAATTTAAGGCGTACATCTATAATGAAAATCGAGTAGATATTTATCGAATTAAGTATGCGAAAAAAGCCAAGATTGGGTTAACTGATTTACCTTTCAAAGGCAAAACAGTTGTTAAATATGAAGTGAAAAAAGATGCTGATAAAAACATCTTATTATGTATTAACCAGCCATTCTTTAAACTAATTGATTCTAAAAAATCACTTAGATCACTATCATACTCATTGCTATATCCTTTAATGAGATTTCTACCGCTAAGAAAAATTATGATTTTCGATTCATATTGGTCTTCTAAATTCGATAGCAATGAAAGATTGATGTATGAATATGTAGTTAAAGAGCATCCTGAAATAAAAACTGTTTGGATTTTCAATAACGTTGAAACAAAAATCAGTGGGAATGCTGATAAAGTAAAGGTTAATAGCTTTAAATATTGGTATTACTTAGCGGTTGCTAAGTATATTATTCAGAATACAAATATGCCAAATAGATATGCTAAGCGAAAGGGACAAATTGAAGTAGAAACTCTTCATGGAACATTTTTAAAGCACATGGGTTATGATGAACCACACTTTAAATTTGGAACAAAGAAGATTCAAAACCTTTTTGCTAGCCGTAATCGTCGTTGGGACTATTTAGTTGTTCCATCAGACTATATGGCAAGAACTGCAAGCAAGGCATTTAATTATAGTCAAAAGATTATTAAATCTGGTTTTCCTAGAAATGATGAATTGTATACCAACAACAATGTTGATTATTGTAATCAAATTAAGAATAAAATTGGTATTCCGTTAGATAAAAAAGTTATCTTATATGCTCCAACCTATAGAGCGGAAGCTGGATTTGACTTTAAATTGGACTTAGATAAACTACAAGAAAAACTTTCTGATGATTATGTATTATTAGTTAGATTGCATTATTTTGTAGCACACTCAAATAGTTTTTATTCTAATCCTGGATTTGTCTATGATGTTAGTGACTATGACAACATTAATGACTTATATCTAATTGCTGATACGTTGGTAACCGATTATTCATCAGTTATGTTTGATTTTGCTCATTTAAAACGACCTATGATTTTTTATGCATATGATAAAGACTGGTATTTAGATGAAGAAAATCGTGGTGTTTATCTAGATTATGATAAACAAATGCCTGGTCCAATTGTTTATGATGAAAATCAATTAATTGATAGCTTAGCTAATTTAAATAGTGTTCATGACCAATATAAAGAACAATTAGATCAGTTCTATACAGAGTTCGCACAATATGGGGATGGAGGAACAGCAACAAAGCAAGTTGTTGAAACCGTCTTAAATACTAACGATACTGAATTAGATCAAGAGCCTGATGATAAGTTGATTACTAGAAAAATTGGTCATTTCTTTAATACTAATTATTTACAAGCGGAAATTTTAAATTGGTTATCCAAGAAATTATCAAAGAAGAACATTGTTATTTTTGAAAGTTTCTTTGGAACTCAATATTCAGATAACCCTAAAGCTATCTATGAATACATGAGGGATAATTATCCACAATATAAACTATATTGGAATGTTAATAATGAAGATAAGCAATACTTCATTGATAATAAAATTCCATATATTCTTCGCTTTGGGTTTAGTAGTATTTGGAAACAAGCTAGAGCTAAATATTGGGTAACCAATGTTAGAAGACCATTTAGATGGCAACCTAGTGAAGATACTATTGTTTTACAAACTTGGCATGGAACACCGTTAAAAACACTGGCAGCTGATGTTATGAAAGTAACAATGCCAGGAATGAATGCACAAAAGTATCATAAAGATGTTTTTAAAGATGATAACAGATGGTCAAGATTGATTGCTCCTAATATGTATTCAGTTAAGATTATGCAACGAGCATTTAGAATGAAAGCAAACCAAATGCAATTAGATGGATACCCAAGAAATGATGTATTAATTAATCATACAACTGATGATATTGAAAGAATTAAACAATCACTAAATATCAATAGCAATAAAAAGGTTGTATTGTACGCACCAACATGGCGCGATAATGAGTACGTTAAAAATGATGAGTTTACAGCTAAATTACATCTTGATTTAGATCAAATTAAGAATACTTTTGGTAGTGATGTTTTAGTTTTAGTTAGAACACATTACTTGATTTCAAACAATCTAGACTTATCAAGTTATACTGATATCGCTTTAGATGTAAGTCAATACCCAGATATTGCAGATTTATATTTAATTAGTGACGTTTTAATTACTGATTATTCTTCTGTAATGTTCGATTATGCAACATTGAAACGACCAATGATTTTCTTCACGTATGATTTAGATGCATATGCGAATGAAATTCGTGGATTCTATTTTGACTTCGTTAAAGAAGCTCCTGGACCAATGGTTAAAACAACTCAAGATGTTGTATCCAATCTAAAAGAGATTTTAGATGATTGGCAATCAAACGAAAAGTACATGGCATTCTTTGATAAATATGCATCATGGATGGATGGAAATGCATCTAAACGAGCAGTAGAAAAGATGTTAAGCAAGCATAGTTTGGAACCAGTTGAGAATGATAATCTTTCAGATTACAATTTAGAAAAGACAATGATTGTAAAAGATGGTTCAGCATTATGGGAGCCTGAAAAAGACTTCGCAGACTTTAAGGATATAAAATTTGCAAAGAATGTTGATGGCGATCAAAAAGTGCAAGTGCTTAAGGAAATGCATTTAATCGATTCTCACTTTAATGAACAAGTGGGTGACTCATTTGCATTGATTAGATTAAACAGTAACTCTTATTGGGTAAACATATTTGATTTAACAAAATAGGAAAAAGCATTGAATAATATTCAATGCTTTTTTGTTTGAAAAAATATTAAAAAGGGGTTTATTTTATATAGAAAATGGTTTATAATTTATTTTGTTATAAAGTTCACAAACTAAATATAAGTTATTTTATGTACAAACTAAGTAATATCAGATTATGATATTTATAAATGTTAGTTTAAATATCTTATGAAAACTTACTTTTAAAGAGGGTTTAAGCAACTTTTAAAAGTTTGTGCTAAATTTAACTAAGTTATAGGTGGACATTATATATATTAATAATAGATAAAAGTTTCACAAATTAAAACTATTTAGGGATAAAGGGGTATTGTTATCATGCAAATTAATGGAAGTGCTAACAAAACTAAAAGAACTATTTCATGGACTAGTGCTATCATCTACTTTTTAGTATCTTTGGTTATTAATTCAATGGGGAATGTTTTAACATTAGTAACTAGTGCTAAGATTCACCCATCATTCTTAGGATCAGCATATTGGACTGCTGCTGAAAATAACCTAGGATTTGCGGTTTTAGGTAATGGTAAATGGGTATTATTCTGGGCATTCTTTGGATTAGGAATGTTGATTACTGTATTAAACTCTATTTTAGTTGGTAAATGGAGCTGGAGTAGAGTTCTTGGAAATGCTGCGTTTTTAGGACCATTCTCATTGCTAATTAATTACTTTAACGGAATCGTTACTAATTGGTTACCTGATGCACACGGTTGGTTAATGACTGTTTTATATGTTCTATTAAACTTCGTTGGTGTTTCATTTATTGCAATCGCAATTTCAATTTACCAACGTGTTAACATTGCTTTACATCCTGCAGATGATTTAATGCAAATTTTAAGATTTAAATACTGCAATGGAAATGCTTCAAAGGCAATGTGGTTCTCATACATTCCACCAACATTAATGGCAATCATTGCTATTATTATTACTCATCAATTTAATAACTTTGGATTAGGAACAATCTTTGCATTCTTCTTCCAAGGTGGAATTACTGGAATTGCTGATAAACATATCTTTAAAAACTTAAAACACCAAGCAATTGATGTTGGTGACGTAAAATAAAATCGTAAAGCGCTGAGTTCTTTCTAAATATTGAAATTTCAGCGCTTTTCTTTATGCTTTTATAGGTAGACAATTGGTCAAACTTAATATAAAATTTATATAGAATGATTTATGGACAGATTTATGCTTTATTAAATAAATAATACGAAAATGGAGGTGTTAATAATGCTTAATCGTACAAAAAAGTTTTTGAGAGATAATGGATACTATTACAAAAAGACTTATATTAGACCATTGCTTACTCCTGATAATGTTTATGTGTTTAGATTTGGAAAGAAAAACTTGGATAATCGACTAATCATTAGATACGGTCATAAATGGACTGGTAGACAAAAAATTAATGAAATTGACTTAAGACTTCATAAACAAAAACATCCTCGTATTTTCAAAGACGAAAATTCACTAATGTTGTACTTAGAATCACACTTACAACAACATGAGGAAAAATTGAAACAACTTAAGCTGCAAAAGGCACAAGCTGAGTCTAAGTAATAAGTTAAATTAACGGAGTGTGTCCATATGGATGCACTTTTTTTGTAAAAAGTTAACAGGGGAGTATGGCAATGGAATGGACAGAAATTTCAGTATTAACTAGTGATGAATCACAAGATGCAGTAATCAATATCTTAATGGATTTTGGATCGCTTGGAGTTGAACTTGATACTATCAATGAAGATACTTTAAGTATTAATTCTTATTTTCCAGAGAATTTTGATATTGAATCAAAGGTTCCAGCAATCCAATCAAGAGTTTCACAATTGGCAGAATTTGGTTTGAACCCAGGTGAAGCCAAAGTGATTACTAAGAATTTGAATGATGATAAATGGAATTCAGAATGGGAAAAGTATTATCACGCTAAGAGAATTACTAAATTCTTAACTATCTCACCAGTTTGGGAAAACTATGTAAAAGAGTTTGATGGTGAATTGGTAATAAAATTAGATCCTAAAAAAGCTTTTGGAACCGGTGTGCATCCAACCACCGTATTATGTTTACAAGCGATTGAATCAGTAATTCGTGAAAATGAAAGTATCCTAGATGTTGGTACTGGTTCTGGAGTCTTAAGTATTGCTGGTAAATTACTTGGTGCTGGAGAAATTAGTGCTTATGATTATGATGACGATGCTGTCGATTCTGCAAAGAAAAACGTCGCTTTAAATGGATTTGAAAATGACATCTTTGTTGATAAAAACAGTTTATTAGATGGTATATCTAAGAAAGCAGATATCATTCTAGCAAATATGCTACCAGAAGCGGTTTTACCATTAATTCCACAGGCTGCTAACAACCTTAATGAAGGCGGGAAGATCATTATTTCTGGTATTATTAAAGATAAATTATCAATTACATTAGAAACTTTAGAAAACAATCAATACGTAATAGACCAAGTAACTACTCTAGGTGATTGGCGAGGAATTATTGCTCATTTAAGAAGGGATGACGAATAAGTTATGCAACACTATTTCACTAATGAAAATTTAAACGTTGATCAAACTTTTCAAGTGAGTGATGATATTGCACATCATTTTATGTCAGTTCTAAGATCTGGCGAGGGCAATCAATTTGAGATTGTAGATGATAGTCACAAACTTTATATTGCTGAAATTGTTGATCAAGAAAATAATATTGCGAATGTAATTAGTCAAATTGACAGTGATGTTGAGCTACCAATTCAAGCAACAATTGTTTGTGGATTACCTAAAAAAGAAAAGGCAGAGTTGATTGTTCAAAAAGCAACAGAGTTAGGGGTTAGCAAAGTTATTTTTGTTCCTACAGAATGGGCTATCGCAAAGTGGAAAAATAAAGCTGACAAAAAGATTCAAAGATTAGCTAAGATTGCCAAAAGTGCTGCAGAACAATCACATCGAAATGTGATTCCGGTTGTTGAATACATTAATTCGTTAAAAGAATTAAGTGAGATTGAATTCGACCATAAATTAATTGCATATGAAGAATCAGCTAAGCAAGGAGAAAAATCTGATTTAATTAAAACTCTTGAAAATACTGAGGATGGAGAATCTATCGCGATGTTTTTTGGACCCGAAGGTGGAATTTCTCCTAAAGAAGTTAGTTTTCTAAGTGAAAAGGGTTATCAAACTTGTGGTCTAGGTCCTCGAATTTTAAGAACTGAAACCGCACCATTTTATTTTCTATCAGCATTATCAGTTTGTAAGGAACTAAATTTATATAATTAGTGATAAAATAAATGAAATAAACGATTGGAAGAAGGTTTTGGAAATGTCTGAACATAAGATTTGGTCTAAGGAAGATCTATTTAATGAAATTTCCAGCTACATGAATAAAAAGCATGTAGCGATTGTAAAAAAAGCATATGAATTTGCGTCAATCTGTCATAAAGACCAGTTTAGACAATCCGGTGAACCTTATATTGTCCACCCAATTCAAGTAGCAAGCATTCTTGCAACATTGAGAATGGATCCAGAAACCGTTAGTGCTGGATTACTACATGATGTCGTTGAAGACACGGGCGCATCACTAGAAGATATTGGTGAATTATTTGGCAATGATATTGAACTAATAGTTGATGGAGTCACAAAGTTAGGTAAAATTAAGTACAAATCAAATCAAGAACAGCTAGCAGAAAATCATCGTAAATTATTGTTAGCAATGTGTAAGGATATTCGTGTCATGATTGTTAAGCTTGCTGACAGATTACACAATATGCGTACGCTAAAACATTTGAGACCAGAAAAACAACGTCGTATTTCCAATGAAACCCTAGAAATCTATGCACCATTAGCTGATCGTTTAGGGATAGGTACAATTAAGTGGGAACTAGAAGATATCTCACTAAGATATTTGAACCCACAACAATACTATCGAATTGTCCATTTAATGAATTCAAAGAGAAATGAAAGAGTTTCATACATCACTGAGGCAATTGATGAAGTCAACTCACAAGTAAAGCAAATGGGATTAAAGAATGTCCAAGTATATGGAAGACCCAAGCATCTTTACTCTGTTTACAGAAAAATGGTTACCAAGAAAAAGCAATTTGAACAAATTTATGACCTATTAGCTGTTAGATGCATCGTGGATTCTATTAGGGATTGTTATGCTGTCTTAGGAGCAATTCATACTAAATGGTCTCCAATGCCAGGGAGATTTAAAGATTATATTGCAATGCCTAAGGCTAATATGTATCAATCTCTTCATACTACAGTTGTGGGACCAGGTGGTAGACCTTTAGAAGTTCAAATTAGAACTAAAGAAATGCACCAAATTGCTGAATATGGGGTTGCCGCTCATTGGGCTTACAAAGAAGGTATGACTGATGAAGTTAAGGAATCTACTGATAATAACCGTTTGAATTGGTTTAAACGAATTATCGAACTTCAAGAAGACACCGATAACGCTTCTGAATTCATGGATAGTGTTAAGGGAGACCTATTTGGAGATCATGTTTATGCATTTACCCCACAAGGGGATGTCTTGGAACTACCTAAGGGTGCTGGACCATTAGATATGGCTTACTTAATTCATACCGATGTTGGTAACCATACAGTGGGTTCTCGTGTTAATGGGAAAATTGAACCACTTGATTATCAGATTCAAACAGGAGATATTGTCGAAATTATGACATCCACAAGTTCTGCTGGTCCTAGCCAAGATTGGATTAATTTGGTTTCTACCAGCCGTGCTAAACATAAGATTAAACAATATTTTAAATCTCGTGATCGCGAGAAAAACGTTAACGCTGGAAAAGAAATATTGATGAAAGCAATCCGTGACGCTGGATTCGATGTTAACAGCGTTTTAACTAAAGAGAACTTAGATCGAGTATTGAAAAATACTTACTACAATCAAGTTAATGATATGTATGCGGAAGTTGGTTTTGGCAACAAACAACCTAATGGAATCGTTAATGTCTTAACATCTGATATTAGGGATGAAAAAGAACGTCAACGAATCGAACAACAACAAAAAGACATTCTAGAAAATCATCAAACTATTGATAATTCAACTGATGATAGTAACAAAACGAGTAAAAACAAAAAGCCTTCGGATGGAATCGTAATTGAAGGAGTAGACAACTTACTGGTAAGACTAAGTCATTGTTGCTCACCTGTGCCAGGAGATAAAGTGGTTGGGTATATTACTAAGGGACGCGGAGTATCAGTTCATAGAAGTGAATGTCCGAATATTCATGATGATGATGAAAGATTAGTTAGCGTTACTTGGAATATTTCACCAGATAACCATGCCTTCTTTAATGCTAACGTTGAGGTTCAAGGATACAACAGAAGCAATATCTTAAATGATGTTATTAAAAAGGTAAGTACAGTTTGCAAGCAACTTAATTCCGTTGAAGGAAAAGTTGATCATGATAAAACAGCTACTATTTCTTTGAAATTAGGGGTAAAAAACTTAGAACAGCTTGATATGATTATTGATCACTTGAAAAATGTTGCGGATGTGTACGTTGTAAAAAGACCATTTATGTAAGGAGTAGTTTAGATGAGAGTTTTACTACAAAGAGTTGCGAATGCAAGCGTTTCAGTCGACGAAGAATGTATAGGTGAAATAAACCAAGGATATTTATTATTAGTGGGTGTTAAAGACACTGATACCGAAGATGATATTGATTACTTGGTTAGAAAGATTACTAATCTAAGAATATTCGCTGATGATGAAGGTAAAACTAATCTAAGCCTTAAGGATATTAATGGAGATATCTTATCTGTATCGCAATTCACATTGTATGCAGATACTAAGAAAGGAAATCGTCCATCTTTTGTAAAGGCAGGTAAACCAGATTTTGCGTCAGACATGTATGATAAATTTAATGAAGAATTAAGACAAGCTGGTAACCACGTTGAAACTGGTAGCTTTGGTGCTGATATGCAAGTTCAGCTACTTAATGATGGACCATTTACAATCTTTTTTGACACTGAAAACAAATAAAAAGAGCTTATTAAAGCTCTTTTTTAATTAGGAGATTATTTTATATGAATATGATTTTTGATTTTGATGGAACCATAATGGATACATATCCAATCATGGTTGACGCGTTTGTAGATTCATTAGTTCAACTCAAGGTCGATGATTTTGAAATTGACGACTATGAAATTAATCAAATTATGAGAAGACATTCCCTTGCTACTTGTTTACAAAAATATTCAGCTCACTTTAACCTAAGTGAATCAATTTTATCTGAATATTATCGTAAAAATGAGAGCGAGAATATAGTGGATGCTAATCTATTTTTAAACATAAAACAGGTGTTAACTAAGAATATCGAAGACGGTGGGAAGAATTTTATTCTTACACATCGTGATGATACAGCAATTAAATTATTGCAAAAACATTCTATCGATACGTTGTTTGCTGAGATAGTTACTAAGAATCATAATTTTAAGCGTAAACCAGATCCTGAATCTTTAAATTACCTTATTAACAATAACAACTTAAATCGAGAAAATACGATTATGGTTGGAGACCGTAAATTAGATATAGATGCGGCACATAATGCTGGAATCAAGGGATGTTTATTTGATCCTGATGCAATGATTAATTCAACAGGGGACCCAGAATTTAACTTTAATAACTACTATGATTTATTAAATTCAGAATTGATCTAGTATTGAAATTACAGATGGAAGATACATTTGGCCAAACATAACTAAATGAGCAGTTAAATAATATAGTTGATAATACTTAATTCTATGTTGCCAACCTTCATCTAGTGGAAAGTTTTGATTATATGATTCATAAAATTCTGAATTAAATCCACCGAAAACTGTACTAACCCCGATGTCAAATTCTCTGTCGCCATAGAAAACATCAGGGTCAATTAAAATTGGTTCACCATTAACAAAAGAAAAATTACCACTCCAAAGGTCACCGTGTAAGATGGATGGAACACTTTTGTGACTTTTCATGTCAATTTTAAAAGAGTTGATAACATTGTTAAATTTATCCAGCTCATTATTATTAATTAATCCTTGATCGATTGCCCTTTGAATAAGAGGAGCTAATCTTTGGTCAATGAAAAATGATGACCAGCTATCTTGCCAATGATTATTTTTAGGAATCTTACCTAAATCAAAATTATGATTCAAACCAAAATTCGAACCAATTTCATGGTGGACATTTGCAAGCAGTTTACCTAGTTTATTTTGATCACCAATGTGGGATAAATCTAACCAATTTTGAATTAGATAACCATCACCATCAATTTCACCATAAGTAACGATTTGAGGTGTTAAACATCTCTCGCTAAGTTTATTAATTCCTTCAACTTCATGTTCAAAGAATTGTTTTCCTTTATTTGGTTGAACTTTCATAAAATATTCTTTGTTATCAGCTACTATTGAATAAGCTTCGTTTATATCACCGCCACTAACCGAAGAAATTTCAGAAACGTTTTGAAATGGTAAATGTTTCAACCATTCACTTGATAATCTACTCATTAATATCACCTCGAGGGCATTGTACAATTTATTTTTTGCTTCGTAAACATTTGAGTTCTTGACTTTTTTATTAAATTACATTAATCTGAAACATGAATAGAATAGTTGCTGATGAAGAAAAGAAAAGTACGGATTTATTTCGAAAAAAGAGAGCGTTAGTTTTGGTGAAATAACGACGAATTGAGTTCGGAAAGACACTTTTTAGGCTAATGGTCTTATACCATTCGTTATTATACGTTACATAAGAGTTAAAAAAAGGTGGTACCGTGCTTTTGCGCCCTTGTCTAAATATTTTTTTAGACAAGGGCTTTTTTTATCAGTTTATAAATACGTTATCGGAGGGATTAACATGCGATATCAACGTCCAAAAGGAACCGCAGATATTTTGCCAGGTGAATCAGAACAATGGCAATTTGTTGAAGAAACAGCAAGAATGCTTTTTTCAGATTACAGATATCAAGAAATAAGAACACCAATGTTTGAAAGCTTCGATGTTTTTTCTAGAACATCAGGTGAAACTTCTGATATTGTTACAAAAGAAATGTATGATTTTTATGATAAAGGTGATCGTCATATTACCTTAAGACCTGAAGGGACTGCAGGGGTCGTAAGATCATTTGTCGAAAATAAATTATTCGGTCCAGACACACCAAAACCAGTTAAGATGTTCTACATGGGACCAATGTTTAGATACGAACGTCCACAATCTGGAAGACTAAGAGAATTTCATCAAATTGGAGTGGAAGCTTTTGGAAGCGAATCACCACAATTAGATGTTGAAGTTATTTCAATGGCTGTTGATTACTTACAACACTTAGGAATCGATGATTTGAGAATTGCAATTAATACCCTAGGTGATAAAGAAACTAGAGCAAACTATCGTCAAGCGCTAATCGACTACTTAGAACCTCATTTTGAAGAATTAAGTGATGATTCAAAGGAAAGATTACACAAAAATCCATTAAGAGTTTTAGATAGTAAAGCTCCAGAAGATCAACTAATTGTTGATGGTGCTCCATCAATTTTGGATTATTTAACTGATGATGCTCAAAATCATTTTGATAAGGTAACCAGAATGCTGGATGGTTTAGGAATCAAATATGACGTTGACCATACAATGGTACGTGGACTAGATTACTATAACCACACTATCTTCGAAATTATGGCTAATGCTAAAGAATTAGGTGAAGGATACACAACAATTTGTGCTGGTGGTCGTTACGATGGACTAGTGGAAGAATTGGGTGGACCACAAATGCCAGGAGTTGGATTTGGATTAGGAGTTGAAAGACTACTATTACTAATGAATTCCAAAGAATTTGTATTTCCAAACTTTAATGCTTTAGATGCGTATGTAGTTGGTATTGGTGAAGAAGCTAGTTTAGAAGCATTTAAGGTTGTGCAAGCACTAAGAGATAATGGTTTCGCTGCAGATAAAGACTATCTAGATAGAAAGCCAAAAGCGCAATTTAAGAGTGCTGACAAGTTAAATGCCAAATTCACCTTAACTTTAGGTGAAAAAGAATTAGAAAATAATACCATTCATTTAAAGAATATGGCAGATGGAAAAGAAATAACTGTTGGAATTAATGATGTTAAAACTCGATTTGCAGAATTATTAAATGAATTTGATTCTGATAATTTATAAAATGAGGAGAGATATGATATGAACCGAACAACTTATTGTGGTTTAGTAGATGAAAGCTTCTTGAACCAAGAAGTGTGTTTAGACGGATGGGTTGCTAAACGCCGTGATTTAGGAAAATTAATTTTCGTTGATTTAAGAGATACAAAAGGAATCGTGCAATTGGTTTTCAGTGACAAAAATAGCGCTAAAGCACTAGAAATCGCTGATCAATTAAGAAACGAATATGTTATCGAAGTTAAGGGAACTGTAGTTGCCAGAAATGAAAAAGAAATTAATACCGAAATCAACACTGGAAAAATTGAAATTGCAGTTTCTGATGTTAAAATTCTAAACAAGTCAGAAAACCCTCCATTTGATATTAAGGATGATATTACTGCGTCTGAAGAAACCAAGTTAAAATATAGATATCTTGATTTAAGAAGACCAGAAGTACAAAAGGGTATTATTTTAAGAAGTAAGATTACCCAAGCGGTTCATCAATACTTCAATGAAAATGGATTTGTGGATATTGAAACACCAAACTTAACTGTTTCAACACCTGAAGGTGCACGTGATTACTTAGTACCATCACGTTTATACCATGGTTCATTCTACGCATTACCTCAATCACCTCAATTATTTAAACAACTATTAATGGGTTCTGGGTTCGACCGTTACTACCAAATTGCTCGTTGTTTTAGAGATGAAGATTTACGTGGTGACCGTCAACCAGAATTTACTCAAATTGATATGGAAACTTCATTCTTAAACGCTGAAGACATTCAAAAGTTAACTGAAGGTCTAATTGTGAAGGTAATGAAAGATACATTAAATATCGATATTAAAGCGCCATTTAAGCGTATTACTTGGCAAGAATCAATGGACCGTTTTGGTACCGACCAACCAGATGTTAGATTTGGTATGGAATTAAAAGACTTGTCAGATGTTGTTAAAGATGTTGACTTTAAGGTCTTTAGCAGTGCAATTGAAAATGGTGGCAAGGTTAAAGCAATCGCAGTACCTGGTGGTGCAGATAAATATTCTAGAAAAGATATTGATAAGTATGCTGCATACATTGAAAGATTTGGTGCTAAGGGATTAGCATGGATGAAGGTTACTGACGAAGGTTTAACTGGTCCAATTTCTAAATTCTTTACTGATGATCAAGTTGTTGCTCAATTATTAGAAGTTACTGAAGCAAAATCTGGTGATTTACTATTATTCGCTGCTGATCGTGAAAAAGTTGTCGCAGATACACTTGGTTACTTAAGATGTGATATCGCAAAAGAACTAGACATGATTCCTGAAAACGAATTCGACTTCCTATGGGTTGTTGATTGGCCATTGTTTGAATATGATGAAGGAATTGACAGATGGGTTCCAGCTCACCATCCATTCACAATGCCAAATGAAGGTGATGAACATTACCTAAATGATGGCGAAGATCCACATAAAGCTCACGCACAAAGCTACGATATTATTCTAAATGGTCTAGAACTTGGTGGTGGATCAATCCGTATCCATACTAAAGAACTACAATTGAAGATGTTGAAAGCTTTAGGCTTTACAAGAGAAAGTGCTCAAGAACAATTTGGTTACTTCTTAGATGCATTAGATTACGGTTTCCCACCTCATGGAGGACTAGCTATTGGTCTTGACCGTTTTGCTAGATTATTGGCACAAACTGAAAACATTAGAGATGTTATAGCATTCCCTAAGAATTCTAAAGCAACTGAACCAATGACAAATGCTCCTGCACCTGTATCTAAGAAACAATTAGATGATCTTGGTTTAGAAAGCGAAGACGAAATTTAATATCAAAAAGGCTTCCCAATAGGGGAGCCTTTTTTTAATCACTATTTGTGTTATACTATTTTCATATTAAATGAGAGGTAATGAGACATATGGACGATGTTCAAAGGATTTGGAGAAGACATCAATATTTAGCAAAAGCTTCAACAGCCTTCATGTATGGAATTATGATTTCCATTGCCATGAACTTTTTTTGGACACCTGGAAAAATTTATTCATCTGGTTTTACCGGGTTATCACAATTAATTAATACACTTTCAGAAAGATTTTTACCATTTGCGATATCGCCATCAATTGGTTTGTTCTGCTTAAACATTCCATTCTTTATACTAGCATGGAAGCAAATTGGACATCAGTTTACCTGCTTTACCATTTTAACTGTTTTTCTAGCCAGTTTTATGATCAAAGCACTTCATCCAGTTTATTTAACCAATGATCCTATGATATGTGCAATTTTTGGGGGAGTGGTTAATGGTTTTGGTACCGGTATGAGTCTGAAAAATGAGATTTCAACCGGTGGTTTAGATATTTTAGGAATTGTTATTCGAAGAAAAACAGGTCGAAGTATTGGAACAATTAACATTGCTTTCAATATCTTTATTATTACCGCGGCAGGATTCACTTATGGTTGGCCATATGCTTTCTACTCAGCGATTGGGATTGTAGTTAACGCTAAAGCAATCGATTTTGCATATACTAGACAGCAAAGAATGCAAGTGTTAATTGTTACAGATCATCCTAAAACGGTTATTGATAGTGTACAAAATCATATTCCTAGAGGAATTACTATCATTCATGGTGCAGAAGGTGCTTACCAACATGACACCAAGACCATTTTATTTACAACAATTTCTAGATATGAAATGTCCGAATTGCAAGAAGCACTGGATGAATCTGATGAACATGCATTTGCTAGTGTGACAGAGGCTTCTACTATATTGGGTCACTTTTATGAGCATAAACTTGAATAATAAAATAAATTTTAATTATTAATTATGTTATAATACTGGATTGTGTGATAGTTTTATTAAAATTTTGGTGGGATATGTTTTGAAAGTCATATATATATGTTTAATTAGATTGGTTTCGTTAATTTGCTTTTTTAAGAAAAAGCAAAATGTAATTTACATAATGAGTTTTGATAATAATTTAGGATTAATTAAATCAATGGCAAGAAAAATGCCAAAAGATAAGACCCTTTATGTTTATTATGAAGCTTCAAATGAAGCAGCTGCTACTGACTTAGCAGCATATGGTATTAAAACAGTACAATTTCAAGAAGGCCTTAAGCTAATAATGGATTTAATTCCAAAAATAATGGCAAGTAATGTTGTTTTTTGTGATAATTACTTTCCATTTATGGGAGGAATTGTTAAATCTAAAAAACTAAAGGTTGTTCAGTTGTGGCATGCAAATGGTGCCATTAAGAAATTTGGCTGGCAAGACCCATCAACTAAAGATAGAAGTAATTCTGATAAGAGAAGGTTCCAAAAAGTATATAATAGCTTTGACGAATACGTTGTTGCATCTGAAACCATGGGACACGTATTTGAAGAAAGTTATCATGTTTCATTTGATAAGATGCAAATGATGGGATATCCACGATCAGACAGACTTTTTAAAGATAAATGGCTTCAAATTGCCAGAAGAAGAGTTTACAGTTTCGCACCACAATTAAAGGATAAACGTGTTATTTTATATGCACCAACGTATCGAGATGATGGACAATCTTTTAATCCTCCTAAGGGATTAATCAAGGCATTATCTAACGATGAAAATGCAATGGTGGTAATAAAATTACATCCATTATTGCGTGACATTGAAAGTAAGTTACAGGAAGAAACCAAATGTCCAAACGTTTTATTCTGTAACCAACTTTCAACAACTGATTTGCTAGCAGTAACAGACACGTTAGTTACTGATTATTCTTCTGTGGCTTTTGATTACTCATTGCTACCTAATGCACATTCATTGTTATTCTTTATGTTTGATATTGAACAATACAAACAAAAGCCAGGATTGCAAGAGAACTTGTTAAATTGGTTACCAACAAATCCAATTAAAACATTGGATGAATTGAAAACAGCAATTAGTGAAAATAAAAAAACAGATTTTACTAATTTTAATAATCATTGGAACAAATATAATGACGGTTTTGCTACAACCAGAGTTATTGATAAATATATAAAAACTTTAAAGTAAAGGAAGTGTGATCGACTTGAAGGAAGTCATTACATTAATTAAAGAACAAATTGAAAATTTACCAATCATGTTTAGAGTATCTAAATATGAAGACAAATCTGACTACCAAAGTCATTATTTAGGAATTATTTGGGCATACCTATACCCAATTATCCAAATCATGATTTATTGGTTAGTTTTCGGGGTTGGATTGAAAAAGGGAACATCTGGAAGTGTTGATTACCTAACTTGGATGGTTATCGGTATCACTCCATGGTTCTACATGAACAGTGTAACTTTAGACGCTTCTAAGAGTATCTATCAACAAGTGGGAATGGTATCAAAAATGAAATTCCCTGTAAGTGTATTACCTTCAATTAAGATTCTTACTAACCTAAGTTCTTTCTGGGCAATGCTTGCTTGTTCAATTATTCTTGGATACTTAAAGGGTGGAGTATTACCTAACATATACTGGATTCAATGGATTTACTACTTCTTTGCAATGATTTGCTGGTTATTGGCATTTGGAATCTTTAACTCTACGGTAACTATTTTGGTTCGTGATTACAGAATTTTCTTACAATCAATCATGAGAGTTCTATTCTACATGTCTGGTGTGCTATTTAACTTTGAAACTAATGCTTTCCCAGCATTCTTTGTTAGATTCTTACAATTAAACCCATTCTTCTACATTGTTTCAGGATTTAGAGAATCAATGTTAGGTGAAGATTGGTTCTGGCAAAAACCTATGTTAATGCTTATTTTCTGGTTAATGGTATTATTCTTCCTATTAATTGGATCACATTTACATTACAAGTTTAGAGCAAGATTCGTTGATTATATTTAATATAAAAGGATTGAACGTTTTTTATGATGAAACTTAAAAAGAAAATAGTTAAATTAATAAAAAAATCAATCAGAAGATGTTTGATTCTTATTAATAATTTCTTGATTATTTTCCCCGTTAAGAAAAACTCTGTAGTTTTTGAGAGTTTTCAAGGCAAAGATATAAATGATAATCCAGCGGCAATTTATCAAAAATGGGTTGAATTATATCCTGAATACAAAAATATCGCATATTTTACAGTTAGAAAGTCTGAATATAAGACTTTTAGTAAATTGTACCCTGATGTAAAAATCGTAAAAAGATTTATGCCAAGATGGGTTTGGGCGATGGCTAGAGCTAATTTCTGGGTGTTTAACTCAAGAACACCTAAATGGTGGAATAAAAACAAGGGAACTGTTTACATGCAAACTTGGCATGGAACACCTTTGAAAAAGTTAGGAACAGACATTGAAAATGTGATGATGCCTGGAACTGATACAGAAAGATATAAAAAGAATTTTACTGAAGAAGCTAATCGTTGGGATTATTTAATCGCTCCAAATCAATACTCTAAGGATATATTTAAACGAGCTTTTGGTTTTAACAACAAGTTCTTAGATATTGGTTATCCTCGTAATGATGTTCTTTATTATGATAATAATGAGTTACAAATCAGTAAGTTAAAAAAGCAATATTTAGGTAGAGATGACGTAAGAGTTATTACCTATGCTCCAACTTGGAGAGATGATAACTATAAGCGTAAAGGAGTTTATAATTTTGAATTACCTTTCAGCTTGGAAGAATTCTTCAACAATGTTGATGAAAATACTTTCCTAATTCTGCGTCCACATTATCTAGTAAAAGACTTTATTGACATTACTGGTTATGAAGATCGTGCATTTATCATGGTAGAAGAAGATATGAGTGATATTTATCTAATGACTGATTTATTAATCACTGACTATTCTTCTGTAATGTTTGATTATGCAAACTTAAAGAGACCAATGTTATTTTATGCTTATGATTTAAATCACTATGAAGATGACATAAGAGGTTTTTACTTCGATTACAGAAGTGAATTACCTGGCCCTGTTGTAGAAAAAGAAAATGATTTCTATAATCAAATTCATGTTTTTACTGAAAATAATGAATACGAAGATTATGTAGAAAAATACAATAAATTTTATGATAAATTCTGTGGATGGGAATCCGAAAATTCTTCAGCAGAATTTGTTAAAATCATGAGGGGGATTAATAATGGAAAGTAAGTTTTTAATTGGTTCACATGTAGGTATGAGCGGATCAACTATGTTTTTAGGATCTGCTAAAGAGGCTGATAGCTATGGCGAAAATGTATTTATGGTCTACACTGGTGCACCACAAAATACTAGAAGAAAGCCAATCGAAGAACTACGTGCTGACGATGGAAAACAATACATGAAAGAACATGACATCTTAGAAACAGTTGTTCATGCTCCATACATTATTAATCTAGGAAATATTACTAAGCCCCAAAATTTTGAATTTGGAATTCAATTTTTACACGATGAAGTAAAAAGAGCTGAAGCTATTGGTGCATCTCAAATTGTATTGCATCCGGGAGCTCATGTTGGTGAAGGTGCCGATAAAGCAATTGCGCAAATTGCTAAAGGACTAAATGAAGTAATTGAACCCGATCAAAAAGTTCAAATTGCATTAGAAACCATGGCTGGCAAAGGGACAGAAGTTGGTAGAACATTTGAAGAAATTGCTCAGATTATGGATGGAGTTACTTTAAATGATAAACTATCAGTTACTTTTGATACCTGTCATACTAATGATGCAGGATATGATGTCAAAAATGATTTTGATGGAGTATTAAATGAATTTGATCATGTTATTGGTTTAGACAAAATCAAAGTAATTCATTTGAATGATTCAAAAAATGATTTTGGGAGTCATAAAGATAGACATGAGATTATCGGATTAGGAACAATCGGTTTCGATGCGCTTAATTACATTGCTCATCACGAAGCTCTTGTGGATGTTCCTAAAGTAATGGAAACACCAGCTGTTGCCATCGAAGGAACTAAGAAAAAAGTATCTCCACATTATTTCGAAGTTAAAATGTTAAAAGAACAAAAATTCAATGATTCATTAATGAATGATATCTTAAACCAATAAAAAAAGAGCGTAAGCTCTTTTTTTATTTATATGAATCAATGTTAAGACTTTCCATGATAATTGTAGCTGTTTCTTCGATAGATTTATCATGAACGTTTATAATTAAACATCCAAGTTGTTTATATAGCTTATCAGCATAATCTAATTCAGCATTGATATTATCGGTACTTGAATAAGGTGTTTCTTCTTCGATTCCATATGATTCCATTCTGGTTTTTCTGATCTTTTGAATATCTGCTGTATCACTAGTTAATCCAAATATCTTATTTGAATCAACATCGAAAACTTCTTTTGGTAATTGAAGGGTTGGACCAATTGGAACATTTGATACCTTTAATTTTTTATTTGCAAGATATAAAGATAAGGGTGTCTTGGAAGTTCTGGAAATACCAAGAATCACGACATCTGCCTTGGTTAAATTTTGTGGGTTACTTCCATCGTCATTTTCAACAGAAAACTCCATTGCTTCAATTCTTTTGAAATATTCATCGTTTAGGTCATGGACAAGACCTGATACTCTTTCTGGATTACTGCCCAGTTGACTACTAATTGCTTTCATTGGTCTTTGTACACAATCAACATTTTGAAGATTATTTTCAGAAGCGAAGTCTTCTATTAGTAAGCTTAGATTAGCATTAACTAGAGTATGGAAAATAACAGCATTTTTTTCTTTTGCAATTTTTAAGATTCCAGCTAGCATAGATTCAGTTGTTATAAATGGATATCTTTCATAAGATATATCAGCAGAATCAAATTGCGCTCCAGCAGTTTTTGCAACCTGCATTGCAGTTTCTCCACTAGAATCAGAAATAGCAAAAATATTAATATGCTTCATTTTTAATCACTCCTTCATAATTCAAATATATTATATCAAGATTATATGATAAAAGTATGCTAGAAATTAAAATGTAATATTGACGTTAATAATATTGTTTTGTATAATTATTAAGAACAGTTTTAATAACTAAAAAATAAAAGATAACTGTTGTATTTCGAGCTCGGAGGGAGGGAATTTTCATATGTCAAAAACAGTCGTTCGTAAAAACGAATCTCTTGATGATGCTCTTCGTCGATTTAAACGTACAGTTTCTAAGAACGGTACTTTACGTGAATACCGTAAACGAGAATTCTACGAAAAACCAAGTGTTAAACGTAAATTAAAATCTGAAGCAGCAAGAAAGCGCAACAACAAGAAAAAAAGCCGTCGCTTTTAATTACTAAAAACGTTCCTGTTATTTCAGGAGCGTTTTTTTTGCTAAAAAATCGAAAGAAGGAATTTATAATGAGTATTGCTAATAATTTAACTGAAGATTTGAAGACTGCAATGAAGGAACACAACAAGGTTTCTCTAAACGTAATTAGATCATTGAAAACAGCTTTAACTAACGAAAAGGTTTCTGTAGGTCATGATTTAACTGACGAAGAAGAACTTACTGTTATTACTCGAGAAGTTAAGCAAGTTAAAGAATCAATCGCTGAATTTAAAAACGGTGGTAGAGACGATTTAGTTGCTGAACAAGAACAACAATTAGAAGTTCTAAGCAAATACGCTCCAGAACAAATGTCAAAAGAAGAAATTGATAAAGTGGTTGAAGAAACTATCAACGAAGTTGGCGCAAGTGCAATGTCTGATTTCGGAAAAGTAATGGGTGCTATTATGCCTAAGGTTAAGGGTAAAGCTGATGGAAACGAAGTAAATCAATCAGTTAAAGCTCATTTAAGCTAGAAATAACTAAAAGTATGATTTAATCATGCTTTTTTATACATATTAATAACTTTTTTAAACTAAAAAGTTGTGCTAATATTTGATTATAAAAATGATAAAAAGGAGTCGCTATATTGACAGAAAATACTGAAGTAACCAAAGAATTCATCATTCATAATTTAGATTTTGAACCTAAGCTATTAGGCGCACAAAATAAATACGTTACAATTCTTGAAGAGGGTATGGATGTTTCTATTAATGCTTTTGGGACAAATGTTAAAGTGTCCGGAAGCGAGGACGATGTTAATAAAGTTATCTCAATTTTTAAAAACTTAATGGATTTAATTCAAAATGGAGTTACTTTAAATAGTAGCGATATCGTATCAGCTATGAATATGGCGAAAAATGATACGCTAAGCTATTTTAAGGATCTATACAATCAAATATTAATCAAAGACTTTAAAGGTAAACCAGTAAGGGTTAAAAACTTTGGACAACGTCAATATGTTCAGTCAGTAAAAAGAAATGACATAACATTTGGGGTTGGTCCAGCCGGAACTGGTAAAACATATTTAGCTGTTGTTATGGCCATTGCTGCGTTAAAACACGGTGATGTAGAAAAAATTATCTTAACTAGACCGGCTGTTGAAGCTGGAGAAAGTTTAGGATTTTTGCCAGGTGATTTAAAAGAAAAGGTTGATCCATATTTAAGACCTATATATGATGCTCTTCACTCCATTTTGGGTAGAGAACATACTGCTAGATTGATGGAAAGAGGAGTAATTGAAATTGCTCCGTTAGCATATATGCGTGGAAGAACATTAGAATCAGCGTTTGTTATCCTAGATGAAGCTCAAAATACTACTACGGCACAAATGAAGATGTTCTTAACACGTCTTGGATTCGGTTCTAAAATGATTGTTAATGGTGATATATCTCAAATTGATTTGCCTAAGCATGCAAGTAGCGGTCTAGTGCAAGCACAAACTATTTTACAAAACGTTGATAAAATTAGATTTGTAACATTTGATTCAAAAGATGTTGTTAGACATCCGGTAGTTGCTAGAATTATCGATGCATATTCTGAATATCAAAAAAATTAATCAAACAGGAGTAATTAGATGGACTTAGAAATTTACGATAAGACTAAAGATGGTGTGGACGAAAAACACGTCGAGTTGGTACAAAATGTTCTTCAGTTTGCAAGCAAGCAATTGAACTTAAAGGATAATACTGAAATGTCAGTAACATTTGTTAATAATGATGAGATTAAGGAAATTAATAGTAAGTACAGGGGCGTAGATCGTGCCACTGATGTTATTAGTTTTGCAATCGAAGATGGAGAAGATGAATTCCCATTAATTATGGATGAAGAAATGGCAGCAGAAATACCCGAAAATATTGGAGACATTTTTGTTTCAATTGACAAGGTATCCGAACAAGCAGAATTTCTAAATCACTCTTATGAAAGAGAATTAGGATTTTTAGTTGTGCATGGCTTCTTGCACTTAAACGGGTACGACCATATGAAACAAGAAGATGAGGATGTTATGTTCCCACTTCAAAGAAAGATAATGGATGATTATGGCCTTGAAAGATAAAAAAGTGCCTAGTAAAAATCGTAATTTTATCGAGTCGCTTAAGCATGCAATTGATGGCTTAATCACTTTATGCAAAACAGAACGTAACTTTCGAATTCATCTTTTGATATCAGTAGTCGTAATTATTTTATCAATTATTTTAAAGATTAAATTAGAGCAATGGATATGGATTTTATTAGCAATCTTTATTGTTTTAATTTCAGAAGTAATTAACACGTTATGTGAATCAATAGTTAATTTAATTGTTGGGCAAGAGTATAATAAGATAGCTAAAAAAACAAAGGATGTTGCAGCTGCAGGAGTTGTGATTGCATCAATCTTTGCAATTATTATAGGATGTATAGTTTATATCCCAATAATATTGGAATTGTAATTTATGGAGGAATATTATGGAATTTGATCCAAACTTTCACTCAGGATTTGTCGCAATCGTTGGTCGACCAAACGTTGGAAAATCAACATTTTTAAACCGAATTATCGGACAAAAAATTGCCATCATGAGTGACAAAGCACAAACTACTAGAAATAAAATTCAAGGTGTTTATACAGATGATGATTCACAAATTGTTTTCTTAGATACACCAGGAATTCATAAACCAATTAATAAACTAGATGATTTTATGGAAAAATCAGCTTTCTCTGCATTAAAGGAAGTTGACGCCGTTTTATTCATGGTTAGTGCTACAGAAACAAGGGGAGCGGGGGATAACTTTATTATCAATCGCTTAAAAGAAATTGATAAGCCCGTTTACTTAATCATTAATAAGATTGATGAAATTAATCCTAATAAATTACTAAGTATTATGGATATTTATAAAAAGGCATTAGATTGGAAAGAAGTATTTCCAATCTCTGCTCTTCAAGGAAACAATGTGGATGAACTAATGGCTAATTTAAAGGCGCTATTACCAGCAGGGCCACAATACTATCCTGAAGATGAAGTGACTGATCATCCGGAACGTTTTATTGTTGCTGAATTAATTAGAGAAAAAATATTAATGTTAGCTAGAGATGAAATTCCATATTCAATCGCTATTGATATTTTAAGCATGAAGACAAATGAACATGGTAATGTTGACATTCAAGCTGATATTTTAGTTGATAGACCTGGACAAAAAGGTATTTTAATCGGTAAGCAAGGTTCAATGTTGAAAAAGATTGGAACATTAGCTAGACAAGATATCGAAGATTTATTAGGCAGTAAAGTCTACTTAAAGCTTTGGGTTAAAGTTCATCCAGGATGGAGAAATGAATCTTCAGTTCTTAAGTCATTAGGATACAAGAAAGATAACTACTAAGAAATTGGTTGGTGAACAGAATGGATTCACAAACTTACATGAATTTTCATGGCATTTTATTATATAGGCGTGATTATAAAGAGAATGACATGCTTGTTAAATTTCTAACAGCAGAAGCTGGTAAGAAGATGTTTTTCATTAGAGGAGCCCGTAAAAGAGGCTTCAAAATGATGGCAGATATTTTACCATTCACTTATGGGACATATTCTGGAAAAATTAATAACGATAATCTCTCATATATATACAGCGGGTTAGATACCAGCCACTATGAAAATATAAGTGAAGACATTTTTCTTAATGCGTATGCTACTTATATTATGTCTTTAATTGATACAGCTTTTGATGATTCTGTACCGATTCCATTTTGGTTTAATCAGTTGTTCGCAGCATTAAGGTTTATCGATAATGGAGTAGATCCTGAAGTAATCACTAACATCATGGAAATCCAATTGTTAGATGTATTTGGTGTTAAACCAGAATTAAGAGGATGTAGCGTTTGCGGTAGAACGAATTTGAATTTTGATTATTCTGAAGCATATGGTGGATTAATATGTCAGAATCATTTTCATTTAGACGAAAACCGGCTCCATTTAGATCAAAAAACAATTTATTACTTAAGAAGATTTTCAATTGTTGATTTAAATCGTTTAGGAAACGTTAATGTCAATGAAACCACTAAGGTTAATTTACGTAAATTACTAGATAAAATATATTCTGACGCAGTTGGAATTCATTTAAAGAGTAAAAAGTTTCTGGATCAAATTAATGATTTAAAATTATAGAATTGATTTTTTGGATTTACTAAACTATAATTAAATTAATTAAATACGAATGGTAATGACAGAAGAATGTTACTAAGATTTTTTCAGCGAGAATAGATTGGTGGAAGCTATTCAATACTTTAGTAATTGGCACTTTTGGAACCAAACAAATCAAGCTGCTGATTAATTTCAGAAGTAGGGTGGAACCGCGAATAATCGTCCCTATGTAATTGGTATTTTATATACTTTTTACATAGGGATTTTTTATGCCATTCGTTTACTAGGAGGAAATAAAATGACAGATAAGTTGTCAATGCAAGATATTATTTTAAAACTACAACAATACTGGTCATCACAGGGATGTATGCTAATGCAAGCTTACGACACTGAAAAAGGTGCCGGAACTATGAGTCCATACACATTTTTAAGAGCTATTGGTCCTGAACCATGGAATGCTGCTTATGTAGAACCATCAAGAAGACCTGCTGATGGTAGATATGGTGAAAACCCTAACCGTTTATACCAACATCATCAATTCCAAGTAATTATGAAACCGTCTCCTGAAAACATTCAAGAATTATACTTAGATAGTTTAAAGGAATTAGGGATTAATCCGGAAGAACATGACATTCGATTCGTTGAAGATAACTGGGAAAATCCTTCAATGGGTTGTGCTGGTGTTGGTTGGGAAATTTGGCTTGACGGAATGGAAGTTACTCAATTCACTTACTTCCAAATCGTTGGTGGTCAAGAAATGAATCCAGTAGCTTCAGAAATCACATACGGTCTTGAAAGACTAGCTTCATATGTGCAAGATGTTAATAATGTTTTTGAACTTGAATGGAGTGATGGTGTTAAATACGGTGATATTTTCAAAGAACCAGAATTTGAACACTCAAAATACAGTTTCGAAGAAAGTAATCAAGACATGCTTTTGAAGATGTTTGATGATTTTGAAGAAGAAGCTAAAAAGCAAATTGCTAACGGATTAGTTCATCCAGCGTATGATTATGTTCTAAAATGTAGTCACACTTTTAACCTTTTAGATGCCCGTGGTGCAGTATCTGTAACAGAACGTGCCGGTTATCTTTCAAGAATTAGAAGAATGGCTAGAGAAATTGCTAAAGCATTTATTGCTGAAAGAAAGAAGCTTGGCTTCCCATTAATTAAAGATGAAAAATTAAGACAATCACTGCTACAAGATGATGAAAACAAGGAGGAAAAATAATGGATCATACATTTTTATTTGAAATTGGTCTAGAAGAAATGCCTGCACATGTTGTAACACCAAGTATTGACCAATTAGTTAAAAAGACACAAGAATACTTGAAAGAACAAAGAATCGACTTTGAAAGTATCAAGCCTTATTCAACTCCTAGAAGATTAACAATTCAAATTACTGGATTGGCTGATAAGCAAGAAGATATTAACGAAACAGTTAAAGGTCCTGCTAAGAAAATTGCTTTAGATGATCAAGGTAATTGGTCTAAGGCAGCAATTGGTTTTACCAAGGGACAAGGTGTAAGTACCGATGACATTACCTTTAAGGAAATTAAAGGAACAGAATATGTATTTGTTGAAAAGCATATTGCTGGAAAAGATGTTAAAGAAGTTTTAATGGGATTAAAAGATGTTGTTACAAGCATGAACTTCCCAACTTTAATGAAATGGAACGTTTATCGTTTAGACTTTATTCGTCCAATTCGTTGGATGGTTGCATTACTTGATGATGAAGTACTACCAATTAAGATTTTGGATGTTGCAGCTTCAAACGTAAGTCGTGGACACCGTTTCTTAGGTAGTGACACTACAATTAATTCTGCTGATGAATATGAAGATAAATTAAGAGAACAATTTGTCATCGTTGATGCTAATAAGAGAAAAGAAACAATTGTTGAACAAATTAAGCAAATTCAAGATGAAAACAATTGGGTAATTAACATTAACAAAGGACTACTAGAAGAAGTTAATAACTTAGTAGAATGGCCAACTGCATTCTTTGGTAAGTTTGAAGAAAAGTATCTTCAATTACCATCAGAAGTATTAATTACTTCAATGAAAGATAACCAAAGATTCTTCTACGTTACTGATAAAGAAAATCAAATTTTACCTTACTTCATTTCAGTTAGAAACGGTAATAAAGATTTTATCGAAAACGTTATTGCTGGAAATGAAAAAGTTCTTACAGCTCGACTAGAAGATGCAATGTTCTTCTACCAAGAAGATCAAGCTAAAGATATTGACTTTTATGTTAACAAACTTAAGAAGGTTAGCTTCCATGATAAAATTTCAACTATTTTTGAAAAGATGCAACGTGTAGAACAAATCGCATCAATCATTGGTAAAAAGGCAAACCTATCTGATCAAGAATTGACAGATGTGAAACGCGCTGCACAAATTTACAAATTCGATTTAGTTACTGGAATGGTTGGAGAATTCTCTGAACTACAAGGTGTTATGGGTGAAAAATACGCTTTAATTAAAGGCGAAAATGCATCTGTTGCAACTGCAATTAGAGAACACTACATGCCAATTTCGGCTAGTGGTGACCTCCCAGAAACTAAGGTAGGGGCTGTCCTATCATTAGCTGATAAGTTTGACAGTATTTTAACTTTCTTTGCTGCAGGTATGATTCCTAGTGGTTCAAATGACCCATACGCACTTAGAAGACAAGCTAACGGAATTGTTAGAATCGTTAAAAACGAAAAATTAAACTTTAATCTTGCTGAATTAATGAATGAATTAATTAGTGCAGAAAAAGATGCTAATGTTGCTCCGGAATTAGACCAAGCCAAGGAAATTCCAGAAATTGTATCATTTATTAAAGATAGAATTGTCAAACAAATGAAATCAGAAAATATCAGACATGATATTATTGATGCTGCTGGAAATTCACAAAATTACAATATTGAATTTATCTTTGATGTGGCAGCTGTGTTAGAACAACATAAAGATGATGCAGAATTTAAAGAATCAGTTGAAGCATTAACTCGTGTTCTTAGAATTTCTGAAAAGAGTGATTTTGCAGAAGATGATTTAAACATTGATGAATCACTTTTCGAAAATGACTCTGAAAAGTCATTACATGCTGCTGTAGAATCAATTAAAAATGATTTCTACACTTTAGGTGCTAATGATGAATACACTAAGCTATTTGACCTTAAGAATGATATCGAAGGATACTTTGATCAAACAATGGTTATGTCAGATAACGAAGCTGTTAAGAATAACCATTTACGTGAATTAACTAAGCTATCTAATATGATTAAATGGTTCGCTGACTTTAATCAACTTATCGTTAAATAAAATTGATAGACAATGCTATTATGCGTTGCTAAAATGTTGTATAATAGTTTTCCATGTTTAAAATAAAAGTCGCACTAAGTGGTGCGACTTTTATGGGTGAAAAGGAGATATGATGCCAATGATTCCTGAAGAAGTAATTGAACAAGTTAGGAACGAAACCAATATTGCTGATATTATTGGTCAATTTGTTGCTCTTAGAAAATCAGGTAGTAATTTAATGGGATTATGTCCATTTCACGATGAAAACAGTCCATCATTTTCTGTGAATGAAGATAGACAATTATTTAAGTGCTTTGGTTGTGGAAAAGGTGGAAATGTTTTCACTTTTATGATGGAACTAGAAAATCTAACATATCCAGAAGCGATTTTGAAGGTCGCTGACATGAGTGGAATTGAAATATCTGATCAATATAAACAAAGCAATAGTCAAAAGCCTAAAATGAATTCAACTGAAACTAAGTTGATTGAGATGCATGAAAAGTCGACTGAAGTATATCATCATATTTTAATGAATACTGAATTAGGCCAAAAAGCGTTGGACTATTTGCATGATCGAGGTTTAACCGACGAGACAATTAAGTACTATCAAATTGGTTTTGCACCTAACAATAATGTTATCAATCGTTTTTTAGTTGAACAAAAGTTTGAATATCAAGACATGCGGAAGTCTGGATTGTTTCTTGAAGATGACGAAGGTAAATTGCGAGATAGATTTTTCAATCGAATCATGTTTCCAATTAAAAATGAATTTGGATCTATAATTGGTTTTTCTGGAAGAGTTCTAAACAAGGAAGACTCAACAGCAAAATATTTAAATAGTCCAGAAACAGACATTTTTAATAAAAGGGATGTTTTGTTTAACTTATCAAACGCAAAAGCGGCAATTAGAAAAAATGATGCTGTTATTCTGTTTGAAGGTTTTATGGATGTTATTTCTGCTTATCAATCAGGCATTGAAAATGGAATTGCTTCGATGGGAACTAGTTTAACTAATGACCAAATCAAAGTAATTAATAGACATTGTAGCAGCGTATATGTTTGTTATGACGGTGATGCTGCTGGTCAAAATGCGATTAATAGGGCACTCTCATTGTTAGGAAATTCAAACCTAACGTTAAGAGTTATCCAAATGCCAGAGGGTATTGATCCAGATGAATATCGTAAGCAGTTTGGCGAAGAAAAATTTGCTGATTATATGAGTAAGTCAATAGAATCTCCTATAGCATTTAAGATGAGATACTATAAGTTAAATCGTAATTTAGATAACGAAACCGATAAATTTAGTTACATCCAAGATGTATTAAAAGAAGTTGCCAAGGTTGACCAACCAATTGAAAGAGATCTTTATATAAATCAATTAGCGGATCAATTTAATCTAAATAAAAACGATTTAACGATGACAATGAATTCGTTCATTCAAAAAAATGACGCGGTCAACCGAGTTAATTATTCTCGAAATGGTAAGAATGATAATAATGCTCAGATGATTGCGCCTATTCAATCAGTTAGATATAGATCTAAAGTTGAAATGGCTGAATTATACTTGTTAAATCGAATATTAATGTCACAAGAACTATGGCAACGATTAATGAGTGTCGATGGATTCGCATTTGTTGATGTTGATTATCAATTGTTATATAACTTGGCACAAGAATATATGGCCACACATGATGAGTATAATTCGGCAGAATTTCAAGATTTTATTAAAGAAGAAAAGCTTAGAAAATTATTGATTGATATTGAAATGTTACAAATAAATGATTCACCATCTGTTGATGAAGTGGATGACTATGTTAATATAATAATGAACGAAGCTCCGATTGATTCACAATTGAAACAAAAGCAAATCGAATTAAATGAAGCTAAACAGCTTGGCGATATAGACAGACAAACTGAAATAGCGATGGAGATTATCCAGTTACAAAAACAAAAGAACCTAGGCGGTCGTGCTTAATCATAGGAGGCATATAAATGGCTGAAAAGAAATTAACCAAAAAAGAACTAAAGGAATCAACTGATGCTTTAATCAAAAAGCAAAAAAAGATTGGTCATGTAACATATGATGATGTTAATGACACAATTGCCGTTCCTTTTAAATTATCTAAGACTGATATGTATGAGTTATTAGAAAAAATTGAAGATGCAGGGATTAGTGTCGTAGACGAAAATGGTGAACCAGATCCAAGAGCGCTAGAAGCTGCAAAGAAAGTTACTCAAACAGAACTAAAGAATACAGCTTCTGCTCCTACAGGGGTAAAGATTAATGACCCTGTTAGAATGTATCTTAAAGAAATCGGTCGAGTACCTCTTTTAACCGCTGAACAAGAAGTTAACTTAGCCCTTAGAATTGAAGAAGGCGATGAAGAAGCTAAACAAGAATTAGCTGAAGCCAACCTTAGATTAGTAGTTTCAATTGCTAAGCGTTATGTTGGAAGAGGGATGCAATTCCTTGATTTAATCCAAGAAGGTAATATGGGATTAATGAAAGCGGTAGAAAAGTTTGATTACCGTAAAGGATTCAAGTTCTCAACTTATGCAACTTGGTGGATTAGACAAGCGATTACTCGTGCAATTGCCGATCAAGCTAGAACAATCAGAATCCCTGTTCACATGGTTGAAACCATTAACAAGTTAATTCGTATCCAACGTCAATTACTTCAAGATTTAGGTCGTGAACCTACACCTGAAGAAATTGGTGCCGAAATGGATATGCCAACTCAAAAGGTTAGAAGCATTCTAAAGATTTCTCAAGAACCAGTTTCTTTAGAAACACCAATTGGTGAAGAAGATGACTCACATTTAGGTGATTTTATCGAAGACCAAGATGCAACTAGTCCTGCTGACCATGCTGCATATGAATTGCTTAAAGAACAACTAGAAGGCGTATTAGATACATTAACTGATAGAGAAGAAAATGTTCTAAGATTACGTTTTGGTTTAGACGATGGACGTACTAGAACCCTTGAAGAAGTAGGTAAGGTGTTTGGTGTTACTCGTGAAAGAATTAGACAAATCGAAGCGAAAGCACTAAGAAAGCTACGCCACCCATCTAGAAGTAAACAATTAAAAGATTTTCTTGAATAATCAAAAAACAGATAGCGATGCTATCTGTTTTTTATTTATAATTCCAGTTATAATATAAGTAATTATATAAGTAGAAAAGGTGCTTTTATGGACGCAAATAATTTATCACAAAGACTAAAAACTGTAGCTGACTTTGTTCCAAAAAATAGTAGAGTAGCTGATATTGGTTCTGATCATGCTTATTTACCAGTTTACTTAATGAAACAAAATCAAATCGAATTTGGTATCGCTAGTGAAGTAGCGAAAGGTCCGCTTGAAAATGCCAAACAAGAAATTTTATCAGAAGGGCTTTCAGATAAAATAGATACAAGACTAGCTGATGGACTGCTATCAATTAATAAAGAAGATAATATAAATTGTGTTACCATTGCAGGAATGGGTGGAACATTAATTCGTCAAATTCTTGAAAATGGAAAAAATCATCTAAGTGGTAATGAAGTATTAGTGTTACAACCTAATGTTGGTGAAAATCGACTAAGAACATGGCTGATGAATAATCATTATGAAATTAAAGATGAAACTATTTTAAGAGAAGATGGTCATACTTACGAAATAATTGTGGCTGAAAAAGTAAACCATGATGTTGAATATTCTGAACAAGAATTGCAATTTGGACCATTCTTATTAAAACAACATTCTGAAGTTTTTGTAGAAAAGTGGCAGAATGAAATTAACCGTATTGAAATGGTAATTGATCAAATGAATCAAGCTAAAAAAGAGAAACCAATTGAAAAAATTCAAAAAATGAAGGATGACATTAACTCAATTAAAGAGGTGTTATAAATATGAACGCTAGTAAATTGATTGAACAATTTGAAAAGTTTTCTCCGAAAGATATCGCGGTTGACCATGATCCAATCGGATTACAAATCGGTGATATCAACCAGGATATTCATAAGGTTTTAGTGACTTTGGATGTTAGACCTGAAGTAGTTGACGAAGCCATTGAAAATAATTGTGATATGATTTTTTCACATCATCCAGCGATGTTTCGTCCGGTAAAAAACATGGATTTATCAGTTCCTCAAAATGCAATGTATGCTAAATTAATTAAAAATAATATTTTAGTTTATTCCGCTCATACTAATTTGGATAATGCTGAAGGTGGAATGAATGACTGGTTATCTGAAGCAATGGATTTAAGAAACGTTGAAGGCTTAGTTAGTCAAGGAATTTATAATGATAACGAATACTTTATGGGTAGAATTGGTGATTTAAAGGAAGAAACCACCGTTTATGAGTTTGCCCAAAAATGTAAAGAATTTTTCAATGTTGATGGATTAAGATTAATTAGTCATCAAGATAATCATAAAGTAAAAAGAGTAGCTGTTTTAGGCGGTGATGGAGGCAAGTTTTATTCTATCGCACAACAAAAAGGCGCTGATGTTTATGTAACAGGAGATGTGTATTATCATGTTGGACATGATATGATTGCAGATAACATGTCTGTAGTAGATCCGGGACATCATATTGAAAGTATTTGTAAGCCATATTTATGCGAAATGCTCAAAGAGTGGTCAAAAGAGTTTGGTTGGCCAATAGATGTGATAAAATCTAATATAAACACTGATCCATATCAATTTATTTAAGGAGTGTACATTATTATGTCTAAGTACGAAGATTTAGTACCACGTTTTATAAATTATGTTAAACAAAATACCAGATCGGATGAAAGTAGTGCCACAATCCCATCATCTAGTCGCCAAATTGATTTTTTAAATAAATTAAAAGATGAATTAAAAGAAATTGGACTAGAAAACGTTAGAACCAACGAAGAAAGTGCATATGTATTTGCAACTTTACCTTCTAATGTTGATGAAGATGTAAAGAAAATTGGTTTTATTTCACACATTGATACAGCAGATTTTAATTCTGAAAATGTAAATCCTCAATTTGTCGAAAATTACGATGGAAAATCAAACATTGCGTTAGGCAATGGTGAATACAACCTAGATCCAAATGTTTTTGAAAGCTTACATAAATATGAAGGCAATACTTTAATTACTACAGACGGTAATACTTTATTAGGTGCAGATGATAAAGCAGGAGTTGCTGAAATTGTATCTTCAATGAAGTACCTAATTGATCACCCAGAAATTAAACATGGTGAAATTGAAGTTGGATTTGGTCCCGATGAAGAAATTGGAACAGGTTCACTTAAATTTGACGTTCAAGATTTCGGTGCTGACATGGCTTACACTGTCGATGGTGGAGCTAAGGGTCAATTACAATACGAAACATTCAATGCTGCGTCAGCAACTGTTGAAATTAAAGGAACCGACGTTCACCCAGGTGAAGCTAAGAACGTAATGGTGAACGCTGCAATTTTAGGGATGGATTTCAATGCTAAATTACCAGCATATGAAAGACCTGAATATACTGACGGTAAGGAAGGCTTCTATTTCTTAATTGAAATGAATGGAACTGCTGACTTTACTAAATTGTCATACATTATCAGAGACCATGATAGAGCTAGATTCGAATCTAGAAAACAATACTTTGCAAAAATCGCTGAAGAAATGAATAAATCATTTGGCGAAGATAGAGTTAAAGTAACCGTAAAAGATCAATACTACAACATGGCAGAAGTAATCGAAAAGAACATGGAAGTTGTTGACTTAGCAAAAGAAGCAATGAACAGCGTTGATGTTACTCCTGATATTTTCCCAGTTCGTGGTGGAACAGATGGTTCAACAATTTCATTTAAGGGCTTACCAACACCTAACTTGTTTGCCGGTGGAGAAAACATGCACGGTCGTTTTGAATATGTTTCTGTTGAAACAATGGAAAAGGCTTGTGATGTTATTATCGCTATCGCTAATTTAAATGTTGAAAAATAATAGTCAATAAAGGTCAAATTATTTGAAAATAAAAGACCTTTTGGTAAAATTTACCTATGAGAAGTATTCTCATAGGTATTTTTTTATTAAGCAGGTGAAAAAATGAATCCAGAAGAATTAACAGAAGCTGTTACCCAATCGTTTTCAGAAGCGCAAAAGGTAGCAACTAATAGAAAACATCAAGAAATCACAATCGCACATTTATTTAAAGTGTTAGTTCAACCAGGAGAATTAGCTAGACAAATTTTCTCAGAAGTTGGATTAGATGTTGATGATTTAGAACAAGAGTTAGATAAAGAATTAGATGAAATATCTATAGTTGAAGGAAGTAACGTTAGCTACGGACAAAACATTTCTTCTAACATGTTGTCATTAATTCAATTTGCTCAAAAAGAAAAGGATAAGTTGGGCGATCAATATATTGCTGTTGATACTTTAGTATTAGCGCTAATGGATATTAGTGGCAATAAATTAGTTGATTATTTAAAAGAAAATCATGTTTCAAAAGATATGGTCGAAAAGGCAATTGATAAAATTAGAGGAGGAGAAAAGGTGACTTCAAAGAATCAAGAAGATAATTTTCAAGCTTTAAAGAAGTACGGAGTTGATTTAGTTGCAGAAGCACGTGCTGGAAAGCTAGGACCTATTATTGGTAGGGATGAAGAAATAATTGATGTCATTAGAATCCTTTCTAGAATGACAAAAAACAATCCTGTCCTCATTGGTGATCCAGGTGTAGGTAAGACCGCAATTGTTGAAGGTTTAGCCAAAAGAATTGCTGTGAATGATGTTCCTGAAAATCTAAAAAACAAGTCATTATTTGAATTAGATATGAGTTCATTAATCGCTGGGGCTAAATATCGTGGTGAATTTGAAGAAAGACTAAAGGCAGTCTTAAAAGCTGTTAAAAAATCTGATGGACAAGTTATTATGTTCATTGATGAAATTCACAATATTGTTGGCGCTGGTAAGACAGAAGGAAGCATGGACGCTGGTAATATCTTAAAGCCTATGTTAGCTAGAGGTGAACTTCATCTAATTGGTGCCACTACCGTCGATGAATATCGTAAATACATGCAAAAGGATAAAGCGTTAGAAAGAAGATTCCAAAAAGTGAATGTTGAAGAACCTTCTGTGGATGATACAATTACGATTTTGCGTGGAATTAAAGAACGTTTGGAAATTCACCATGGGGTCAGAATTCATGACAACGCTTTAGTTGCAGCTGCTAAACTGGCTGATAGATATATTCCAGAAAGATTTTTACCAGATAAGGCAATTGATTTAGTTGATGAAGCGTCATCAACAATTGAAGTTGAAATGAATTCAAATCCGACTGAGTTAGATCAAGCTAATCGTAAATTAATGCGTGCTGAAGTTGAAGAGGCATCGTTAAAGAAAGAAGACGACGATGAATCTAAGCAACGTTTAGCTAAGTTAGAACCAGAATTGGCTAACTTGAAAGAAACAGTTAATAAACTAAACGCTAGATGGCAACAGGAAAAGACTTCAATCAAAGCATTAAGCGATAAAAAAGCGGAATTAGATCAAGCTAAGAATGAACTACAACAAGCCGAAAGTAACTATGATTTAGATAAGGTGGCAGTTTTACAACATGGTACAATTCCAGAATTAGAAAAAGAATTAGCTAAGATGGAAAATCAAGATCATGATGATGACTGGTTAGTAAGTGAGTCAGTAACTGAAGATGGAATTGCTGAAGTACTAAGTCGTGAAACTAGAATTCCAGTAGCTCGTCTAATGGAAGGCGAAAAAGAAAAAATACTTCACTTGGATGACAATCTTCATAAGAGAGTGATTGGACAAGATGAAGCTGTTGAATCTGTTGCCGATGCCGTTCTTCGTTCAAGAGCGGGTTTACAAGATCCAAGCAAACCATTGGGATCATTTTTATTCTTGGGTCCAACAGGTGTTGGTAAGACAGAATTAGCCAAGTCTTTAGCTGAAAACTTATTTGATTCTGAAGAACATATGGTAAGAATCGATATGTCTGAGTATATGGAAAAAGAATCGGTATCTAGATTAGTTGGTGCTGCACCGGGATATGTAGGATATGAAGAAGGTGGACAGCTAACTGAAGCAGTTAGAAGAGATCCATATACAATTGTATTATTTGATGAAATCGAAAAAGCTCATCCAGATGTCTTTAATGTCTTATTACAAGTTTTAGATGATGGACGTTTAACAGATGGACAAGGTCATACTGTAGATTTTAAAAACACCTTGTTAATAATGACTTCTAATTTAGGTTCTGACATCTTATTGGATGGTTTAGATAAGGATGGAAATATCTCTGAAAAAGCAAGAAAACAAGTTTCAGAATTGTTGAAGAAGAGTTTTAAACCGGAATTCTTAAACAGAATTGATGAAATCATCACTTTTAAACCATTATCAAAATCAGATGTGAGAGAAATTGTTAAGCAATTAATTCAAAAATTAGGCAATAGATTAAACGACAAACAAATTACAATTAACATCTCTGATGATGCAATAGACTGGATCACAGATAATGGATATGATCCACAATATGGTGGTCGTCCATTACAAAGATTTGTTACCAGAAATGTCGAAACACCGTTAGCAAGATTACTAATTGCAGGTGATATTAAACCTAAAGATACCATCAACATTGGATTAAATAATGACAAACTAACATTTAAATAAAATAAAAAAGCTCAAGTAATTTACTTGAGCTTTTGTTATTTAACTGAATGTTTTGAAATTAGTGATACACAGTTGACTGTAATTACAACAACCACTGCAGAAACGATACCAATTTCAGTTGTGTTATATGTTAGCTGAGTTAATTGGCTAGCAATGTATCCGATGATTTCACCGAAAATAAATGCCCAAAAGATCACCAATAGATTTGAAATAATGAATTTCATCATATCCACCTCACATTTCATAGAAATTTTACCACAGTTAAGATTGAAAAAACAGTTATAAATAATTCAGTTCATATGTATTTTTGTTATAATTGGTTTAAGGAAAGGGATGATTTAATGGATTATACACCACTTAACTTAATGAGTTCATACAGTTTATTGAATAGTACGATTTCAATAGATGAATTAATTTCAACAGCAAAAAAAAGAGGATACAAGTCACTAGCCTTAACTGATGAAAATAATATGTATGGTGCTATTGAGTTTTATGACGCATGTATAAAAGAAGATATTCATCCCATCATCGGACTAACGATTGATTTAGCAGCTATCACAACTAATGACAGTAGAAATCAATTGGTATTGCTCGCTAGAGATAACGACGGATATAAAAACTTGATGAAATTATCAACTTTGATAATGACAAGTGAATCTGAAAAAATTGAATTAGACAATCTTTACTCATACTTAGCCCATAATATTGTAATCATCCCTGATTATGGTGAATGGATAGATTTGTTTAATAACGGAGATTTACAAACATTAGAAGAAACTATTCAAAAAATAGCTGATCATAAAGATGATCAAGCGATATTTATGGGATTAAGTGAAGATAATATCAACAACGTTGAATATAGAAACTACTTAACTAATATCAATCAATCCATGAATATTCAATCAGTCGCTTCTTCTAAAGTACAACTGATTAATCAGGATGATTATTTTGCGTTACAAGTTATGAAAAAGATTGACCAAAACGAAAAATTTCCGAATCCACTAAATGCTAGTCATGAAAAGACTAACAAATGGCTAGACCATCGTTATGAAGTGATCAAGCGTTACATAGATGCTGGATTAGAAGATTCATTGCTAAATAATCAAAAAATAGCTGATAGTACAGATGTTGTCATTGATAAAAAGCAACCGGTCTTACCACATTATGTGAATGATTTAGGATTATCTTCAAAGGAATTTTTAAAGAAACTTTGTGTGCAAGGATTACGACAAAGGGTCGCAAAATTAAAAATAGACAAAAATAATTGGCAAACATACATTGATAGGCTGGGATATGAATTATCAGTAATTGATAAAATGGGCTTTAACGATTACTTTTTAATTGTGTGGGATGTGATTAACTATGCTCATTCTCAAAATATTATGACAGGACCTGGGAGAGGTTCTGCGGCAGGTTCATTAGTATCATTTTGTTTATTTATAACAGATGTTGATCCTATCCAATATGATTTGTTGTTTGAACGATTTTTGAATGAAGAACGTCGCCAAATGCCGGATATTGATTTAGATATTCCAGATAATAAGAGGGATGTCATTTTGAATTATGTTCATGATAAATATGGTGATGAACATGTTAGTCAAATTGTGACGTTCGATACGATGTCTGCTAAACAAGTTATTCGAGATATTGGACGAACTTTTGGCTTAAGTCGAGTGCAACAAAGTGACTGGAGTCGAGCCATTCCTAGTAATCAATTAAGAATAAAATTAACCAACGCTTATAAAGAATCTAAAAGACTACAAAATTTAGTTAACGACAATCCATTGAATAAGTTGATGTTTGATACCGCTATTAAATTGGAAGGAAGACCTAGACATAGCGGAACACATGCCGCTGGAGTTATCTTAAGTGATACACCAATAGTCGAAACATCACCATTAAAGAGTGGGAATGAAGCGCTATTATTGACACAATATTCGAAAGACTATGTTGAACAAATCGGTTTGCTTAAAATGGATTTCTTGGGATTAAGAAACCTATCAATATTAGCAGAAGTTGTAGCGTTAGTTCGTCAAAATGTGGATGCAGATTTTGATATTGAAAAAATTGATTTATCAGATGCCAAAACTTTAAAGTTATTCCAAGACGGAGATACAAATGGGGTTTTCCAATTTGAATCCAACGGAATAAAACGAGTGCTAAAGGCAATGCATCCTGACAACTTTGGACAAATTTCAGCTGTAAACGCATTATATCGTCCAGGCCCAATGCAAAATATTGATTCATTTATTCGCAGAAAAGAAGGAAAAGAACCTGTTGATAGATTCGATCCTAATCTAGATTCAATCTTGTTGCCAACTTATGGAATCATCGTTTATCAAGAACAAGTTATGCAAGTCGCTTCCGTAATGGGTGGCTTTACACTAGGAGAAGCTGATAATTTAAGACGTGCAATGAGTAAGAAAAAACAGAGCACAATGGATGCATTAAAGAACAAATTTGTATCTGGAGCGATTAATAAGGGCTATAGTGAGGCATTAGCTGTTCAAATATTTGATTATATTGAAAAGTTTGCAGGATATGGTTTCAATAAATCTCATGCGGTGGCATACAGTAAGATGGCATTTGAATTAGCATATTTAAAAACTAATTACAGTTTGCAATTCTTTGTAGCAATCTTAAATTCAGTGTTAAATAATAATGACAAAACGAACACATATGTCGTTGAAGCTAAAAAAAGAAACATTGTAATAGAACATCCTAATATTAATAAGTCTGAGACTTATTTTACTGAAAGGGATGGAAGGATTTTATTTGGCTTAGCTGCTGTTAAAGGACTAAGAAAAGATTTTATCCAAGCGATTATTGAAGAACGTAATCTTAATGGTGAATATAAGGGGCTAGAAGAATTCATATATAGAATGCCTAAAAAGTTCCGTGATGTTGATTTGTTAAAATCACTTACTTTTGTGGGTGCTTTTGATGACTTTGGATATAACCGAGCTGAACTAGCAGATTCAATTGAAGAATTTATATCATCGATTAATTTAAGTGGAGCCTCGCAGGAATTATTTAGTACATTAAAACCGAAAATAAAGCGTCGTGATGATATGACCCTACAAGAGAAGTTAAGCTTGGAAATGGAATACACAGGGGTTTATCTTTCTGGACATCCGGTTGAAGATTATGACGTTTTAAAACAAGAAATGAAAATCACTACTTCTGATCAAATGATCAGCAAGGATGAAAATATAAATACATTGGTATATGTTGAAAACGTTAAGGAAATAAAAACCAAAAAGGGCGAACAGATGGCCTTTATTAACGGAACCGATATAGTGGGAAACATCAGTGTCACAGTTTTCCCTTCAACATTTAAGAAATTTGCTAATTTACTTAAACGAGGAATCGTTTTGTTAGTTACCGGTAAAACGGATTTTAGAAATAATGAAGTCCAAGTAATTGCTAATCAAATTCTGCCAGCTGCAAACGTCAAAAGCGCTTTTAATAAGAAAAGACAATTAAAAAAATGGTACCTAAAGATTGATGCAGATCATAACGATAAAGAAACATCAATCAAGTTGTATGAACTAATGAAGACTAACCATGGTGAGAATAAAGTTGTTATTTATAATTCAACTAATAATTCTAAAAAAGAATTAGCAAGTAAATACAGTATGGATAGTAGCAAAGAATTATACGGTAAACTTATTCAATTGTTAGGTAATGGTAATGTAGTATATAAATAATTTTTTATTGTGAAAAAAACTATAAAAATAAAAGACATAAATTTTAAAAAGTGATACACTATAGTGTGAAACCTAGTTATGTATGGAACATCAAAATAATGATTTACCATACAAAATAAAAGGAGAGATTTTTACTTATGAAGAAAACAAAAATCGTAAGTACATTAGGACCTGCAAGTACTGATGTTGACATTATTGTTAACTTAATCGAATCAGGCGCTAATGTTTTCAGATTTAACTTCTCACACGGTGACCATGAAGAACACTTTGATCGTTTGAACAAAGTTCATGAAGCTGAAAAGAGAACCGGTAAGACAGTTGGTCTTATGCTTGATACTAAGGGTGCTGAAATCCGTACTACTAAGCAAAAAGAAGGTAAGATTGAATTCCACACTGGTGACCAGTTTAGAATTTCAATGGACGATACTTTAGAAGGTACTAAAGAAAAAATCGCCGTTACTTACCCAGGCCTATTAGCTGATGTTCATGTTGGTGGCCACATCTTATATGATGATGGTATCCTAGACTCAGTTATTGATGAAATTGACCAAGAAAACAAAGAACTAGTTGTTACTGCCCAAAACAATGCTGTTTTAGGTTCACGTAAGACTGTTACTGCTCCTGGTGTATCAATTAACTTACCAGGTATCACTGAAAAAGATTCAAGCGATATTCGTTTCGGTCTTTCAGAAATGCACATTAACTTTATTGCCGCTTCATTTGTAAGAAAACCAGAAGATGTTTTAGACATCCGTAAATTACTTGAAGACGAACACAAAGAAGACGTTCAAATCTTCCCTAAGATTGAATCACAAGAAGGTATCGACAACTTCGAAGAAATTATGAAGGTTTCTGATGGTTTAATGATTGCTCGTGGTGACATGGCTGTTGAAATTCCAGCAGAAAATGTTCCAATCGTTCAAAAACACTTAATCCACAGATGTAACGAAATGGGTAAACCTGTTATTACTGCAACTCAAATGTTGGACTCAATGCAAGAAAACCCACGTCCTACACGTGCTGAAGCATCAGACGTTGAATACGCTGTATTAAGCGGTACTGACGCTACTATGCTTTCAGGTGAAAGTGCTAACGGTGACTACCCTGCTGAAGCTGTTGCTACTATGGCTAAGCTTGATGAAATGGCAGAAAGCCACTACGATGAATACGGTGACCCACGTCCTGAATTCAAGAACGGTGACGTTACTGAAGCATTCGGTAAGCAAGTTGCTGACATGGTTAGAGATCTTGACATTAAGACTGTTGTAACTACTACTTCAACTGGTTACTCAGCTCGTATGATTTCAAAATACCATCCAAATGCTGACATCTTAGCTTTAACTTTCGATGATCGCGTACGTCGTGGTTTAATGGTTAACTGGGGTGTTCACCCAATCGTTGTAGACAAGCCTGAAAACAGTGATGGCATGTTTGATTTCGCAGCTAAGAAAGCTGTTGAAACTGGCCTAGCTAAAGAAGGCGACTTAATCCTTGTAGTTGCAGGTTTACCTGTTGGCGAAAAAGGTACTACTAACGTAATGAGCGTTAAATTAATTGGTTCTGAACTTGCTCAAGGCCAAGGTGTTGGTGACAAGACTGTTATCGGTAAGGCTTTTTTAGCAAGTAACGCTGCCGACGCAAACAGCAAAGCTGTTGACGGTGGCGTGTTGGTAGCAAAGAATACCAACAAAGACTTCTTGCCAGCTATTAAGAAGGCAAGTGCTGTTATTGTAGAAGATGGTGGAATGACTTCACACGCTGCAGTTCTAGGTATTTCATTAGGAATTCCTGTTATTGTTGGTGCTAAGGGAGCTACTGAAAACATCTCTGATGGTCAAACTATTACAGTTGATTCACGTAGAGGTATTGTTTACAGTGGTGCCGCTAACTCACTATAATAAATAGTTTTAAAGAGGATGCATTTAATGCATCCTCTTTTTTTATCGAAATATTATGTAAAGTAGTGTAGAATTAAGGTATACAGATTCGAAATGAGGAATATTAATGAACGAATATTTAGGCCGAGTTGTCTCCGGAAAAGTGACAGATGAAAATGATAAGAGTTATTTTGTACAAATTGAAGGTACAACTTTTTCATTAGATAAATCAGAAATTGAAAAACCTTTAAAAATTGGAAGTAATTTCAAGGGATTTACCTATGAAAACGAAGACCATAAAATGCAAATTACTAGAAATATTCCGGATGTTCAAGTAGATCACTACGGTTTTGGTACTGTAGTCCAAAGCAAATTTGGACTAGGTGTTTTTGTCGACATTGGTTTACCAAACAAAGATATCGCGGTATCTATCGATGATTTACCTGAACTAACAAAGTTATGGCCTCAACATGGTGATCGATTAATGATTGCTTTGAAAATTGATAAAAAAGGTCGTATTTGGGGAGAGTTAGCGGACGAAGAAATTTTCCAAAGTTTGTCAGTTCCTGCCAATGAAAAAATGAAAAACCGTAATTTAAAGGCGACTACTTATCGTCTTAAATTAGCTGGAACTAGAGTTATTACTGATGACTATCGAATTGGATTTATTCATCCTAGTGAACGTGAATTAGAACCAAGATTAGGTCAACATGTTGATGTAAGAGTAATTGGAATTTTAAGGGACAAAACACTTAATTTATCAATGAAACCACGTGGATATGAAGCGATTAGCGATGACTCTCAAATGATTTTTACAGTTTTAAAGAAATCTGAATCTGGTTCAATTCCATATACAGATAAGAGCACACCAGAATCAATTAAAGAGTTCTTTGGAATTAGTAAGGGTCAATTTAAAAGAGCCGTTGGTAATTTATTAAAGAATAGATTAATCGAGCAAACCGATGGTCAAATGAAGTTAACTGAAAAAGGTAATGAAACAGAACTAGAGTAAGTTTGGTGAATTAAATGGACGAACAAGTTAAAGATTATCTACACTACCTTGTGATCGAAAGAGGTTTATCTGACAATACAATTAAAAGTTACCGTCAAGATATTGTGGGATTTGTTAATTTCTTGAGAGATATACAAGTCGATTCATTTAAGCAAGTGGATTCTAAAACTATTCTAGAATACATGAAGCAAATGAAGGACGAGGGCAAAGCCAGAAATTCTGTAATTCGCTTTGTTTCTAGTATGAAAAAGTTCTTTTCTTATTTGCATAAATATCATTACATTATGGAAAATCCAATGGTTAATGTTGATACGCCTAAAAGCGCTAGTCATTTTCCAGATGTCTTAACTGTTAATGAAGTCGATAAATTATTAACAATGCCAGATGTTAGTGATAAATATGGAATAAGGGACAGAACGATATTAGAAGTTATGTATGCGACCGGGTTACGAGTGAGTGAAGTAGTTAACCTTAAAATGGATAATTTACATTTGGAAATGGGAATTATTCAAACAATCGGTAAAGGTGATAAAGAAAGAATTATTCCCATTGGGACTGAAGCGATTAAGTGGATATACGAATATATGGAAAATAGTCGTCCTTTATTACTAAAGAAAAGAAGATCTGAATATTTGTTTTTAAACGCACATGGTGGTGGCATTAGTAGACAAAGTATTTGGCAAAAATTAAAACACTATGTTGCTTTAGCTGGCATCAAAAAGAATGTCACTCCCCATACTCTTAGACACTCATTTGCTACACATATCTTAGAGAATGGTGCTGATTTAAGAATTGTCCAAGAACTTTTAGGTCATTCTGATATTTCAACAACACAAATTTATACACATGTATCACATGAACATCTTAATAAGGCTTTTGATGAATTTCATCCACATGCCTAATAAATTTAGGAGGAATTAATATGCTACTTAAATATCGTCTAGAATATAAAAAAATTGCAATGGACATGTTATCGTTACTACCCGGTATGAACCAAGGACACCATCTAGAAGATGAAATGAATTGGTACGAAGATAATGACAACCGCATTATTTATTTATGGAAAAATGAAGATGATAATTGGGCCGGATTAATTGCCGTTGAAGATAAAGGTAGCATGTTAGTTCTTAGAAGAATTGTTTTGACTCCTGATTCTTGGAGTATGAATAATTGTTGCAGCATGTTAGATGATTTATCTAATTTATTTATGGATCAAAAAATCGTTGGAACAATGGATACAACATCAATCTGTGAACTGTGGGAGAAACGTAATGGAACCAGAATTCAATAATTCAAATAATATTAATATTCATATTGATGATTTTGATGGTCCCTTAGAATTACTTTTACATTTAATAAAGCAATCAGAAATGGATATCTATGATATTCAGATTGAAAAAATAACTGAGCAATATCTAGGTTATCTAACTGAAATGGAAAACCTAAACGTTAATATTGCTGGGGAATATTTTGTGATGGCTTCAAATCTAATGGCAATTAAGTCTAAGCTATTGTTACCTAGAAACGATGAGATTGATGAAAATGATGATTATGAAGATCCACGTGATGAATTAGTTAATCAATTGTTAATTTATCAAGAATATAAAGAAGTTTCTAAAGTTTTAAAACAGATGGAAACTAAAAGTGCAAAGTATCATAGTGTTGATCCAACTTTACCAACCGTTGATGAAATGATTGATTTTAATGGCAATCATAAATTCAATGTTAGACTTATTCAACAAGCTTTTGATAGAGTTATTGATAAAATTAAAGCAAATGAACCATATGTGCATTCAGTGATAGAATGGCAATTTACAGTTAAGGAACAATCTGAATTTGTCATGGAAAAATTATCACAGCAAAAACATGTCGAATTTGATCAATTGTTTGAGAATACTAATAATATTGAGATGGTGGTAACTACATTCTTATCGTTATTAGAGTTGGTTAAAGAACATAAAATTAGTGTTGGTCAAGTCGATGATAAAATTTATTTAGAACAAGTTGAAGTAGGTGATGAGTAAGTGGTTAATAAGTTAGCCGAATTAGAAGGATTAATATATATTTCCGGAGAAGATGGAATTAGTGAAGATCAACTAATTGAAATGCTAAAGCTAGATGCTGATAATTTGCACGAACTCATCAATCAACTATCTGATAAGTTTAATCGTGATGAATCAGCATTTACAATTATTCAATATGCTAATAAATATCGATTAGCAACCAAGGAAGAATTAGACGATTTGATGAAGGAATATTTGAAGAGTGATGAAAGTATTTCTTTAACCCAAACTGCATTAGAAGCTTTGACAATTATTGCGTATAACCAACCAATTACAAGAGTTGAAGTCGATGATATTAGAGGAGTTAACAGTAGCAAGACAGTTCAAAGATTATTGAGACAAGGATTGATTGAAACTTCGGGATACAAAAAAGTTCCAGGACATCCCAAATTGTATAAAACAACTGATAACTTTTTAAAACTATTTGGAATTAAATCGTTAGACGAATTGCCAAAAATAGAAAATGAGATTTTAATCAAGGAGGAAGATTATGGCGGAGAGACTTCAGAAAATAATGGCTAAGGCCGGAGTTGCTTCTAGAAGAAAGTCAGAAGAAATTATTTTAGCAGGACGAGTAAAAGTAAATGGTCAAGTAGTAACTGAACTAGGTACAAAGGTAAAGGTGTCAGATGAAGTGCAAGTTGATGGTTTACCAATCAATAAAGAAGCACCTGTTTACTACTTATTTTATAAACCTCGTCGTATTATTACTTCAGTTTCTGATGAAAAGTCACGTAAAACAGTATTAGATTTCTTTGAAGATGTTGAACAAAGAATTTATCCAGTAGGTAGACTTGATTATGACACTTCAGGTCTATTATTAATGACCAATGATGGTGATTTAGACAATCGTCTTACTCATCCGAAATATGAAGTAGAAAAAACTTATGTTGCTAAAGTGGAAGGAATTCCTACTAATGACGAATTAAAACAACTTCGCATTGGGGTTGTAGTAAATGGTCATAAGACTAGTCCAGCTAAAACTAATGTGTTAGAAACTGATACAAGTAAGAAAACTGCAGTGGTACAACTAACTATTCATGAAGGAAAAAACCATGAGGTTAAGAACATGTTTAAGGCTGTTGGACACCCAGTTAAAAAGCTTAAGCGAGAATCTTTTGCGTTCTTGAATTTAAGAGGGTTACAACCAGGTGATTATCGACCACTTAAAAAGTTCGAGGTTGAAAAGTTATACGAAATTACAGAAAAAAGATAAAAAGACTTGTGTTTTGTTTGGTAATTTTATATTATTATTTTTGAAAATTAATAAATTGGTTTATCTTCAGGGCAGGGTGTGATTCCCGACCGGCGGTTATAGCCCGCTACCTATCTAAATGATAGTTGATTTGGTGAAATTCCAAAGCCGACAGTATAGTCTGGTATAAAGAAGATCTCTTTTTGAGTATGCACAAATGCCCGTTGATCTGTAAAAGGTTAACGGGATTTTTTTTGAAGATATTCCTCATTGGAGGATTTATGATGGAAAGAAGAAGTAGTAGTAGTTTTAGTTTAAGAAACTTAGTTCAAGTTTCAGTTTTAGGTGGTTTAGCATACTTGCTAACTTATTTATCGGTACCTTTAATTCCGATTGCACCTTACATGAAGTTAGATTTTGGTGACATTCCAATATTATTAGCCACAGTTTTAATTTCAACAAGAAGTGGATTAATCGTAGCCGTATTAAGAGCATTATTGTACTTTATTTTTACGGGTCCATCTTTAATTAGTTTGATTGGGGTTATGGCACTATTAATCGCAAGTATTACGATTGTTTTATCAGTTACAGTTGCTGATAAAATGTTCGAAGGCAAGAAAAAATATATTGCGATGATTTTGATTGAAACATTGATGTTAACGATTGTCATGAGTTTGTTAAACTATTTGATTATTACACCACTATATATAAGTTTGGCAGGTTTCAAATTGAGCTTTAGTTTATTAGATTCAATTATTTATACAGTTGCACCATTTAATTTACTAAAAGGTTTATTTGTAGGGATTGTTTTTGTTATCATTTATAACAGAAGCAATGCTTGGTCAAAATATAAAGAAAAGAGATAATCTAATGAATATAAAGTTCTTAATATTGTGTCTATCAAATAAGCAACCAAGAAGACAAAAGTTAATTCAAAATCTATTGGTTGGGAAGAGAACCGTTTCTACTCTTTTTTGGGGAATGAGATACGGATTATTAGAATATTCAGCAATTTTAAAGAACTTTAATTTAGATAAAATGCCTGCTCAATTAAATCAGCTGATACAAAAAGGCTATGTTGAACAGGTTGATGAATATAAATATATATTGACTACAAAAGGTCAAAAAGAAAAGGATTCTATTTTAGAATCCTTTTACATATTAAAGACAAAATTGAACTATTATGATTATGATGTCATAGCTTTCAAATCAAGGTTATTATTAGCAATTCAAGTAGCTTCTGAATACAGTTATAAAAATAGCAATTATTATCCTGTAACAACAGATTTAAAAAGTGCATCATTAGTAAAAAAATGGTTTAAAACACATAAAAATGCATTGCCAGATCGAATGAAAGAATACTTAACTAATTATCTGGCCTCAATCGATGAAAATTGCGCTAACATATTTGCACAGATGTTTGTCGGATATCAGCGATATGGGATGACCAATCAACAGATAGCTAATGAGATGAACCTTAGCGCTTTGGAAGAATATTTCTTTCAATATGATTTATTAGTCGATTTGATTGAATATATCGAAAATGATGATGATGACCTATTAAAAGAATTATTAGTTGATATAAAAGTTCTTCGTACTAATAAACATGCATTAAACACATATAATGAATTTAAATATGGTAAAACCATTCGAGAAATTGCCGAAAATAATAAATTAAGAAATTCTACTATTAGAGAGCATCTGTTAGAATGTGCAATTTGGATGCCCAAAAAAGAATTTCCATATAAACTGATTATTAGTGAAGAAAAAGAAAATGTTTTAGATCAATATTATCAAGCTAATAATATTGATGATTGGCAATATAATGAAAATATTAGCAATCAAGAGTTTTCTTTTTTTGAATTCAGAATCTATCAAATTATGAGGAGTAAGCCAAATGATTGATAATATTAGTTTAAAAAGCAATTTAAAGAAATGGTTTGGTTATGATTCTTTTAGAACCGGACAATTAGATGTGATTAAAGCGCTGATTCAAAAAGAAGACACTCTAGCGGTATTACCGACAGGAACCGGAAAGACGCTGATATACCAATACATGGGAAAGTTCAGTGAAGGTACAGTGATAATTGTTTCTCCGTTAATATCTTTGATGCAAGATCAAGTTGATAGAATGCGATTTTTAGGAGAAAAGAGAACAATCGCCTTAAATTCTAGTTTGAATTGGTATGAAAAGAAAAAAATCACTCAAAATTTAGCAAATTATAAATATATTTATGTATCTCCAGAAATGTTATCAAATGATGAAATTTTGGCTAATTTAAAAAAGATAAACATTAGTTTATTTGTTGTCGATGAAGCGCATTGTATTAATCAATGGGGACCAGATTTTAGACCGGAATATCTAAATTTGAAAAGAATCATATCATTTTTAGATTCACCTCTAACGCTATTATTAACAGCCACGGCATCGAATGAAGTTATTGACGATATAAAGAATAAAATCGGAATTGTGAATTTAAACGTGATTAAATATTCTGCCAATAGGCCAAATATTGCATTAGATGTTGAAATTATTGATGATCAAAATGAAAAAAATGAACGCTTATTATCTCTAGTTAATAAAGTTAAAAAACCAGGAATTATATATTTCTCTAGTAAAAAAGTAGCCAATTCAGTTTGTAGATGGTTGAATGAGCAAACTAATTTATCTGTGGAGGCATATCATGCTGATATAGATAATGATAGCAGATATAAAATTCAACATCAGTTCATCAATGATAAAATTGATGTAATTTGCGCCACAAGTGCCTTTGGCATGGGAATTGATAAAGATAATATTAGATTTGTTATTCATTATCATATGCCATCAAACCTAGAATCTTATGTCCAGGAAATGGGAAGAGCAGGTAGGGATGGTCAACAAAGCATATCTTATATTCTTTATCGAGAAAAAGATGAAGTACTACAATATCGATTTATTGATGAAGCTATTCCGACAGAAGATATGATTGATTTCTTTTACCATAATAGTGAAAAACTATTAAAAGCTAGTTTGGATGAAAAAGGAGAGTTAGTTCGCTACTATTTTGAAAAGGGATATGACTTAGAAGAAACCAAGTCCATTTTCTTTAGCAGAAAAAATGAACTTATTACATCCTTAAACGACATCGTAGAATATGTTCATTCAAATGGCTGTTATAGAGAGAAATTATTGCATCATTTTAACGAAAATTTCAATAATCATGATAATCAATGTTGTAATGGAAAGCAGACGGAATTAAAATTAGACCATATGGATTTGATTTCCATTAATAAAGATATGGAAACTAAGCAGAAAAGAGAAAAATGGCAGAATATTATACAATCTCTTTTTTCTAATTAGTTAAATTCATGTATAATTAAGACATAAGAAATAAATAGGAGGTCATTATTTTGAATAATAACGACGATAACAATTCATATTCAAGAGTAGAAGCTAGAAGAAAGCATCGTGGTCACAAAACCATTGCAATCGTTTTAATTACAATTCTTGTAGTAATTGGATTAAGTGCATTAGTATTTGGTATGATTAGTAGCCCAAGTAACGATAGTACAACTGATTCTACATCAACATCCACAAGTGTTTCTTCAAGTAGTCATAAGATGAAGAAAGAAAAAGAAGAATCAAGCTCAATGTCATCTTCAAGCTCAATGAGTAGTTCATCAATGAGCAGTTCCATGAGTAGCGATGCAAGTAGTAACAGTAGCTCATCAGCTAGCATGCAAAGTAGTTCAGCAAGCACAACTAGTCAATCACAAGCTGCTACAACTAATAATAGTTATGTTGTAATTGGTCAAAATGGAATGACAGACTTATATCAAGTTTCTAAACGTTATAACATTTCAGTTCAACAACTAATGAAACTAAACGGTATCACTGATGCTAACAAAGTGGTTGCCAACCAAAAAATCAGAGTAAGATAATTAAGTGGTGTTAAATTTTATGGATAATAGTAAGTTACAAGTAGCAATCGATGGACCAGCATCTGCTGGAAAAAGTACAGTTGCCAAGTTAGTCGCAACAAGATTTTCATATATTTATTGCGATACTGGTGCAATGTATAGATCAACAACTCTAAAGGCAATTAGAAACAATTTACCTTTAGATGATGAACAAGTTATTTTAAAAATGTTGAATGATACAGAAATTACCTTTGAACCAGGTGAAAAACAACAAAAAGTTTTCTTAGATGGTAATGAGGTAACTAATGATATTCGACAAGAAGATGTTACTAATAACGTTTCCACTGTTGCTAGTTTAGGAGCAGTAAGAGCTGAATTAGTTGAAAGACAACAAGAAATTGCTGCTAAAGGTGGTATTGTTATGGACGGTAGAGATATCGGAACAACAGTGTTACCAAATGCAGAAGTAAAAATCTTCTTAATTGCTAGTGTGGAAGAAAGAGCTGATCGTCGTTTCAAAGATAACGAAGAAAAAGGTATTCATGTTCCACTAGAACAATTGAAGAAAGAAATCGAAGAAAGAGACTACAAAGACTCGCATAGAGAGGTATCACCATTAACTAAAGCTGCTGACGCTATTGAAATTGATACAACATCAATGTCAATTGATCAAGTAGTTGATGCCATCTCTGATGAAATTAATAAAAAACTATCACTATAAATTAGTCAATAAACTAGATTTTATTAATAACATAGTCTAAAATAATAATTATAGTAGTCTCAAGGAGGAATATCACATGAGTGAATCAGATGAACAAACAAACAAAGATTTATTAGAAGCCTTGGATAGCGTGGACCAAGTTAATATCAACGATGTTGTTGAAGGTGAAATTTTAGCCTTTGATAAGGATCATCAATTAATTATTGGTATCGATAATGCTGGGGTTGAAGGGGTTGTTCCTCGTCGTGAACTATCATCTCAACCTGTTGAAGATGTAGAAAGCAAATTTAAAGTTGGAGACAAAGGTAAATTTGTTGTTATCTCACGTATTGGTGACGATAAAGAAGGCGGAAGCTTCCTTCTATCAATCCGTCGTTTAGAAGAACGTAAGGTTTGGGATGAATTAAAAGCTAAAGCTGAAAACAATGAAACAATTAACGTTACTGTACAAAACGCAGTTCGTGGTGGTTTAGTAGTAAATGCTGGTGTACGCGGATTTATCCCTGCATCAATGATTACTAACCATTTTGTTAGAAACCTAAGTCAATATAACGGTCAAGAATTCGAATGTAAAATTGTTGAAATCGTACCTGAAAAGAATCGTTTAGTTCTATCACATAGTGATGTCGTTGCTAAGAACCAAGAAGCAGCACGTAGTGAAGTTATGGGTAAATTAAACGTTGGTGACGTTGTTGAAGGTAAAGTTGCACGTATGACTGATTTTGGTGCATTTGTTGATCTAGGCGGAATTGATGGACTAGTTCACGTATCAGAAATTTCATACGATCGTGTAAACAAACCTGCTGATGTTCTTGAAAACGGTCAAGATGTAAAAGTTAAGGTTATTGCTATGGACGAAGAACGTGGCAGAATCTCACTTTCAATCAAACAAACTCAAGCTCAACCATGGGATGAAATTGAAGAAAAAGCACCTCAAGGTAGTACTGTTAAGGTAACTATTAAGAGAATCGTTGATTTTGGTGCCTTTGCTGAAGTAATTCCTGGTGTTGAAGGATTAATTCACATTTCACAAATTTCACACAAGCATGTTAATGCGCCATCAGACGTACTTAAAGTTGGTGAAACTGTTGATGCTAAAGTATTAGATGTTAACCCTAGTGAACATCGTTTAGCTTTATCATTAAGAGATCTTGAACCAGAACCAGAAAATGCACAAGGTTCAAACGAACAAGTCGAAGCTACTGATAATGCTACTGAAAATGCTCCTGAAGAAGAAAATGGATTCACTTTAGGTGACATTGTTGGTAAAGGATTAGACGAAGATAATCAATAATATTTTCAATCTTTAAAAATATCCTTCATTTTTGGTGAAGGATATTTTTTTAATGAAGTAAGGAAAGGGTGAATGCTAATGGGTTTACCTACAGTTGCAATTGTTGGAAGACCAAATGTTGGGAAATCAACAATTTTTAACCGAATTGCCGGTGAGAGAATTTCGATTGTAGAAGATACTCCAGGAGTAACCCGTGATAGAATTTATTCTCACGGTGAGTGGTTAGGTCACGAGTTTAGTATGATTGATACAGGTGGTATTGAAATCGGTGATCAACCTTTTGTTAAACAAATTACCGCGCAAGCTGAAATAGCAATTGAAGAAGCTGATGTAATTATCTTTATGGTTAATGGTAAAGAAGGAATTACCAACGCTGATGATAACATTGCTAGAATTTTATACAGAACTAACAAACCAATCGTATTAGCTGTTAATAAAGTTGATAATTTCGAAAGTAGATCAAGCATCTACGACTTTTATTCATTAGGTTTTGGCGACCCATATCCAATCTCTGGGGCCCATGGATTAGGTCTAGGTGATTTATTAGATGAAGTTATCAAACACTTTAAAGAAGAAACAGAAGAAGAAAATGACGATAAAATTCGTTTTAGTTTGATTGGTCGACCAAATGTTGGAAAATCATCATTAGTTAATGCTATTTTGGGTGAAGAAAGAGTTATCGTTTCTAACGTTGCTGGAACCACTCGAGATGCCATTAATACTGAATTCGAACAAGATGGCCAAGAATTCACAATGGTTGATACTGCTGGTTTAAGAAAACGTGGTAAAGTGTATGAAAATACCGAACGCTACTCAGTATTAAGAGCAATGAAAGCAATTGATAACAGTGATGTAGCGCTAATTGTTTTGAATGCTGAAGAAGGTATTCGAGAACAAGATAAGAGAATTGCCGGATATGCCCATGAAGGTGGTAAGGGAATCATTATCATTGTTAATAAATGGGATACACTTAAAAAGACCAGCAAAACTCAACAAGAATTTGAAGCTGGGATAAGAAGTCAATTCCAATACCTTTCATATGCACCAATCCTATTCGTTTCGGCACTTACCAAGCAAAGATTAAATCAAATTCCAGAATTGATTAAACGTGTTTATGATAACCATGCTAAGCGAATTTCTTCATCTATGCTTAACGATGTCTTGATGGATGCAATTGCAATGACACCAACTCCAAGTATTAATGGTCGTAAGTTAAGAATTTACTACGCAACTCAAGTGAAGAGTGAACCACCTACTTTGGTGATCTTTGTAAATGATGAAGATTTAATGCATTTCTCATATAGAAGATATATTGAAAATCAAATTAGAGAACATTTTGATTTCTCTGGGACCCCTATTAAAATAATTTCTAGAAAGCGCAAGTAGACAGTAACTATTAATTCTAACTTTTTTATAAATTATGTGAAAAAAATAATAAAATCGTTGAATTGTAGGCGTTTATGTGATATCTTGAATAAATGTAATGACATTAATTTGTTGTGATTACATAAGTCGAAAAGCATTATTGTTTTCCGAACATTGTGGGAGGTGAAACACATGGCTAATAAGGCGGAATTAGTAAGCGACGTAGCTACTAAAACTGGTTTGACTAAGAAGGATGCAACTTCAGCAGTTGATGCTGTTTTTGAATCAATCCAAGGTAGTTTAGCTAAGGGCGAAAAGGTACAATTAATCGGCTTCGGTAACTTCGAAGTACGTGAACGTGCTGCTCGTAAGGGTCGTAACCCTCAAACTGGTGCAGAAATTCAAATTCCTGCAAGTAAAGTGCCTGCTTTCAAACCAGGTAAGGCTTTAAAGGATGCTGTTAAATAATAACAGCTTGCTTTATAATTAGGCTGGTCCGACAAATGTCGAACCGGCCTTTTTATTTTAATCATAGGAGTGATAAATTTGAGTTATTCGCAGAAGGCATTAGATTTTCTGGAAGACGGAAATATTGAAGAATTTAATAAGCAATATAATTTGGCACTTCATCATGATAGTGATGAAATGGTTTATTCACTCGCAGAGGAGTTATATTCTTATGGTTTCACCAACCAAGCTAAAGAATTATATGAAAAGTTATTAAAAAAATTCCCCGATGAAGACGAATTAAGAACAGACATTGCTGATATTTTAATCAGTGAAGGTAATACAGATGAAGCACTTGAACAATTAAGTAAGATTGGCAAAGATTCACCTGCATATCTTCAATCTTTAATGGTGCAAGCTGATCTTTACCAAACTCAAGAATTATTTGAGGTCAGTAGAGAAAAGCTATTAGAAGCCAAAAAAATAGAGCCAGATGAAGATGTAATTACATTTGCATTGGCTGAATTGTTCTATACGATGGGGGAATACAATAAAGCAATTCCTCAATATTTAACTTTAATTAAAAAAGGAATTATGAACTTATCCGCAGTTAATCTGGTTGAACGAGTTGGAATTTCATACGCTAATGACAGTAATTTTGAAAATGCAATTGGTTATTTAAAGCAAATTAAGACAGTTGATATGTCATCCGATGTTAAGTTCGAAACTGCATTTACGTACCTTCAATTGAAAGAATACGATCAAGCAATTGATATCTTTAAAGAATTACGTGATAGCGATCCACAGTACGCGACCTTATATCCATACTTGGGTCAAGCACTTGAAGCAACTAATAAAATTGAAGATGCTTATAAAGTACTTCAAGAAGGTTTGAGTGTTGATCAATATAATGAAAAATTGTATTTAGCTACAGCTAGAGCAGCGCTTAAATTATCTGAAACTGATGACGCACTAAAATACCTTCAAGAAGGTAATAAGATTGATCCAGATGATATTGAAATCGTATTGGAATTATCTAACTTATTTGTATTTAGAGAAGACTTTGAGGAAAATGTAAAGTTATTAAATACTTATATAGAAAATCATGAACTCGATCCACAATTTTATTGGAATTTAGCAATTTCATATGATAAGTTAGACAATTTAAAATTAGCGCATAAAAATTATTTAGCTGCTAAACCATATTTTGAAGATAATTCCGACTTTTTAAAGGAAGCTGCATTATTCTTTAGGGAATATGGTGATAAGGATAATTCATACGAATTATTGAGCAGATATGTAAAAATGCAACCTAATGATGAAGAGGCTGCATTTATGTTAGAAGAGTATTTAGATTAATTTAGCTGCTAATTGTTTATAATAATTGATTGAGGATAAATCCAAATTTAAATGTGTAGATAAGTCTATATCATTTAGGTTTGGATTTTTTTGAATGTAAAAAACAATATAGGATTGAAATAAGGTAGAAGGATTAAGTGACATGTTTAAAACATCTTCACTCGGTTTAAGGTATTTATGAAGCCCTTGAATTGTAATGTTGGGTTGCTTAGATAATCTTTGTTTCAAAAAAATATCAGAAGAACGTTGCTTTTTTTGGATGGGCTTAATAAATTCATCGAACGATGTTTTAAAAATTAATTCATTTTCAGTGAAATTAATAGAGTCTAGTTGTTTATAAAATCCTGTTTGAAGAAACTCTTCGGATTTATACCCCTTGCTAGTTAACAACATTGTCATACGGGCATAAAAATGAACGTTATTGTTCGTTAAAATAGAGTCTAGTTCATTTATCCATTTAACATTGACATCTTCCTTAGATGTCTTTTTTAAGCCTTTTAATTCAATTGTAGGTAAATTGGAGTTCAAATTATGTGTAAAAAGGTAATTAAAGTAGACGTTGATGTGCGATAAAATTTTGTTATAGGTCGAATTACTAATTTGGCGATTATTTAATAGCATATTTAAATATTCCTCAATATCTCGGTTGAATAGATTTTCAACACGATGATCTGATTGATATCCTTTATTAAACTCAGATAAATAATTAAATAATTCGGTTAATATTTTGTTATATTCATCAATTGTAACTTCAGATAAATCTTTAGATGATAAATGCTTTGTAAAACTATCTTGATAAGGGTAATTATTTTTAGCTGACAAGTTAAAATCACTCCTTCTTATATGAATATATTACAGCACTAAAACTGTTAAACTTCAATCTGTAAATTGAGGGATTAATCTGTTAATATTTAATATAGATTGTATTGAGAGTAGGTATAAAAATGAAAATCGAAAAATTACCGAACGAATTTGAAAAAGCGCGTCCTGTAATGCAACAAATTGAAGAAGGTGGCTACCAAGCTTATTTCGTTGGCGGTAGCGTGCGTGACACTATTTTAGGGTTACCAATTCATGACGTTGATATTGCCTCAAGTGCTTATCCACAAGAAATTAAGCAAATATTCAAGAAAACCGTTGATACTGGAATAGAACACGGAACAGTGATGGTTCTATACAATAAAAAAGGTTATGAGATTACAACATTCAGAACCGAATCTGGCTATCAAGATTATCGAAGACCTGATAAAGTTGAATTTGTGAGATCCTTAGACGAAGACTTAAAACGTCGTGATTTTACAATTAACGCTTTTGCCATGAGAGAAAATGGTGAAGTTACTGATTTATTTGATGGACTAGAAGACATTCAAAAACGCTTAATTAGAGCAGTGGGTAATCCTAACGAACGATTTAATGAAGATGCATTGAGAATGATGAGAGCCGTTAGATTTGCCAGCAAATTGGACTTCGACATCGAAAAAAAAACAATGAGCGCGATTAAAGAAAACAGTCACTTATTAGATAAAATTGCAGTCGAAAGAATTTACACTGAATTTGTGAAAATGATGATGGCTAATCGACCTAAGCAAGGAATTTCTGACATGCTCAATACAGACATGTATAAATACGTACCAGTATTTGGAAATTATCCAAAGCAATTAGAAGCGATTACTAAAGTTGATAATTTAACATTATTGGATGAAATTGAAGTTTGGTCATTTATCGCATTTAATTTTGCAATGAATAGAAACGAAATTAGCTCAATGCTAAAAAAATGGAAAGCATCTAATGACATTATTAAAAATACTCAACAATGTGTTGACGCTATTAATAATATTAAGCAAGACCGATTAGATGAATGGGAAATGTATCAAACGGGAGAAGATTTGTTGATAAAGGCCAACCATATCGCTAAATTATATGGTTTTGAACAAAATGAATCAGATCTAATTAGCAAATATGAACATCTTAATATTAAAGATAAGAAAGAAATGGCTATTAACGGTGGCGATTTGATAAAATCAGGCGTAGTTAAGCCAGGTCCAGAAATGGGTAAAATCTTGTTCAAACTAGAAAAAGCACTGGTATGTAATGAGATAGATAATGACAAGGAATCGTTGATAGAAGCCGCTAAAAATTTTTGAGAGAGTGATTAAATGCAAACCTTACGTGCAGAAGCATTAACTAAAACATATGGTGAAAAAACGTTATTTAAAGACCTTGATTTCATAATTAATGAACAAGATCGAATTGGATTAATTGGTACCAATGGTAGCGGAAAATCATCATTATTGAATGTGTTATCACAAGAAGATATTGATTCAACCGGAAACATCGTAACCTCTAAGACTTATACAATTGGATACCTAAAACAACAACCCAAATTGGATGAAGAACTTACAATTTTAGAAGCAGTTTTTGCTGGTAGCCAAGATGTATTTAATACAATCAGACGTTATGAACAAACATTGGGAAATTATTCTAATCATCCAGATGATCCAAAAGCCGAAAGACAGTATTTAGATGCTGAAGCTAAGATGAATGAGGATGACGCTTGGAATGCGGAAAGTGATGTTAAAACGATTTTAACGCAACTAAAAATTGATGATGTAAATCAAGTAGTTAGTACGTTATCTGGTGGTCAAAAACGACGTGTTGGATTAGCACAAGTTTTAATTCAATCTCCAGATTTGTTAATTTTAGATGAACCAACCAACCATTTGGATTTTGATTCCATCGAATGGCTACAAGAATATTTAGCCAAGTATAAAGGTGCATTATTATTTGTAACGCATGATCGATATTTCTTAGATCAAATTGCAAATAAAATCTGGGAATTATCATTTGGAGAATTGTTCGAATATACAGGTAATTATCAAGATTATTTAGCACAAAAAGCCGAAAGAGTTGATCTTGAAGTTGCAGCAGAACATAAGAAACAAAAGTTGTATAAGCAAGAATTAGCTTGGATGAAAAAGGGTGCCAAAGCTAGAACTACTAAACAACAAGCTCGAATTAATCGTTTTAATGATTTAAAAGAAAATGTTGGTAACCTTCAAACTGAAGAAGATGTTGATATTAACCTAGGTCAACAAAGATTAGGTAAAAAGGTTATTGAAATCGAGGATGCTAGTTTAAATTTAAATAATAAAATTATTTTGAGTCATTTTAGTGAATTAATCCAAAGAAATGAAAGAATTGGTATTTCAGGTGAAAATGGTGCGGGTAAATCATCATTATTAAACGTTATTGCCGATAAGTTACCACTGGATAGTGGTACCATTGAGATTGGTGAAACTGTAAAGATGGCTTACTACACCCAACAAACTGAGCCAATTCCAGACGATAAACGTGTTATTAACTACTTAACAGATGTTGGTGAACATGTTACTGATAATACCGGTAATAAGATTAGTGTTACAGATTTATTGGAACAATTCCTGTTCCCTAAATTTATGCATGGAACATTAATTAGAAAGCTATCTGGTGGGGAAAAAAGAAGACTGTACCTACTTAAATTGTTAATGCAACAACCTAATGTATTATTGTTGGATGAACCAACTAATGATTTGGACATATCTACTTTGACCGTGCTAGAAGATTATATCTCTCACTTTAGTGGAACGGTAATAACGGTTTCACATGACCGATATTTCTTGGATAAAGTGGCAAGTCGATTGCTTATTTTTAATGGTGATGGCCAAATTGAAAGTTATGTTGGATTATTTACGGATTACTTAAGAAAGTCTGCGGATAACCAAAAAGTTGAGAAAAAGAAAAATCATGAACAACATATAACTGAAAAGAAACAACAAAATGATACTTCGGATGAAAAGACGAAGAAGAAACTAACTTATGCTGAAGAAATTGAGTATAATGATTTAGAAAAAGAAATTGACGAATTAGATAGTCAAATTAGCACATTAAAAGAAGAAATGACGCACTTAGGTAATGATTACGATAAATTAGCAGATACACAAGTTCAAATTGATGAATTAACTCGTCAATCTGATGAAAAGATCGCTAGATGGGAATACCTAAGTGAATACGTAGAATAGGGGAACGTTATGTTAGAGGATGCATATTTAAAATTAGCTAGTGATGTATTAAAAAATGGTCATCGTAAAGAAGATAGAACCGGAACAGGTACAATTAGTACCTTTGGATACCAAATGCGTTTTGATTTATCCAAGGGATTCCCACTTTTAACTACCAAGAAAGTACCATTTGGTCTTATTAAAAGTGAATTACTATGGTTTTTAAGAGGAGATACAAATATTCAATTCTTACTAAAACACAAAAACCACATTTGGGATGAATGGGCATTCAAGAACTGGGTTGAATCTGATGAATATGATGGTCCTGACATGACAGATTTTGGACTAAGAGCTGAAGAAGATGCTGAGTTTAAGAAAGTATATTTAGATGAAAAAAAGAAGTTTTGTCAAAGAATAGTTGAAGATGATGATTTCGCTAAGAAATATGGTGATTTAGGATTGGTTTATGGTAGTCAATGGCGTAAGTGGAAGACCACTACTGGAGATACTATTGATCAAATCCAAAATGTAATCGATGAAATTAAACGTAATCCAGATTCAAGAAGATTGATTGTCTCAGCATGGAATCCAGAAGATATTCCATTTGTTGCTCTACCACCTTGTCATACAATGTTCCAATTCTATGTAACCGATGGTAAGTTGAGCTGTCAATTGTACCAACGTTCAGGTGATATCTTCTTGGGTGTTCCATTTAATATTGCTAGTTATGCATTATTAACATCATTAATCGCTAAGGAATGTGGACTAGAACCGGGTGAATTTATTCATACTTTAGGGGATGCTCATATTTATTCTAACCATGTAAATCAAATTGAAGAACAATTACAAAGAGAACCATATGAAGCACCAAAACTTTGGTTAAATCCTGATAAAAGCAGTATTTTTGATTACGATATGGAAGATATTAAAGTAATCGATTATAAGCATCACGATCCTATTAAAGCACCAGTTGCTGTATAAAATAAAAAGGGGTAAAAATTATGATTTCTTTTCTTTGGGCTGAATCAAACGATCACATTATCGGATTAAATGGCGATTTACCATGGCATTTACCTGCCGATATGAAGTATTTTAAGGAAACTACTACTCATCAAATTATTATGGCCGGTAGAACTACTTATGAAAGCTTTAAAAGACCGCTACCAAATAGATTAAATACTGTATTAACAAGTCATGACAAATCAGAATATCCTAATGATGTTGTTGTATTTAATGAATTAAGTGAATTCTTAGAATTTGCTAAAAAATTTAGTGATAAAGAAATATTTGTCGTTGGTGGTGCTAAAATATTTAGTGAACTAACCGAATATGTTGATAGATTATATAAAACTGTGATTGATTATGATTTTGATGGTGATACAAAGATGCCAGAAATAAATTATAATGACTTTAATTTAGTATCAACTAAAGAAGGAATCTTAGACGATAAGAATATTTATCCACACCGATTCGAAGTTTATGAACGAAAATAAAAAAAGAGGTTACGGATTATTCCTAACCTCTTTTTATGGGGGATTTTAGTTTGAAAAGAATATTAAAATGTCTGCTCTTTTTATTGTTAATTGGCTGCATTGCTGGAATTAGTTTTACTGTGATGTCAGAGAAACTTAATTCAAACAATTCACGTGTTAACTTGTCAAAAAATGCTAAAGTTAATATTGTCGCACTTGGTGATTCTCTTACCCAAGGGGTCGGAGATCCCAAAAAATCAGGTGGATATGTTTCTAGAATAAAAACGCAATTGCAAAAACGTGGTTATAAAAACGTTCAAAGTTATAATTACGGAATTGCTGGTCAAAGAAGTGACCAAATCAATGCCAGAATTCAACAAAATAAAAATCAGCTTACTAATCAATTAAGAAAAGCAAATGTAATCGTAATAACCGTTGGTGGAAACGATTTACTTCAAAGTTTACAGAAAAATGCATTAATAAGTAGCGATTCTGCATTTGAAAAAAATATGGATGTTGCTATTAAAACATACCAAAATAATTTACAATCACTTTTAAGTCATGTCAGAAGAGTGAATGCAACTGCACCGACTTACGTTTATGGAATTTATAATCCGGTATATGTATACTTTCCTAACGTAACTAAGATTAGTCAATATGTGGATAAATTTAATGTCATTACAAGTCATAAAGTTAAGCAATATCGAAAAATGCATTTTGTTGACATTATTGCCTTAACATATGGTCAATTCAAAACAAAAGACCAAAGGGAAAAGTTAGAAAATAGCAATAAAACCATTTCAATCAATCCGTTCAATTTAATTGAATTAGATGGTTCACAAGGCGAAATAAATAACTATATTTCACCAGATGATCATTTTCATCCTAACGATAAAGGTTATGATTTTATGACTAGTCAATTATTAAACGCAATGAAAAAGAATAATGATATTAAATAAGAGGCTATTAGCAATGGAAAAGAAGAAAGAAAAAAAGTTATTTAAATATTTATTTATTTTATTAGCTTTGTTAATCATTGGAAGCGCGGGTTACGTTTGGGTTCAAATGCATAGCGCTGTTGTTAACCCACAAAGTGGTAAAGTAAATAAGGACAATACACCAATATCAGTGCAACTAAATAAAAAACAAGTAAACGCACTTTCCAGTTATTATTTACAAAAATTTGAAAAGAAGAATAAGAACATGGATTATAAGTTCTGGTTGGGAAACCAGGCATATGTTTACGGTAAGATAACTATCTTAGGTTCTAAGGTTGGTTATTTATTAAGCTTAGATCCACATTTGTTAAGTAATGGTGATATCGAATTAGATGCAAGTAAATTGGAAGTTGGTAAGTTAGATATTCCAGCCAATTTTGTAATTGGTTATGTTGGAAAACATTACAAAATCCCTAAATGGGTTGAATTAGATAGTCACAATAGTAGAATCATATTACACGTTAATAAGCTTGGTGGAAAAAATGAACTATCTTATCAAGCCCAAAAAATCGATATGAATGGTGATGGAGATTTTCATTTTAAGGTTCTAATTCCTAACCAATAAAAGGAGAAATAATGAATAGTTTTTATCATTTTTTAATGACAGAAAGAAATCCAAAAAGTACTGATGCAATTGCTCAATTTGCTAATAATGCTTTTTATGATCAATCGTTCCCAAAACAATCAAATGAGTATGAAGAAATATCTGAGTATTTAGAAGAAAATGCGTCATATTTACCAAGTATGACAATATTTGATGAAGCTTGGGAAAACTACAAAAACAACAAACATTAAAATGAACCTATAATTAGGTTCATTTTTTGGTTATTAATATAGTACAATTAAAATATATAGAATAGGAGCGGATAAATATGATTCAATGGTTCCCAGGACATATGGCAAAAGCCATTAGACAATTTGAAGAAAATATTCACTTAGTTGATATTGTTTTTGAATTGGTAGATGCAAGATGCCCATATAGTTCAATTAACCCAGAGGTAGCAAGAATTAGTCAGGATAAACCTAGATTAATGATCTTAACAAAATCTGATTTAGCAAATCCTAATATCACAAATCAATGGCTATCATACTTTAGAGCACAAGGATATGCCGCAATAGCGATTGACTCCAAGAAGAATACGACTGGTAAATACATTACTAAGGTTGTTAAAGAGTTGTTAGCAGATAAGATAGATGAAGCACAAAAGAAGGGCTTTGATAAAAAAATTATTAGAGCTATTTGTGTAGGTGTTCCGAACGTTGGAAAGTCAACATTATTAAATCAAATCGTAAAACGCCGTGCAGCACAAGTTGGAAATCGAGCAGGTGTTACTAAGGGACAACAATGGTTACGTTCAAGTGATGAATTGGAACTATTAGATACCCCAGGGATACTATGGCCTAAATTCCAAAATGATGAAATTGCTAATAAATTAGCATTATCTGGTGCGATTAAAGATAGTATTTACCACAGTGATGACGTTGGACTATTTGCACTACATTTCTTTAGAGAATTCAATGGTGAAGAACTAATGAATAGATATCATTTAAGCGAAGATGATATGGACTTATCTGATGTTGATCTGCTATTGAAAATAACTGAAAAATTAGGGATGCATGATGACTATGAGCGAGCATCAATGAGAATAATATTGGATGCTAGAAAAGGCAAAATTGGTCGTTTTACATTAGACGCGGTTAGTGATTTGGATAATGAAGAGGTCGAATAGAAAAGATGACTGAATCAATTAAAGAAATTAAAGAAATTTTAAGCCAGGTTGACGACATCAATTCTGATCTAATTGCTAAGTATTGTGATGACAGCAGAACTGGAGTGCAAAAGCTAATTAGTCAAACTAAAAAAAGGATTGAAAAGCTTGAAAACCAAAAAGCTTCATTTCAAGAACGATTAAAATTTGAAAGAGACTTTTGGTCGAAAGGCGTTGAAATTGTTGCTGGTGTCGATGAAGTTGGCAGAGGTCCTTTAGCGGGACCAGTTGTGACATGTGCTGTCGTTTTACCAGAAGATTTCAGTATTTATGAAGTAAATGACTCTAAGCAGCTCTCTGAAAAAAAGAGATATGAACTTGCTAGCAAGATAAAAGAAAATGCTTTAGATTACAGTTATGGAATAGCTGATAATAAGTTAATAGATGATATTAATATTTATGAAGCTACTCGTGTAGCAATGAAGCAAGCAGTCATGGGATTGAAGAAAACTCCTGATGAATTAATTGTTGATGCAATGCAAATCCCTGTGGAAATTGATCAACTAAGATTAATCAAAGGGGATGCCAAAAGCGCCAGTGTTTCAGCTGCTAGTATTCTAGCTAAAACATACCGAGATGATTTAATGAAACAATATGACAAAGAATATCCGGAATATGATTTTGCTAATAATGCTGGATATGGCACAAAAAAACATCTAGATGCACTTTATAAATACGGTGCGACACCAATTCACCGTAAAACTTTTAAACCTGTCACAGATTTAATTAATTAATTTTTTCGTATATACCTTTAGTTAATTGGAGGTATATTGAAAATGAATACGAGATTTTTATTATTAAAGCTTAAGTTATGTGCAGGAATTGGAATTAAATCTGAATATCGGTTCTACGAATGGATGATAGACAGATATAAAACGATTCCAAAAAGCATCAATATTTCAGCAGAAGAAATTGCAGAAATACTAATGTTGAATAAAAATAATTCAAAAACGTTTATTAATTCATATAATAGTGATAAATTAAATAGTGTACTGAATCACCATATTAATCACGTTAAGTGGTTTACCATTTTGGATGACATTTATCCAGAAGCTTTAAAAGAAGCATATATGCCACCAATCGTATTATTTTACTTTGGTGATTTAGAATTATTAAAAACTAAAAATTTAGCAATAGTTGGTGCCAGAAATAATACTGAATACTCTGTCAGTGTTATAAAAGCATTAATGCCAGATATCGTTAATAATCAAATTACCGTTATTTCTGGATTGGCCAAAGGTGTAGATCGTTTGGCTCATTTAGCCGCAATTTCATGTGGTGGGCGAACTATTGCTGTGATTGGAACTGGATTAGATAAGTATTATCCAAAGGAAAACGAAGATTTACAACGGACGATTGCTAAAAGGGATTTACTGATTAGTGAATATCCGGTCGGAGTAACTCCAGCAAAACATCATTTTCCTGAAAGAAACCGAATTATCGCTGGATTGGCTAGCTCAATATTGGTAACAGAAGCTAAGTATCGATCCGGAAGTTTAATTACCGCAAATTTAGCATTACAAAATAACAGAAACATACTGTCAGTTCCGGGGAGAATTGATAGTGACCTTTCCGTAGGTTGTAATGAATTAATTTCTGCTGGTGCAAAGCCAGTACTAACTTCCAAGGATATTTTAGAAGAATATTATTATTAATATTTGCCTTTGGGAGAATCGAAAATAAATTTTAATGAGGGATGCAGATGGCGACTACTACAAAATCAACCACAAAAAAGAAGAAACAGTCGACTAAAAAGAAGTTAGTTATTGTCGAATCTCCAACAAAGGCAAAAACTATTCAAAAATATTTAGGTAGAACATACCGCGTGATTGCAAGTAAGGGGCACGTTAGAGACCTTCCTAAGAGTAAAATGGGTGTAGATGTGGATAACGAATTTGAACCACACTACATTTCTATTCGTGGTAAGGGAGATACAATTAAGGAACTAAAAGCTGAAGCTAAAAAAGCTAAAAATGTTTACCTTGCATCTGACCCGGATAGAGAAGGAGAATCTATCGCCTGGCACATTTCTCATCTACTTGGTTTAAAAGAAGAAGATAAGAATAGAGTTGCTTTCCACGAAATTACTAAGGATGCGGTTAAAGAAGCATTCAAAAACCCTCGTGAAATTGATATGAACCTGGTTGATGCACAACAAGCTCGACGTGTCTTAGATAGACTTGTGGGTTATTCAATTTCACCATTATTATGGAAAAAGGTTAAAAAAGGCCTTAGTGCCGGAAGAGTTCAATCAATTGCACTTTGGTTAATTATTCAAAGAGAACGTGAAATTAAGAAGTTCGTACCTACTGAATATTGGACAATTGATGCTGATATGAAGAAGGGTAAGGATGCATTTAAAGCAAGTTTTTACGGCGTTGACGGTAAAAAGACTGAAATTAATAGTAATGAAGAAGTTCAAACTGTTTTAGCCAAGTTTGATAAAAAGAAACCTTTTGACATTACAAGTGTTGTAAAGAAAGAACGTAAGAGACAACCACAACCACCTTTTACAACTAGTACAATGCAACAAGATGCCAATGTTAAGTTAAACTTCAAGACCGGAAAAACCATGATGGCTGCTCAACAGCTTTATGAAGGAATTAATATCGGTAAAGAAGGTAACCAAGGATTGATTACCTATATGAGAACTGATTCCACTAGAATTTCAGCGCTAGCAAAGCATGAAGCTTCTGAATTTATTCATAATGAATATGGTGCTGAATATGCTGCTACTAAGCCTGTAAAAGGTAAATTGCCAGAAGGGGCTCAAGATGCCCATGAAGCAATTAGACCAACATCAGTTAAAAGAACACCGGCAGCTTTAAAACCATTTTTAACTAACGATCAATACAAATTATATAATTTAATTTGGTCTAGATTTATGGCGAGTCAAATGACTCCAGCCATTATGGATACTATGACTGTTGATATGGAACAAAATGGTGTTAACTTCAGAGCTAATGGTTCTAAACTTAAGTTCGAAGGATTTTTAAAGGTATATAACAAGGGCAAGGAAAAGGATAATATTTTACCTGATCTTGTTAAGGGAGATTCAATTACGATGAGTAAGAATAACCCTGACCAACATTTCACTCAACCACCTGCTAGATACAGTGAAGCTAAATTGATTAGAACCCTTGAAGAAAATGGTGTTGGTAGACCTTCTACTTACGCACCAACTTTAAGTACTATTCAAAAAAGATACTATGTTAAGCTTGTTGGTAGACGTTTCGAACCAACAGAACTTGGTGAAATTGTAAATAATATTATTGAAGAATACTTCCCAGATATTATTAATGTTGATTTCACCGCGGATTTAGAAAATAATCTGGATGAAATTGAAGAATCGAAACAAGACTGGGTTAAGGTAGTTGATAAGTACTTCAGACCATTTGAAAAAGAAGTTAAAAATGCTGAAAAGAATATGGAAGATGTACAAATCAAAGACGAACCAGCTGGATACAACTGTGAAATTTGTGGAGCCCCAATGGTAATTAAGATGGGTAAATACGGTAAATTTTACGCTTGTTCTAGATTCCCAGACTGTCGTAATACTCAAGCGATTGTTAAGAAAATTGATGTTACTTGTCCTAAGTGTAAGGAAGGTGACGTCATTGAAAGAAAATCCAAGAAGAATCGTATCTTCTATGGATGTTCAAGATATCCTGAATGTGACTTTGTTACATGGGATAAACCAGTCGGTAGGGATTGTCCTAAAGACGGTAACTTCTTAGTTGAAAAGAAAATTAAGGGCGGAACACAAGTTGTTTGTCCTAATGGAGACTATGAGGAAGCAGTTCAAAAATAAAATAAATAGCCCCTAAAATATTTTGTATTTTAAGGGCTATTATTGTAAATATGATGAAGAGTGATAAAAATGCAAAAAGATAATGACATTGAATTAATTAATTGGTTCATGGATTATTTGCTTGATGAAAGACAATATTCTAACAATACAGTATTGGCATATAAATCAGATATTCTAGATTTTAAGGAGAGCTTAGCTGATGAGAATAGAAGTCTCCATCAAGCTGATGATCTAGATGTTAGCAACTACTTAACAATTCTGAAGAAGAAAAACGAAAGTAGAAATACCATCATCAGAAAAATTTCATCATTAAGATCATTCTACAAGTTTCTAAATAGAAATAATGAATTAGAAGACAATCCGTTTGATGATGTTAATTTAAAAAAGCATCCAAATCACTTACCAAGATTCTTTTATGAAAAGGAATTATATGAGCTTTTCAAGTCAGCTAAAAATGGTGAAAATAGCCAATTAGCACTTCGTAATTATGCTATCCTTGAATTGTTGTATGATACGGGGATGCGTGTTAGTGAATGCGTTAATCTTTCGTATAAGGATATTGATTTTGATAATAGAATCATAAATGTAATTGGTAAAGGGAATAAACAAAGATACCTTCCATTTGGTAAATACTTAATAAAGGCATTGGATGAGTATGAAAAGGGATGTCGACGAGAAATCATGAATAAATATAATAAAAATCATGATTTTGTTTTTATTAATCAGCATGGAGATCAGTTAACTAGTCGAGGAATTGAATATATTCTAGATGATATTGTGAAACGAACTTCTTTGACTACTAACATCCATCCTCACATGTTGAGACATACTTTCGCTACTCAAATGTTGAACAATGGGGCTGATTTGAGAACAGTTCAAGAACTATTAGGTCATAGTAGTTTATCAACAACGCAAATTTATACACACGTTACTAATGAACATTTATTAAGGGATTATAATAAATTTTTCCCACGTTCGTAGTATAATAGTTGATTTATGAAAGCGCTTTATTGTAGAATTAAATTATAAATTCGTTAGGGGTGATAACATGATAAAAACGATTAGTAATGACTATTTAAAAGTTAACATTAATACTCTTGGAGCTGAAGTTACAAGTGTTTTAAGCAATGAAGGTGTCGACTATATTTGGAATGGTGATGAAAAGTATTGGAAACGTCATGCGCCCATCTTATTTCCGATTGTCGGTAGATTGAAAAATGACGAATATACTTATAACGGTAAAACATACCATATGGGACAACATGGTTTTGCTCGTGATATGGAATTTGATGTAGTTAATGAAAATTCATCATCAATTACATTTGAGTTAAAAGCCAATAGTGAAACCAAAAAGGTTTATCCCTTTGATTTTAGATTAGAAGTTAGCTACGAATTAGTTGATCACAAATTAAAAACTAACTTACATGTTTATAATGAAGGGCAACAAGAAATGTTGTTCTCAATTGGGGCCCATCCAGCATTTAACGTTCCGCTTGACGGTGTAGGCCAATACAGTGATTACAAAGTCGAATTAGCGAATAAAAAGTCATATGACGAAATTTTTTTTAAGGCTCCTTATGCTGACTTCGATAATGTAAAACGAATTAATTTAATGGAACCGGTGTACCTATCTCATGAAATGTTTTATGATGATGCAAAAGTTCTTAAAATCAATGATGAAGAAATCACTAGTATGTTAAGCAGTGATAAAACTGATCGCGGCGTTTCAATGACAGCATATAACACTGAATATGGTGGAATTTGGTCCAGTAAAGATGCTCCATTTGTCTGTTTAGAACCATGGTGGGGAATAACTGACGGTATTAATAGCGATGGAAAACTTGAAAATAAGATTGGTATTAATAGAATTGAAAATGGACAAGATTTCGAAGCTAAATTCGATTTATTATTTTTCTAAAAAAAGAACCTTTGAATAAAATTCAAAGGTCTTTTTTTTATCTATTTTGTTTTCCAGAGTTACGTTTTCTTAATTCATCATGATTAACGTTATTTTCTTTTGAATTGGTATCTTCAGTATCTGGTGTGATATCTTCTTCTTCGACTTCAGTTAAAATCTTTTTATCTGCATCTTCTGCTTGTTTAGCTGCTTGTGCTGCAATTTCAGCTTTCATCTTTGGACGGTATAGATTAATAATGAATGTTTGTAAACATGCAAACAATCCACTAATAAAGAAGTAAATTCCTAATCCAGCAGGTGCTGATAAAGTGAATGCTGCAATTAAAACTGGTGTGAAGTATGAAACCATCTTCATTTGTTTCTTTTGATCTTCTGGAAGTCCTTGGGTCATTAAGTATCCTTGGATAACATATGCAAGGAATGAAAGAACAACTAGAACTAAGCTTCGATCTCCTAGTTTAACACCTAAGAAGATAGTATGTGAAACTTCAGGTGAGAAACGAATACCATTGTATAAAGCGATGTAGACAGGCATTTGAATTAATAGAGGAAGACAACCGATTCCTCCAGCAACGTTAATATCATTGTCTTTGTACAATTTCATCATTTCTTGTTGAATTTTGGATTGTTCTTCTTGTGAAGTAGCTTCTTTTTGTCTCTTTTGAATTTCCTTCATTTTTGGTTTGATGAAATTCATTTTTTCTTGCATTAATGTTGATTTCTTTGTTTGACTAATCATAGCAGGAAGCAAGATCATTCTCACGATAATTGTTAAGATGATGATTGCTAATCCGTATCCACCAACAAACTTAGCAATGAAATCAAGAATGTGTTGACCAGGTAAGGCCAAGTATTGATAGGTTAATCCATATGGTTTTCCATTTGAGTCAACACGTACACATCCTGATAGGACAAGTGCCAAAGCCCCAATTATTGATAAGGCACTAAACTTTTTAATTTTTTTCATTTTAAAAAACCTTTCATGTAAATTCATTTTTAATGATAACAGAATTGAATATTTTTAAAATATCCAACTTGATTATTTTATCATAAAACCAGTTGTTTTTAGATTTTCGATATTTTTTATTTCAATGTTGTTAACATGTCCGAATGGGGTAGGTGATTGTTTGATAATATTAATAAATTTATCTACAACAGAATCGGTTCCTGAAACGTTGATTAAAACATTACCATTGCTTAAGTTAGTGACGAAACCATTTAAATTTAATTTATCAGCTTCTTTTTTAGTCGAAAATCTAAATCCAACCCCTTGAACTTTTCCGCTTACGATTATTTCTAACGATTTTTTGTCGTTCATAAGATTACCTCTCCATTTATTTATTAATGTATATAGTAACATATATGTTTTATTACTATATTATGCTAAAATAATAGTAAAGATAATTTTTTAAAGGGGCATTAAACCTGGAATGGAACAAATTATTTCTGCTAAAAACGAGCGAGTAAAAAAATGGGTTAAATTAAAAACTAAAAAGGGAAGAACAACTTTCAATCAATATATATTAGAAAGTTGGCACCTTGTTTCAGAAGCTATTAATGCACATCAAACGGTTAATGTTATCCTAACAACTGATAAACAATATGAATTACACCAAGAAGATATCGATAATTTTTCGGGTGAAGTGATTGAAATTAGTGAAGATGTTGCGAAGGCATTAGGATCTACATCGACTCCACAAGGAATATTTGGAATCGTTAATTTGGATAATGATGCTAAAGAGCAAGATATTGATTATTCAGGTGCATGGTTGTTATTAGATCAAATTCAAGATCCTGGAAACATTGGAACGATGGTTAGAACAGCCGATGCAGCTGGTTTTAAAGGGGTCGTATTTGGAACAGGAACATCTAGTCAATTTAATCCTAAAGTATTAAGATCTATGCAAGGCAGTCAATTTCATGTCAGCATATTTGAAGGTGATTTAAATCAATGGATTAGTAACTTCAAAGCTAATCATGTTCCAGTTTATGGAACTGAGTTAAATCCTCAAGCAGTTGGATACTTGGATGTTGATCCTACTGAGAACGTTGCACTTATAATGGGTAATGAAGGTAATGGAATGCAAGATGAATTACTTGACCAAACTGATAAAAATATATATATTCCTATCAAAGGAAGAGCCGAATCACTAAACGTTGCAATTGCAGCTGGAATTTTAATGTTTCATTTAAATAAATAATTATTAAAGTTGATGAAAGGAGAGATATAAATGAAGAATGACGCATGGCAGCATGATCAAGAGTATTTAAGCTATGTATCGGATTTATTAAACAATCCAGAAGTAAAAAGATTGGATAATTATATACAACACCATTCATCAACAAGATTACAGCATTGCATTAACGTTTCGTACGAAAGTTATTTGGTTGCAAAGAAAATGAATCTAGATGTTAAATCAATATCTCGTGGTGGTTTATTACACGATTTATTTTATTATGATTGGCGCACTAGTAAGTTTAATTTAGGATCACATGCTTATATGCATCCTAGAATTGCACTAAGAAACGCTGAAAAGATAACTAATTTAAATGATAAAGAAAAAGATATTATTACTAAGCATATGTGGGGATTAACATTGAGTAAGCCTAAATGTGCTGAAAGTGTAATCGTTGCTTTGGTTGATGATTACGATGCTGTAAGAGAATACATCACACCGAAGTATCGATCGCTTAAGAATAAAATAAAACGCAACGCTTTATAGGATTGGAGGTATATGTTAAAAATGCAAAGAAGTTCAGATTTAAAAACAACTATTGATTTTCATTTGTGTCCTAAATTTGAAAGAACCTTTCAAATGTTAGGAAAAAAATGGAATGGATTGATTATTGAAACTTTACTAGTTAATGGTCCACAACGTTTTAAATGTATAGCTCAAGTCGTATCAAAATGTAGTGACCGTGTTTTAGTTGAAAGACTAAAAGAGTTAGAAGAAAATGGCATTATTACAAGAAAAACATTCTGTGATTCTTCATTAATTCAATATGAATTAACTGAAAAGGGAATGGCATTAGGACCAATTATGGAACAAATTCATGAATGGTCTGATGAATGGACTGATTAGTTCAAATTGGCTTGACCAAATGCCGAAATTAAGCTATTATTTAGATAAATGTGTTGAAGAAAAAGTAGTAAGCTAATTGATAAGATTGACAGAAAGATTACATATTGTTGAGAGTAATCACCTTATTAGCCGAATTCGTTTTCTGAACTGATGTTGGGAGTTAATTAATAACGAAAAATAATCCGGTAATCCACCGTTATGGAACTTAAGTGTATGAATAATTTTTATAGTATTATTCATAAACTAGGGTGGTACCGCGAAGCTTCGTCCCTTTTGGGATGAGGCTTTTTTTGTTGAAATGAGAGGAGAATTTTATGTCTTTAGAAGATGATTTAACCAAGTTGCGTGATGACGGAATTAAACAAATTCAAGAAGCAACTGATGTTAACGAAATAACAAAAGAAATAAGAGTAAATCTACTTGGTAAAAAAGGACCTATTACTCAAGCGTTAAGAGGAATTAAGGACTTACCAGTAGAAAAAAGACCAGAAGTTGGTAGCTATGCAAACCAAATCAGAGATGATATTCAAAATGCGTTAGATACTAAATTGGTTGAATTAGAAGAAAAAGCGCTAGAAGCACAATTATCTGCTGAAAAAATTGATGTTACTTTACCAAGTACACCTGTAACTAAGGGACATCCACATGTTATTCAATCAATTATTGATGATATTTGTGATATGTTCATTGGAATGGGTTATGAAGTTAAAAGCGGTCCAGAAGTAGAAGAAGATAAGTATAACTTTGAAATGATGAACCTTCCAAAGGATCATCCAGCCAGAGATATGCAAGATACTTTCTACATTACAAAAGAAATTTTAATGAGAACTCAAACTTCTCCAATGCAAGCTAGAACTCTAGAAAATCATGACTTCTCTAAAGGTCCTCTAAAGATGATCTCACCAGGTGTGGTTTATCGTAGAGATACTGATGACCCAACTCATTCACACCAATTCCATCAAGTTGAAGGAATTGTAATCGATAAGAACATTACAATGGGTGATTTAAAGGGAACTCTTGAATACCTATTACACCAATTATTTGGTGATAAATATGATATCAGATTAAGACCAAGTTATTTCCCATTTACTGAACCTTCAGTTGAAGCAGATGTTACTTGTTTCAAATGTGATGGTAAGGGTTGTGACGTATGTAAACATTCTGGTTGGATTGAAGTTTTAGGTGCCGGAATGGTACACCCTAACGTATTAAAGATGGCTGGAGTAGATGCAGATGTATATGGTGGATTTGCATTTGGATTAGGACCAGACCGTTTTGCAATGTTGAGATATGGCGTAGATGACATTCGTGATTTTTATTTGAACGATGTAAGATTCTTATCGCAATTTAATTAAGGAGAGATACTAATGAAAATTTCATACAATTGGCTAAAGGAATATATCGACTTAGATGTATCAGCTGATGACTTAGCAGAAAAAATTGAACGTTCATCTGTAGAAGTTGATTCAGTAATCAAACCTAGCGAAGGACTTAAGAAAATCGTTGTAGGAAAGATTGTTGACATGGAAGACCATCCAGATTCAGATCATTTACACGTTTGCCAAGTAGACGTTGGCGAAGATGAACCTGTTCAAATTGTTTGTGGAGCACCTAACGCCCAAGTTGGGAAAAATGTTATTGCTGCATTATCTGGAGCAAGAGTTGCAGACAATATGAAGATTAAAAAATCAAAAATGCGTGGAATTCAATCAAACGGAATGTTATGTGCATTGGACGAAATTGGATATCCTAAAGACGTTGTACCAAAGGAATGGGCAGATGGAATTTACTTCTTACCTGAAGATGCTACTTTAGGTGATGATGTATTTAAGTACCTAGGTATGGATGATGCTCTAATCGATTTAGATGTAACTCCAAATCGTGGAGATATGTTAAGTATTTACGGTTCTGTTAGAGACCTATCTGCTATCTACAATAAGCCATTTAAATTTGATATTGATAAAGTAAGTGAAACTTCTGACAAGAAGACCAGTGATCAAATTAACAGCAAGGTTGATAACGAAATTGCATGGAGTTACTTAAACCGTGTAGTTAACAATGTTGAAGTTAAGCCAAGTCCAATTTGGATGCAAGTTAGATTATGGAATGCTGGAATTAAACCGGTAAATAATATCGTTGATATTACCAACTACAGTATGTTGAAATTTGGACAACCAATGCATGCTTATGATTTAGATAAATTAGCTGGTACTATTGAAGTGCGTTATGCTCGAGATGGCGAAAAAATTACTACTCTAGATGAAAACGAAGTTGAATTAGATGGCAATGATATCGTTATTTCTGATGATAATGGTGCAATTGCTATGGCTGGTGTAATGGGTGGACTAGACTCTTCTATTACGGCTGAAACAAAGAATGTTGTATTTGAATGTGCTGTTTTCGATCCAATCAAGGTTAGAAAAATGGCTAGAAAACATGTCATTCATACTGATGCTTCTCAACGTTTTGAAAGAGGCGTTGACCCAATGGGACTTGAAGATGTACTTTCATCTGCATCAGAAATGGCAAGAACTATTGCTAATGGTGAAGTAACAAGTGATACATTAGTAGGTAGTAAGTATGAAGCTAAAAAAGTTGAAATCGATATTACTGATGAAAGAATTAATCACGTATTAGGAACTTCACTTTCTGTTGAAGACATTACAGATATCTTCAATCGATTAGGCTTCGAAGTTGAAGTGACTGATAATAATATGCATGTTATTGTTCCAACCAGACGTGGTGATATTCATATTCAAGCAGATTTAATTGAAGAAGTTGCCAGAATTTATGGATATGATAATTTACCAAGTACTTTACCTACAACCACAATGACAACCGGTGGACTAAATGAAGAACAATTATTAATTAGAAAATCTGGCAAATTACTTGAAGGATTCGGCTTAACTCATGCGATTTCATATGCATTAACAACTGCTGATAAAGCTAAAATGTTTATGATGGATTCATCAAGTGAAACTGATTTAAGTTACCCAATGAGTAGTGATCATACTACCTTAAGAATGAACTTAGTTTCTGGATTATTAGATGATATTGCATATAATCAAGCACGAAAAGTTGAAAACGTTTCTCTATACGAACAAGGTCGTGTATTTTATAAACAAGATGATAGCCAAGTTAGACCTGATGAAATTGAACATATTGCGGGTGCAATTTCAGGTTCAATGAATGAAGGATCATGGAATCAACCAGAACAAAAAGTTGATTTCTATCAAATTAAGGGAATTGTCGAAGAATACTTATCAACAATTGGATTTGATGGTCAAATTTCTTATAAAGCAAACAGCGATTATAATGAAATGCATCCTGGTAGAACTGCTGATGTATATGTTCATGGTCACTACGTTGGTTTTGTTGGACAAGTACATCCAAAGGTTGCTAAAGAATTCAAAATTAATGACACTTACGTCTTTGATTTGAATCTAAAGACAATTATCGAATTACCAAAACAAGAACAAAGCTATGAATTAGTATCAAAATATCCATCAATTAAGAGAGATATTGCAATGTTGATCGATAAGAATGTTGAAAATGACAACATTGTTGATGTGATCGTTAAACGTGGTGGAGCATATCTTACAGATGTTAATCTATTCGATTTATATGAAGGTGAACATGTTCCCGATGATAAAAAGTCATTAGCATACTCATTAACATTCCAAAACAAGCATGATACATTAGTTGATGAAGACGTTAACAGTGCTATGGAAAAAGTACAAAGAAATCTTGAAAAAGAATTCAATGTCGAAATTCGTTAGAATCTAGATGGGGGAATTATTTTGAACGAAGATAAAAAGACAAATGATTTCGAGAAGAAGCATTCAAATCTAGGTAAAAAGATTTCACTAAGTATCATTGCGATTTTGGTTGTACTTGGTACATGTATTTTTATAGTTGGTCACCAGTACGTAAAAGAGTCATTAAAGCCACTTAATCCTAAAAGTAATGATTTGATTCAAGTGCAAATTCCTTTGGGTGCTTCTGATAAGAAAATCGGTTCAATATTGCAAGATAGCAAGATTGTCAAAAGCGGATTGGTTTTTGATTACTTTGTTAATAGTCATAATTATGCTGACTTGAAAGCAGGATACTATGAACTATCTCCTTCAATGAGTTTACAAACAATTGCTGATAGATTAACCAAGGGTGGTTCTGATCAACCATTACAAGGAATATATGGTCGCATGTTAGTTCGTGAAGGTGATACAATTAGTCAAATCGCTAAGACTGTACAACAACGAAGCCGTTTCTCAAGCGATGATTTCTTGAAGTTGATAAGTGATAAATCATATTTAAAAGAATTAAAAGCTAAGTACCCACAACTACTTAATTCTGCTTTTAAATCTAAAAATAAAAAATATGTTTTGGAAGGATATTTATATCCAGCCACATATAATTCACAAAACAATGTTTCATTGAAGCAACTCGTTAATCAAATGATTGCAAAGACGAATCAAGAAGTGAGTCCTTATTACAAGGAAATAAAGAAACAGAATTTAACTGTCGATGAAGCAATAACATTAGCTTCATTCATCGAAGTTAATCATGTGGGAAAAATTGATAGACAAAAAATGGCTGGAGTATTGTATAATCGATTGAACAGTAATTTACCACTTGATGTAAAATCAGCAATTAAGTATGCTAATGGTAAATCATCAGTTCAAGTGCTTACTAAAAAAGATTACAATAGTACTTCTGCTTATAATCTTTATCAATATACTGGAATGGGCCCTGGTCCAATAAGCAATCCAACGTTTAAGTCATTAGTAGCTGTATTGCATCCAAGAGATATGGTAAAGTCGTATTTTGCATATAGTGTAAATACTAGCAATAAAAAAGTTAAATATTATAATACTGATGTAAGTACTAATTTGTTGTTTGATAATGATAGTGTTATGAGATAAATCGGTTTATGGAGAGAATATTATGGTAGAAAAGAAAAAGCGTCCCGTTGTTATTGGAGTTACAGGTGGTTCAGGTAGTGGTAAGACCACAGTTAGTCGTGCCATTTTTAATCAATTATTAGGTCATTCAATTATGATTTTACAACAAGATTCATATTACAAGGATCAATCTCATAAGACTATGGCTGAAAGAGAAGAAACTAACTACGATCATCCATTAGCTTTTGATAGTGATTTATTGTTAGAACATTTAAATAAACTATTAAACTATGAATCAATTGAAAAGCCAGTTTATGACTATACTCAATTGAATCGTAGTACTGAAACAGTGACACAAGAACCAAGAGATGTTATTATTCTTGAAGGAATTCTAATTTTGGATGATAAACGTTTAAGAGACTTAATGGATATCAAAGTTTTTGTTGATACAGATGATGATATTAGAATCTTAAGAAGAATCCAAAGAGATACTAAGGAACGTGGTCGTACATTAGATGAAGTTATTCAACAATATCTAGAAACTGTTAGACCTATGTATAATCAATTTGTTGAACCAAGTAAACGATATGCTGATATTATTGTTCCTGAAGGTGGAAAAAACCAAGTTGCAATTGATTTATTAACTACAAAGATTCAATCAATTTTAGTAAAACACGGGAATAATAAAGTTTTAGATAATATTGATACAACAATTTAGTTAAAAGGAGAATTACAAAATGGCAAAAGACGAAACTTTTCCTATGACAGCTGAAGGTAAAAAGAACCTGGAAGCTGAATTAGAAGATTTGAGATTAAATCAACGTCCTCAAATTATTGAAAGAATTAAGATTGCTAGAAGTTATGGTGACTTATCAGAAAATTCTGAATATGAAGCCGCTAAAAATGAACAAAGTATGTTAGAAAGTGAAATTGCTAAGGTTGAACACATGCTTCAATACGCTGATGTTGTAGACAGCAGCGAATTAGAAGATGATGTTGTTAACGTTGGTAAAGAAGTAACTTTCAAAGAACTTCCTGATGAAGAACCTGAAACTTACCAAATCGTTGGTTCCGCTGAATCAGATCCATTATCTGGTAAGATTTCTAATGATTCACCAATTGCTAAAGCATTATTGGGACACAAGGTTAATGAAGAAGTTGTTATTTCAATCCCAGCTGGTGATATGAAAGTTAAAATTATTGAAGTTAAATAAGGTTAAATAAAAAGAGAATCGATTACGATTCTCTTTTTTTGTGTCTAAGCATCCATATTATTATTAGAATAATTAATGTTATTAAGCTAATTATGACACCTAGGTTTAAACCGCTAGGGTAGAATGATAAAACTAATTTATGGTTACCAGAGGTTAAATTGTCGGCACCTATAAATTGGTTATCAATTTTCTTGATGGGATAATTTTTACCATCAATTGTTAAATGCCATCCGCTAGAATAAGGGATGGATGTTGAAATTGAGTTGTTTTTGTTTGTAGTAATAATGTCTGTTTTAAATGTATTATTTTTAAAGTTAATGTGATTATTCTGATCACGGATATATTTAGTATCATTTAAATATGTTTTAAAGTTAAGATTTACTAACTTAAAATTACCTGTGAAAAGTTGATTAGTGTTAAGTTTGATTTTGATTTGGTTGCGTTTATTGTTAGGGAGACTAACTACAAAACTGCTATCAAACTTATCTGGTAAATATAGTTCTTCATTATTCATGGTAATTGATGCGTTATTTTGATTCATATTTGATGGAATCAAAAGATACGGAACCTTATTCTTTTGACCGTTGTAACTGATAGTAATGACTGCTTCTTTCAACAAGTTATTCTTTTTGATAACCTGATTGTTGATTGAAGTTATTTTATTAGTGTTTTGTGATGTAATAGTGTATTGGTTGATATCCTTAAATACGGTCGTGTTATTTAAAGAGATGTTTTTAACCATTTTATTTTGATAATCAATTGGATCAATCGCATTAATTGAACTAAATACCTTGCTGCTTGTTGCATAAATAACTGGCAAATTACTGTTAGACTTATAAGTTTGAAAAACATCAATTCGTTGAAGGTCATGTTTCAATATATCATTTCGATTACTTGATTTTTGAATCATCGAATATTGATGCCTTAAAGTTGATGTGTTAATGAAGTACTTAAAGTTCAGCATTGAATCGGTAATTAACGTTCCATTTGAATAATCGATTGATCCAGAAGTATAGGCACTACCGATGTTGCTATTAAAGTCAGTGGTGTCTTTTTGAATGGTAGAAGAAAAGGCGGAACCACCGAAGAAGTTTGACTCGATTGAATCATCTCTGGTTCTGTAAAAATCTTTGCTAATTCTATAAAAAGATGAGTCGGATTTCTTAATTGGATCAATGTGTGAGTTTAGCAAAGATGTATATTGAATGTAGTCATCATTGGAAACATAAGAGATGCTATTTAGGGATGTAAACATATTCATTCCCATATCACCAACTGAAATTATTAATAAGCAAATGAAATAATAAATACTTCGCTTATTTGACAAATGAATGATTAAAAAGCTGATGGCAATGAAGGAAAGCGAAATGAGGTACTTAGTAATGTTCATGTAATTGAATTTGTTGATTTCAATGGCAGTATATATAAATGCTGGAATAATTATTAGTGCTGAAACAATTATTGTTTTTATTTTGATGGTATTTCCTAAATTATTTAATCCAATGGCAGCAATATAAATAATCCAAAAGCAAACTATAAATGAAAATCTATATGGGTACCAGATTGGAAATTGCAATGCATGCCATATTAAGTCAAGTGGTTGAAACACCATGGAAAATAATAAAAAGGTGGTCACTACTAAGACGGCAATTTTCTTTTTTAAACCAATGCTTGAAATTCCAAAGTATGCCAAAAATCCGACAATTGCGATAGAACCGACAAAGATATTTGGGTATCCGCTTGGCATTTGGGAAAAGTTAAAAGAACCATTAAATAGCTTCGTTATCATGAATAGCGGATTATATTCAATGGTGGTCTTCATGTTTAAAAGTGTGTATGATGCCTTTCCACTTTTAAGTTCGATTAAATTAGGAATTAAAATAAATGATGATAATAATATTGAAACAATTATTGATGTTGTAATTTTACCGAACTTGATTAAGGTTGATTTAAAATTGATGTGTTTAATATATAAACTGAATATTACATAAATAGCAATAAAGATACTAATCATGTAAGCAATATAGTAGTTAATGATGATAATTCCAGAATAGGAAACAATAAACAAAGTCACGGTTTTATTGTTTAATATCTTATCAATGCCCATTATTATTAGTGGAAGTAGAATTACACCATCAAGCCACATAATATTAAGTTGGTTTGCAATCATCCATCCATTCATTGAGTACGCAATAGATAGAGTAATTATTAAAATGTTGTTTTTAACTTTTTGATTTTTCAAAAAAATTGAAAACGTTAAACCACTTAGTGCATATTTGATAATCGTGATTAATAAAACAGCGGCGTTTATAAATTTAGCAGGAAAAATGAGCAAGATTAAATTAAGAGGACTCATTAAATAGTATGCCCAAATTCCAATCATTTCACCGCCGTATCCATTTGAAAATGAGTAAAGTATTTCACTGAAGTTGTGATTTAATAGGGTTCTACGGAAGTATGCAAAAAAATCTATATACTGTTGTCCTAAATCTACTGTAAGAATACTACTATTACCAAAGGGAAACATATTGCGATATCCAAAGTAAAATGTAATAATTGTAAATGGTATAAAGAAGCTTAGGAGATATATGTAGTGTTTTTGATAAAATGTTTTTAATTTATTAATCATAATAAGCACATCCTTGTTTCAATACTAACTAACTAATAGTATACAATAAACAGATTAAAATAACGTTAAACAGATAAGATATAAGGAGTTAGATTGTTTTGAATAGTTTTTTACAAAAAATATTCCATCATAGGGATCGTGGAGCTGATACAAAAGTTCCTTTTAGATTAAATATAATATTAACGGTTGTTGGGGTATTATTTGCAATCTTAGTTATCCAATTGGCTTACTTGCAAGTAGTTAATGGAAACCAATATAAAGCAGAAGTTAGTCGTTCGGACAATTCGGTTAAATTAGGAAATGTCCAAAGAGGGATTATATATGATTCTACTGGCCGTGTTTTGGTTGGAAATAAAGCGCATCAAGCTATTCAATACACTAAGGGCTTGAGTGTTACAAGTGCTACTTTATATAAAATCGCTAATAAACTTGGAGAATACTTAAGCGTTGATTATTCAACCTTAACTCCAAGACAAGAAGCTGAATTTTATTTATCTAATCCAGACAATTTACAAAAAGTGATTGATAGCATGACTTTTGCTAAGGGTACTTCTACAAGTGATCAATACATTCAAGAACTCGCAAAAGTAATTAAAGAAAAATTATATAGCACTGATAAGAAGACTCGTAATGCAGCTGCCATTTTCCAAAAGATGAGTGGTTCATATCAATTGTCTACCACATATATTAAATCATCAGGCGTTACTACCAAGGAATTGGCAGAAGTTGGTGAACATCTATCTGAAATGCCAGGGGTACAAATTGGTGATAGTTGGACTAGAGAATATCCAAATGGGGATGCAATTCAAAGTATCGTTGGAACAGTTTCTTCAGAACGAGTTGGGTTACCAAGTGATCGTATCAATACATTGTTAGCTGAAGGTTATTCAAGAAACGATAGTGTTGGACAAAGTTATTTGGAAGCCAAATATGAATCTACTTTACGTGGTTCTAAATCTCAAACATTAATCAAGAGTGGTAGTTTAGATAAGGCTATTAAGCAATATGGTGGTCAAAAAGGTGATAACTTACAATTAACTATTAACTCTGAATTTGAAAAGAAAATTCAAAGTTTAGTGGAAAATGCCGATCGTAACACTGGTAATTCAACAGGAGCATATGCTGTTGTAATGAATCCTAATAATGGTGCAATTATTGGTTTGGCAGGGGTTAGTCGTAATCCGGAAACCGGTAAGATGACTCCTAATGCTTTGGGAACTATTAATAGTTCTATAGTAATGGGATCAGTTGTTAAAGGTGCAATGGTTTCTGGTGCGTTAATGGATAAGGTAATCACACCAACTAATTCAACTTTAACTGATAAACCAATTATTACTGGTGGAATTAAAAAAGCATCTTGGTTTAACCAAGATGGAAATCACGATATTTCTTTAGATGCATCAACAGCGCTTGAAGTATCGTCAAACTCATACATGATGCAATTAGCTATGAAAGAAGCTAAATTTAATTATTACTCAGGAGCACCACTTACTATGAATCCTGATGTATTTAACATTATGCGTGGATACTTTAACCAATTTGGATTAGGCGTTTTAACTGGAATTGATTTACCTGGTGAAACAAAAGGGATTCAAGGTCCTGGTGGATCAGCCAACATTGGTAAGGCGCTTGATTTATCTTATGGAAATTATGACGCCTACACTCCAATTCAAGTAGCACAATATATTTCTACTATTGCCAATGGCGGATATAGAATTGAACCACATATTGTCCAAAGTATTCGTGAATCTAATAAAGACGGTAAACTAGGTAGAGTTAAATACACAGTTACACCAACTGTCTTGAATAAGGTTGATATGACTGATGCTCAAAGAAAAGTTGTAACAGATGGTTTTTATAAGGTTGTTCATGGAACTAGCCAATACAGAACAGGGATTACTTTAAATACTGTAAGACCTTCTATTTCAGCTAAGACTGGTACAGCCCAAACATTCTACTCTAGTGGTAAAAAAGGTTCAAAACCGGTTGAAACAGTTACTTTGAGTTTAGGTTCATTCTCACCATCAAAGAACCCACAAGTAGTTGTAGTTGTAGCAATTCCTAACTTGCCAAGTGACGCAGAAAGTAATAATGTTAATTTGGCCGAACAAATTTATCAAGCATATTGGAAGTATGTTCAGTCCGATAGTGGCTTAAAATAATGCTGTTAAGTAATTTTGCTTAACAATATTTATATAAACTCTGGTCAAATCAAATAAAAAATGATAATATATTAAGAGTTGAAAGTTGTTTATATAAAATTAAAATACAACTAACTTGGAGGTGTAACTAATATGCGAGTACACATTACTATGGAATGTACAGAATGTCACGAACGTAATTACTTATCAACTAAGAGTCGTCGTAACAACCCTGATCGTTTGGAACTAAAGAAATACTGTCCACGTGAAAGAAAAGTTACATTACATCGTGAAACAAAATAAGGATTCGGGTTTTATAAAAAAGGCCCAATCCTTTTTTTATATCCTGGGAAGTGTTTATAGTGAATAAAAAAGATGTTAGAACACAAATTATTGAAAAAGTTAAAACTACCAGAAAACAAGAAAATTATGAACATTTATATGTAAAGCTGTTTAATTCTATTGAATGGCAAAAAGCTGAATCAATTGGCATTACAGCTAGTACAGAAATTGAAATTAATACAAATCCAATAATTCAAAAAGCCAAATTAGAAGGTAAAACAATTTTTATGCCTAAGGTTATTTCTTCAACCGAAATGGAATTCAAAATTATTGATCAAATGACTAATATGAAGAAAAGCAAATTTGGTATAATGGAGCCCGAGAACGGTAGAGTCGGAAATGTTAATGATATTGATTTATTAATTATTCCTGGACTAGCTTTTGATGTTACCACTGGAGATAGACTTGGATTTGGTGGAGGATATTACGATAGAGTATTAAAAGAATATCCTGGCAACACTATCGCATTATCCGATAGTATTAGTAAGTTTGAAAAATCAATATGGGAAGTAGATGATTTTGATCAAAAAGTTAAAAGAATTATATTCTAATGTACAAAGCACAAGATTTTACAGAAGAATAGATGCAACGCCATATATCTCAGAAATGCTGCTAGTTCTAATTGTATTTGTATACATATTCGGAATTCTTACAAATAGTAGTAACGCGATTATAGATGGTGGAGCAATGTATAGACCATTGGTAACGATGTATAACCAATGGTGGAGATTTATTACTCCTATCTTTATTCATTTATCAATTTTTCATATTTTAATGAATGGGATTAGTTTGTATTACATTGGTATCCAATTAGAAAAGATTTTCGGTCACTTAAGATTCTTTGCAATTTTTATGATTTCAGGAATCTTTGGTAATATTGCAAGTTTTGCTTTTTCTACAACGGCAAGTGCAGGTGCAAGTACAGCAATCTTTGGATTGATTGGAGTATTTTTAATGTTGGGTGAAACATTTCATGATAATATGTATGTAAGAAGAATGTCGCAAAGCTTTTTATTCTTACTAGTTTTAAATATTGGATTTGACTTATTATCACCTGATATTGATTTATCAGGACATATTGGTGGTTTAATTGCTGGATTTTTAGTTCCTTATGTAGTTGGATTACCATCAGGATATAAGGTTCCAATGGTAAAACGATTGATGGCACTGTTAGTTCTAATTATTTTTGCGATTATTTGTTTAAAAACTGTTTAAATTTTAAATTAATTAGTGCAATTTTCGTTAGGATGTGGGAAAATGAAAACGTTGTACGATGTTCAACAATTATTAAAAAAGTTTGGAATTTATGTTTATGTTGGAAAAAGAAAATGGGATATTGAAGTGATGGCACTTGAATTAGATCATTTACATGATGCTGGATTAGTATCTAAAGATGAATTCATTCAGGCTAAGCTAGTCCTAAAGCATGAACATGCTATTGAAGAAAATAAATAACAAACAATTTTTAGGAGGAAACTAAAATGGTACGTAAGTTAATCGGAATCGATTTAGGAGGTACAACAACTAAGTTGGCTTTCTTAACTGATAGCGGTGAAGTTTTAGACAAGTGGGCTATTACCACTGATGTAAGCGCTAACGGTGAAAAAATTGTTCCAAATATCATTAACTCTATCACTAAAAAGATGGAGGACTCTGATCATAAAATTGATGATTTTATCGGTATTGGAATGGGAACCCCAGGTTCAGTAAATAGAGAAGATGGAACAGTTATTGGTGCATACAACCTTAACTGGAAAACAACTCAAAATATCAAAGATCAAATTGAAAAGTCATTAGGATTACCATTTGCTTTGGATAACGATGCAAACGTAGCTTCACTTGGTGAATACTGGAAGGGTGCCGGAAGCAAGGACTCAGACGTTGTATTCGTAACACTTGGAACAGGTGTTGGTGGTGGTGTTATCGTTAACGGTGAACTAGCACATGGTGTAAATGGTGGTGCCGGAGAAATCGGTCACATTACTGTAGAACCAGGTGGATTTGAATGTACTTGTGGAAAGAAAGGTTGTTTAGAACAATACGCTTCAGCTACTGGAGTTGTTAAAGTTGCTAAGCATCTTTCAGCAGAATTCACTGGACAATCAAGATTAAAAGAAATGATTAACAGTGGTGAAGAAGTTACTTCTAAAGTAGTTTTCTTCTTAGCTGATAACGGTGATATTTTTGCTAACCAAGTAGTAGACAAGGTTTGTTACTACTTAGGTTTAGCATTAGCCAACGTTGGTAACACATTAAACCCTGATAATATTGTTATTGGTGGTGGTGTTTCTAACGCAGGTAACACTTTACTACAACCAACTACTAAGTATTTCCAAGAAAATGCATTTAGACCTGTTAGAGATTCTACTAAGATTCGTTTAGCTCAATTAGGAAACGACGCTGGTGTAATTGGTGCAGGATCATTAGCATTAAGAAATATCAATAAATAATATAAATAGGGGCGTTGTTATAAATGTTTTCATCCATGATTTTAATCATTATCATATTAGCTGCTATTCTTGTATATAACTTAATTACTAGAATCAGAGCTAATAGAGTTGCTACCTTTGTTGATGAAGCTCAATTTAAAGAAGGCGGTCATCGAGGTCAAATCGTTGATTTAAGAGAAAATCGAGATTTCGAATCAGGACATATTCTTGGTGCAAGAAGTATTCCTTATTCAACAATTAAGATGTTCTACAAAAACATTCGTAAAGATATGCCCGTATATCTATATGACCAAGGCAAAACTTTAAGCATTAAAACTGCTATTTTACTTGGAAAAAATGGATACAAGGATATTTACATTTTGAAATCTGGTTTCAGAAATTGGAATGGAAGAACAAAGAAGTAAAATAAAAACACTTTGCTAAATGCAAAGTGTTTTTTTATTGCTAGTTTAAATGAGCAGAACGTTGTTTACGAACAACTCTTCTTCTGTTTTCTTCTAATTTGTCAGCTTGACCTTCAACTGGGTCAACAACTTTTTTCTTGAATGAGAATAAAGCTCCCGCAACGGCACTTGATGTTGCTAAAGCACCAACGAAAAATCCTTTTGCAAACTTTTTCATTACAAATCCTCCTATTGAATTATTGATATACATCTATATTATGCTTTTTTTTACTTCATTTATCCAGTCTTTATTATATTTTAATTCAATATTTTATATGCTAAACTAAGATAAGCAGAAATGGTGGGATATAGAATGCATAAAGTATTAGTGATTGTTGGACCAACAGCGGTTGGAAAAACCAGCTTATCGATTAAATTAGCTAAAAAATTAAATGGTGAAGTGATTTCTGGTGATTCGATGCAAGTTTATAAAAAACTTGATATTGGTACCGCAAAGGTCACTAAAGATGAAATGGAAGGAATTCCACATCATTTAATTAATATATTGGATGTTAATCAAGATTATTCTGCTGCTGAATTTGTTAAGTCTGCTAATTCTCTGATAGAAGATATTACTAAAAGAAGTAAATTACCCATTATTGCTGGAGGTACTGGTTTTTATATTCAAGCTTTATTAGATGGTCTAGTATTAGGTGGAGAATTCGATAGTGACCCAGCTTATCGAGATAAATTACATCAATTTTCTCTCGATAATGGTAGTGAACTATTGTGGGATAAATTAAATGATATTGATCCAAAAGCTGCTGCTAAGATTCCCAAAAGTAATGAAAGAAGAATTATTAGAGCACTTGAGGTCTATCATCATACTGGTAAATTATTCTCAGAACAGAATAATAAAGAAGTTACGTTGGATGCATACGTAATTGCACTTAATACTAATCGACAAGTATTGTATGATCGAATTAATCGAAGAGTTGATTTGATGATTGAAAATGGCTTGATTGATGAAGCAAAATGGTTATGGAAGCAATCTAGTGATGATTTGCCTGCCCTTAAAGGAATTGGATACAGGGAATTTGCAGGATATTTTGATAATCAAAAAGATTTAAAGAGTGTTGTTGATTCGATAAAACAAGATTCAAGACATTATGCTAAGAGACAGCTAACATGGTTTAGAAATAAAATGAATGTAACATGGTATGATATAATTTCTGACATGGAAGATGAAAAAAAGATAGAAAAAGATGTTTTAAACTGGTTAAATAAATAAAAATATAAATAATATGTAAGAAGTTATAACATAACGTATTGACATTAGCTTAAATAATGTTATTATTATGTTGTTAGAAGGAGTTAGATATGAAAGAAAAAGATTTAAGACGTTCGCTTTCAGTTCTTCCGATTGGAACCGTTATGAAGTTAACGAGCTTGACCGCTAGACAAATTAGATATTACGAAGAACAAGGATTGGTATTTCCTGAAAGAAATGATGGAAACCGTCGTATGTATTCTTTGAATGATATTGATGTAATCCTTGAAATTAAGGACTATTTAGATGAAGGTTTGAATATTTCTAAAATTCAAGATATTTACAAAAAGCGTAAAGAAAGTAACGAGCAAAATGGTAATTCTAAGGAATTATCTGATCAAGAAGCGCGTAAGATTTTATCTGACGAACTTTTAAACATCGGAGGATTAAATTCCAAAGATGCTGAAAATAATTCTTTTTAACTAATTTAATGTTGAATACGTTAGGAGTAGGTATATATGGCTACAAAGCATGATTATTCAAAAGACGATATTCGTCGAATTGTGAAAGAACAAGATGTTAAGTTTTTACGTTTAATGTTCACTGATGTTTTAGGAACATTAAAAAATGTTGAAGTTCCAATTAGTCAACTAGATGATTTATTAAATGACAAAATTATGTTTGATGGATCTTCTATTGAGGGATTCGTGAGAATCGAAGAAAGTGATATGTATTTGCATCCTGATTTAACTACATGGATGATTTTCCCATGGAGCACAGAACGTGGAAGAATTGCTCGTGTGATTTGTGAAGTTTATAAACCAACTGGAGAACCTTTTGAAGGTGACCCTAGAAATAATTTAATTCGTGTTCTAAAAGACATGAAAGAAGCTGGTTTTACTTCATTTAATATTGGACCAGAACCCGAATTTTTCCTATTTAAGATGGATGAAAACGGAAAACCAACAATTAACCTAAATGACCAAGGTAGCTACTTTGATATGGCACCACTTGATTTAGGTGGAAATTGTCGTCGTGAAATCGTTCTTACTCTTGAAGAAATGGGATTTGACGTAGAAGCAGCTCACCATGAAGTTGCACCTGGTCAACATGAAATTGATTTCCAATACGCAGATGCATTAAATGCTGCTGACAATATTCAAACATTTAAATTAGTTGTTAAAACAATCGCTAGAAAATATGGACTATATGCTACTTTTATGCCAAAACCATTAAGTGGTATCAATGGTTCAGGGATGCATTTAAACATGTCATTATTTAATGATGATGGTGATGTATTCTATGATGAAAATGGTGAATTAAAGTTATCAGAAACTGCTTACCATTTCCTAGGTGGATTAATCAAACATGCTAAGAGTTACACAGCAATTTGTAACCCACTAGTTAACTCATACAAACGTCTAGTTCCTGGTTATGAAGCTCCAGTATATGTTGCTTGGTCAGGCTCAAACAGATCTCCATTAATCCGAGTACCAAATGCTAGAGGTTTAGCTACTAGACTAGAACTTCGTAGTGCAGATGCTTCTGCTAATCCATACTTAGCTATTGCTTCAGTTCTAGAAGCTGGTTTAGATGGATTGAAAGATGGCATCGTTCCTCCTAAGAGTGTAGATAGAAATATTTATAGAATGGACGAAGACGAAAGAGAAGAAAATGAAATTGTTAACTTACCAGATGATTTATTAGATGCATTAGAAGAATTATCATCTGATGAAACAATGAAGAAGGCATTAGGAACTAAGATCTTTAACAGCTACTTGGCTGCTAAACATCTAGAATACGATGCTTACAGAGCCCAAGTATCTGATTGGGAACGTAACCAATACATGGAAAAATACTAATAACTAACGAAAAAAGTCGGAATTTTTAATTCCGGCTTTTTTGTTTTCAATAAGATATCGAAATGATAAAATCTTATGAGAGGTGTTTAAATTGCTAAACTTAGAAAAAATGATGCAACAATCAATAACTAGATTTAATTATATGGGTCAAAAGAGAGAGTTATTGATTAATGGTAATAATAAAAAACAAAAAATATTTATTAAAATCGATACAGGTTTATCAGCTTTGGCGACTGACTCAAAAAGATTTTCAGTTTATACATATGAGCAGGGACAAATAGATCCAAACAATTACAAGAAAGTTTTACTTCAAGATGCAGTTGAAATATTAAGTTTTACTTTGTTGTATGCAAATATTTGCAACTTGTCTGATATAATTATTGATAGCCAAAAAGATATTGATAAGATTACAAATCTAAGACCTGATAGTGATTTTAATCAAATTTACTTATCAATCAAAAAAATGATGTTTAATGCTTTTTATAATCACTCCAAAAATGACTTTAAATTCTTCTGGAAAATGCTTCTAAAGTTTATTTTGGTAGACTTTAATGTCGATATGAATGAGTTGGTTAAGAACTTCGAAAAATTCAGTGACATAAGATAGTTAATATTATTTTTTAAAAATCATATTGACACGTTGTTTATAATTAGATATAATATTTTTTGTTGATTATTGATGTCGCGATAGCTCAGCTGGATAGAGCAACGGTCTTCTAAACCGTAGGTCGAGAGTTCGAATCTCTCTCGCGACATTAGAATAAATTGTTGGGGACATATCATTTCGATATGTCTTTTTTTCTTGACTAAAACTTTAAAACTATGTATACTTACTTTGTTGTATTTGTGGACTTTCACAGCTACAACCGCACGAAATGAGTATTAAGTCTCTACATGAGCGCTTAATTTCGGCGAGTCTAAGCATATTATTCAAGGAGGTGCACATTATGTACGCAATTATCGTAACAGGCGGAAAGCAATACAAAGTTGCTGAAGGTGAAGCAATCTACGTTGAAAAGCTAAACGCAAACGAAGGTGAAAAGGTTACTTTTGACCAAGTTGTTTTCGTTGGTGGTGACTCAGCTAAGGTTGGTACTCCACTTGTAGACGGTGCTTCAGTTGAAGGTACTGTTGAAAAGCAAGGCCGTGGTAAGAAGATTACTATTCTTCGTTACAAGCCTAAGAAGGGTTCTCGTTCTAAGAAGGGTCATAGACAACCATACACTAAGGTTATGATTGACTCAATCAAAGCTTAATAAGGGAAATTGAAATGATATTAGCAAGTATTAATCATGATAAGCATGATCGAATTACTGGATTCAGTATTACTGGTCATGCTGACTCAGGTGAGTATGGTAAAGACATTGTGTGTGCTGCAGTGTCGGTATTATCGATTTCTACTGTTAACGGGTTAGACGTGGTTGCCCATGTTTCTCCTAAAGTAGACAGCAATGATATCGATGGCGGGTACATGGAAGTTTCTGTACCAGAAGCTAATTCAGAACAAGATGAAATTGCTGCTCAAGCAATTTTACTAACATTTAAAAATGGAATGCTAGATATTTCTCAAAGTTATGCTGATTATATTAAATTAGATATTATTAAAGATTAAATTGTACGGAGGTGTAATTCCTATGTTAGAAATGAATTTACAATTCTTCTCTCACCATAAAGGGGGAGGTTCAACAGCCAATGGTCGTGACTCTGCTGGTCGTCGTCTAGGTACAAAGGCTGCTGACGGTTCAAAAGTTACTACTGGTTCAATCATTTACCGCCAACGTGGTACTCACATTTACCCAGGTAAAAACGTTAAGCGTGCCGGTGATGATACTTTATTTGCTCTAGTTGACGGTGTTGTACGTTTTGAACGTATGGGTCGTAGCAAGCGCCAAGTTTCAGTATACCCAGTATCTGAAGCAGTTGCTAAGTAATTAGTGAATAATGTATAAAAAGCCTGATTTAATTTCAGGCTTTTTTTATTACCAAAGACTTATTTAATTAAATTTTACATGATACAATATATATAACAGTTAGAATTACAATTATATGATTGTGATTACAAGTAATTAATATTATTAGGAGGAGTTTTAATTATGGCAACTATTTCAACTGCCCAATTTAAAACAGGATTAACAATTGAAGTTGATAACGCAATCTGGCGTATCATTAACTTCCAACACGTAAAACCAGGTAAGGGTGGTGCGTTCGTTCGTACTAAACTTAAGAACCTAAGAACTGGTGCTGTTCAAGATAAGACATTCCGTGCGGGTGCTAAGATGGAACAAGCACAAATCGATACTAGCAACATGCAATACTTATATGAAGATGGTGCTGGTTACGTATTTATGGATATGGAATCATACGAACAAATTACTGTTCCTGGTGACAAGATCCAAGATGCATTGAACTACCTACAAGAAAACATGGATGTAAGTATCGTTCAATACCAAAACGAAGTTATCGGTATCGAAGTTCCAAACACTGTTACTCTAGAAGTTTCAGAAACAGAACCAAGTATTAAGGGTAACACTGCTTCTGGTGGAAGCAAGCCTGCTACTATGACTACTGGTTTAATTGTACAAGTACCATTCTTCGTTAATGCTGGTGACAAGCTAGTTATTAACACTAGTGATGCATCATACATTTCAAGAGCTTAATAGATAATTATTAATCTGTTTTTATCGATTGGAGGGAAATTCTATGGCAGAACAAACTGATGTTTCTTTAATTAAAGCTAGTTCCGAACTGGGAGATATTAAAATCTCACCCAACGTATTAGAAATTATTGCTAGTATTGCATCTGTTCAAGTTAACGGTGTAAAACGTATGCGAGGTTCATTAGCAACTAGTGTCAATGAATTATTTGGACGTAAGGAATTTGGTAAAGGTATTAAATTAAACTTTAAGGATGATAAACTTATCGTTGATGTTTATGTATACTTAAACTACGGAGTTTCCGTTCCTAAAGTTGCCTTAGAAATTCAAGAACAAGTTAAACAACAACTTCTATTTATGACTGAACTTGATTTAGGTGAAGTTAATGTTCATGTAGAAGGGATTGTTCCCGAAAGAATTGATAAAAAAACTGACTCTAATAATTTATTGAATAGCAACAGTAGCGATAAGGGTGAAAAATAGTGGAATTTACAAGACATAAAATAAGAGAGTATGCATTTCAAACATTGTTTGCTATTAATGCGAATGATACAACCGATAAAGAATTATTCTTCCATGCTATCTCAAGAACAGATGAAGATGAAAATATTCCTGAATACTACAATACTTTAGTTGATGGAGTCATCGAAAATAAAGATAGTCTGGATAATAGTATCATCTCATATCTTGTTTCCGGTTGGTCAATTAATAGAATTGCTAAAACTGATTTAGCGATTCTAAGACTTGCGTTTTTCGAAATTAATTACGTTGATGATGTTCCTGCTAAGGTAGCTATCAACGAAGCATTAGAATTAACAAAGAAATATAGTGATGATCACTCTAGAAAATTTGTTAATGGAGTTTTATCAAACACCATTGTTTAAAAAAGGGGATTTGCAAATGTTGCAAATCCTTTTTTGATACATAAAATCTTATCAGTATGCTAAAATAAAGATGAAATTAATTCTTTGGAGGTTTTTTACGATGGACAACATTATTGATGGAAAAGCATTAGCAAAAAAGGTTAATCAAGAAACTGCATCTATGGTTGAAGAGTTACATAGTAAGGAAATTGATCCATGTTTAGCTGTAATACTAGTTGGTGATGACCAAGCTAGTCACAGATATGTTCGTAGCAAGCATAAAAAGGCACAACAACTAGGTATTAAGTCAATCGTAAAAGAATTACCAAAAGAAACAACAGAACAAGAACTATTAGGTATTTTAAACGAATATAATAATAGTGAAGAAATTGATGCGATTTTAATTCAATCACCACTTCCTAAACATATTAATGAAAAATTCGTTATGAGCCAAATTAATCCAGATAAAGATGTTGATGGGTTCCAAGTTATTAATTCTGGAAAACTATTTTTAAACGATAAAAGTAATTATCCTGTGGCATGTACACCAAAGGGTGTTATGACAATGTTTGCTGAATACAATATTGAACTAAAAGGGAAAAAAGCAGTAGTGATTGGTAGAAGTACAATCGTTGGTAGACCAATGGCAGCATTATTAATTAATGCAGGAGCAGAGGTTACAGTGCTTAATCACTATGTTGATGACATGAAAGAATATACTGGGGATGCTGATATCGTGGTTTCAGCAACCGGAAAACTACATACATTAAAGGCTGAAGATGTTAAAGAAGGTGTTGTAGTAATCGACGTAGGTCAAAATGTTGATGAAAACAACAAATTAGTTGGTGATGTTGATTACGATTCAATCAAAGAAAAAGCATCATACATAACACCAGTACCTGGTGGAGTTGGTCCAATGACCATCGCTACTTTAATGAGACAAACCGTTGAGTTAGCTAAATGGAGTGATATTAATGGATAATGATTATCTTACGGTAACAGATTTAACAAACTATATAAAAAAGAAATTTGATAGAGATCCTTATTTAGGGAAGGTCTATTTAACTGGGGAAATTTCCAACTTCAGATTAAGACCAGTCCATCAATATTTTAGTTTGAAAGATGATAATGCTAAAATTAGCGCAATTATGTTTAAATCTGCATTTAGTAAGATTAAATTCAAACCTGAAGAAGGAATGAAAGTCTTAGTAACCGGAAGAATATCACTATATGAAGCAACTGGTAATTATCAAATCTATATTGAAAGTATGGAACCAGATGGCGTGGGGGCATTATACCAAGCCTTCGAACAATTAAAAAAGAAGTTATCAGCTGAAGGATTATTTAATGCTCCTAAAAGAAGTCTTGAAAAATATCCCAAAAAAATCGCAGTTGTAACTTCTCCTAGTGGAGCTGTTATTAGAGATATTATTACAACAGCAAGAAGAAGATATCCGATTGCTCAAATTGTTTTATACCCCGCAGTAGTACAAGGGACTGCAGCTGTAGAAGATATTGTTAGACAAATTAGAAGAGTAAATCAAAAAGGCGATTATGATACCCTTATTATTGGACGTGGTGGTGGATCTATTGAAGATTTATGGCCATTCAACGAAGAAATAGTCGCTAGAGAAATTGCTAATAGTAAAATTCCTATTATTTCATCAGTAGGTCACGAAACTGATACTACAATTGCAGATTTAGTTGCTGATGTTAGAGCAGCTACGCCAACTGCGGCTGCTGAATTAGCGGTTCCTGTTTTGACAGATGTTATTACTGATATTGAAAATAATGAAATTAGAATTGTTAATGCATACAAAAATATGATTATTCAATTACAACAAAGGTTAAATAAGATCACTAGTTCTTATATCTTTAAACAACCCGAAAGATTGTATGATTCTTATGTTCAAAGAATTGATATGTTAAATGAACGATTGAATAATGCGCTTCAACAAAGCATTAATGCAGCAGATAAAAGAATTAATGATTTAATTTATAACTTGAAAATTAATTCTCCTAAAAATAGGATTAATGAACAGAAACAAGTTTTAAAAGTTGAACAAAAACAATTGTTGAGAAATATATCATTACTTTTGGAAAATAAGAATAATAAAGTAAATCAATTGATTAGTTCTTTAGATCATTTAAGTCCTTTAAAGGTTATGTCTAGAGGATTCAGTTACACTACTGATAATGAAGGTAACGTGATTAAAAAAATCTCGGATGTAAAAAAAGATGATGAGATTAAGCTTAAATTAATTGATGGGACAGCTAAAGCAACTATTAACGAGGTTATAAAGGAGAATAAATAATGGCTGAAAAAGTAAGTTTTGAAGAAAATATGAAAAATTTAGAAATGATTGTTTCTGAATTAGAACAAGGAGATATACCTTTGGAAAAAGCACTTAGTGAATTTCAAAAAGGAGTAAAGCTAAGCGCAGAACTACAAGATACTTTAAAAAATGCTGAAAAGACATTAGCAAAAGAAATAACTGATGATGATAAAGAAGTTGCTTTTGAAGAGTCAGAAAGTGATGAAAAGTAATGAAAGATTCTACTTTTCTAACAGATTTTGTTAATGAATATAAAAACAGAATTGAATTAACAATTGAAAAAGAAGTTTTGAAGGACGTTAGTCAAAGTGACTTATCAGAGTCCATGTTGTACTCTCTGAAAGCTGGTGGAAAGAGATTACGTCCGTTATTAACATTAGCTGTTTTAAAAACTTTCAATCACAATATCGACGAGGATGAATTAAAAGTATCCAGTGCGCTGGAACTTCTTCATACATATTCTTTAATTCATGATGATTTACCTGCTATGGATAATGATGATTTAAGACGTGGAAAAGCAACGAATCACGTTGTATATGGTGAAGGATTAGCCACATTAGCAGGGGATGCACTGCTAACTTTATCATTTCAATGGTTAACTGATAATAATTTATCTGATGCAAAAAAGGTTCAATTAGTGTTGGAATTATCTAAAAAAGCAGGACCTTCGGGAATGGTTGCTGGACAAGCAATTGATATTCTTAATGAGAATAAACCATTAACACTTGATCAAATTAAGCACTTACATGAACAAAAAACTGGTGATTTAATCAGATACGCATTAATTGCCGGAGGAATCATGTCTGATTGCGAAAGTGAAGTTATTAAACTTTTAGATAATTTCGGGGCAGACTATGGATTAGCTTTCCAAATTTATGACGATATTTTAGACGTTACTTCTAACACAGAAGATTTAGGCAAGCCAGTCCATCAAGATAGCGTAAAAAACACTTATACTAACCAATTAGGTTTGGATAAGGCATATGAATATTTAGAAGATACATTAGATCATAGTAAAATGATTCTAAATAAAATTAGTGATTTAAATGGTATTGATGTTTCATTGCTAATGTCTTTTCTAGATTATTTTAATATCGAAAAATAGGGGTAATTTAGCAATGCAAAAAGAAAGAGTAGATGTTCTACTGGTACAACAAGGCCTTTTTGATACTAGAGAAAAAGCTAAAAGAGCTGTAATGGCAGGTGAAGTACTAGGAAAAAATGAAGAACGTTTAGATAAACCAGGCGTTAAAATTCCAGTTGACACAAAGTTACATTTAAAAGGAAAACCAATGCCATATGTTAGTAGAGGTGGATTAAAGCTTGAAAAGGCTTTAAAAGTTTTCAATTTGGATGTTAAAGGAAAAACAGTTCTGGATATTGGTTCATCAACTGGTGGATTTACTGACGTAATGTTACAAAATGGAGCTAGAATTAGCTACGCTTTGGATGTTGGAAGCAACCAATTAGTATGGAAATTAAGAGAAGATCCAAGAGTCGTTGTGATGGAACACACTAATTTTAGATATTCTAAACTCGAAGATTTTAAAGATGGACAACCAGAATTTGCGTCAATTGATGTATCATTTATTTCACTTCACTTGATTTTACCTGTTTTAAAAGATATTCTAATTGAAAATGGTCACGTAGCAGCACTAATAAAACCACAATTTGAAGCAGGTAGAGATAAGATTGGTAAGCATGGAATAGTTAGAGATCCTAAAGTACATGCTGAAGTATTAGATGATATTATCAAGTTCGCTGTCAAAAGTGGTTATTCTGTTGAAGGCCTTGATTTTTCACCAATTACTGGTGGAGAAGGAAACATTGAATTCTTAGTTGATTTAAAGTCTGTTGACAATCCATCAATTAATCCGGACATTTCAATTGAACAAACAATTAAAAATGCCGAAGAATTAAAGTAACGAAAGGAAGTCTTCTAATTGCTTGAACACTTATCAATTCATGATTTTGCGATTATCGACCATTTAGAAATTGATTTTTCAAATGGGATGACAGTGCTTACAGGTGAAACTGGTGCAGGTAAGTCTATCATTATAGATGCTGTCGGCTTATTAGCTGGTGGAAGAGGATCACAAAACTTTATTAGAACTGGAAGAAACAAGCTTCTGATCCAAGGCCTTTTTGTCTTTCCAGAAGATGGATTAACATATCAAGTTTTAGATGATATGGGAATCGAACACAGTGATAACAGTGTGATATTACAACGTGAAATCTATCGAAATGGTCGAAACATTTGTCGTGTTAATGGAATGATTGTTAATACTGCAATGTTAAAAAAGGTTGGAGAAACCATTGTTGATATTCATGGTCAAAATGAACATCAAGAGTTAATGCAACCTGAAAAGCATGTTCACTTGCTGGATGAATTTGGTAAGAAAGAAATTAAAGACTTATTGAACCAATACCAAGAAACTTTTGAACATTATCAAACACTAAAAGCGTCAATTAACGAAAAAAGAAGTAATGAAAAAGAATGGTCGCAAAGATTAGATATGCTTGAATTTCAAGAAAATGAAATTAGCAACGCTAATTTACAAATCGGTGAAGAAGAGGAACTTGTTAGCCAAAGAGATCATTTATTAAATTACCAAAAAATCGTAGATGCACTTAACTTAAGCTTTAGTGCAATTAACGGTGACGATAATATTAATCCATTAGATATTATCGGTGAAGCTAAAAATTCAATGGAATCAATTGAAGAAGTAGATCCTCAATTTAGAGAGATATCAGATAATATTAAGAATGCTTTTTATTTATTACAAGATGCCTCCGATAATATTTCTGATCAACTAGATTTACAAGAGTTTGATCAAGGTAAGTTGGAAGAAATTGAAGAAAGATTAAATACTATTTATGTTTTAAAACGTAAGTATGGAGATTCAATCGAACAGATATTAAACCATTACCAAAATGTTGTTAAAGAACTATCAACAATGCAAGCCGACCAAACTACTGGAGAAAATCTAAATGAACAGTATGAATCAACTTTAAGCCAATTGACATCATTAGCTGATGAATTAAATGTTAAACGCCATAAAGTTGCCACAAAGCTTGAAAAATCAGTGCATGATCAATTATCTGATTTATATATGGCGAAGACAGAGTTCAAGGTTAACTTTGAAAAGCTCCCAATTGGCGAATTCCATTCATATGGAAATGAAAAAGTTGAATTTTATATGAGAACCAATCCTGGTGAAGCGATGTTGCCACTAGCTAAAATTGCTTCTGGTGGTGAACTTTCAAGAATTATGTTAGCTCTAAAGACACTATTTACAAGTGTCCAAGGCGTAACATCAATTATATTTGATGAAGTTGATACCGGTGTTTCAGGTCGTGTTGCTCAAGCAATCGCTGAGAAGATTAGTAAAATTGCTCAAAAATCACAGGTGCTATGTATTACGCACTTACCTCAAGTGGCGGCAATGTCTGATCATCACTACTTTATTGAAAAGAAGATTGAAAAAGATCGCACTATGACAAGCATAGTAAAATTATCAGTACAAAAAAGAGTTCAAGAGTTGGCAAGAATGTTATCTGGAACAACAGTTACCGATTTAACATTACAACATGCAAATGAATTACTTAAATTGGCTGATGAAACAAAAAAATAGTTTGAAAAATTCGTAAAAATAGACCATAATAGAAGTATTATAAATTTTTGAGGGGTTTTAGAATGGCTAAAAGAGGAATGTTAATTGTTCTTTCAGGTCCTTCCGGTGTTGGTAAGGGAACTGTTAGAAAAGCCTTATTTAATGAAGAAGATGTAGACTTCAAATACTCAATTTCTATGACTACTAGAAAGCCTCGTGAAGGTGAAGTAAATGGAAAAGATTATTTCTTTGTTACTAAAGAAGAATTTGAAGACCACATTAAGAATGGTGAAATGCTTGAATATGCTAAGTATGTTGATAATTACTACGGTACACCATTGAACTATGTTAACCAAACTTTGGACGAAGGACATGACGTCTTTTTAGAAATTGAAGTAAATGGTGCAATGCAAGTTAGAGCAAATTGCCCAGAAGCAGTTTTCGTATTTCTTACCCCACCAGATTTAGTGGTATTAAAGAATCGTTTAATCGGTCGTGGTACTGATGACATGGATGTAATTGATAAACGAATTCAAACCGCTGTTTCAGAAATTAAAATGATGAGAAATTATGATTATGCTGTATTAAACGATAAAGTTGAAAATGCAGTTGATCGAATTAAAACTATTGTAAATAGTGAAAGACTTAAAGTTAACCGTGTTATGCCGGATTACTTATCAATGTTAGGAGAAGAAGATTAATGTTATTATACCCATCTGTAGATAAACTACTTGAAAGAGTTGATTCAAGATATTCTTTAATTATGTTAGCAAGTAAGCGCGCACATGATATTGATGCAGGTTCACCATTACTTTTGGATGAATACAAATCAAGAAAAACTGTTGGTAAAGCTTTTGAAGAAATTGCTGATGGTAAAGTTGAATTAACTAGAGATAAAAAATAATTAATTGAAACCTTTGCAGCAGTGCAAAGGTTTTTATTTTGTTTTTTTGTTACAATATACTTATTAGAAACTATGAGAAAATAGGAGGTTACAAGATGAAAAACATGAAAGTTGCTCTTTATGTTACAGGTAGCATTGCTGCATATAAATCACTTACGTTAGCAAGACTATTAGTTAAAAATGGTGCAGATGTTAGAGTTGTGATGAGTAATGGTGCACAAAAATTTGTAACTCCACTTGCATTTCAAACTTTAACTAAAAATAATGTATTTGTTGATACATTTGATGAACCTAATCCAAAAGAAATAACACACATTGATATCGCAACATGGGCAGACTTATCTATTGTCGCTCCAGCAACAGCAAACACAATTGCAAAAATCGCAAATGGCATTGCTGATGATGTTGTATCAACCACGCTTTTAGCTACTCCTACTCAAAAAATTGTTGTTCCAGCAATGAACAACAATATGTGGGATAATCTAGCAACGCAACGTAACATTAAACAATTAGAAGATGATGGAATTGATATTTTATATCCAACTGATGGTTTCTTAGCTGAAGGATATGCAGCTAAAGGTAGAATGATTGAACCTGAAGAAATTATTCTACAAGTACAACAAATTATGAAAAAATCTGAATTATTGGCTGGAAAAAAGATTTTAGTTACTGCTGGTGGAACGAGTGAACCAATTGATCCAGTTAGATACATTACTAATAGGTCATCAGGAAAGATGGGTTACGCTATTGCTGAGGCGTGTGCTAATGCTGGTGCTGAAGTGAAATTAATCACGGCTTCGGATATGCAGGTCTCAAATCCAAATATCGAAGTAGAAAGAGTAATAACATCTAACGATATGTTGGATGCTGTAAAAAATAATTTCGATAGTATCAATGTTTTAATCATGGCTGCCGCTGTTTCAGATTATAAATCTGAAGTTGTCAGTGACCAAAAGATTAAGAAGAATGGCGATTATTTAGAAATCAGACTAAAGAAAACACCAGATATTTTAAAAGAAGTAACCAAACAAAAAGGTAATCAATTTATTGTTGGATTTGCTGCTGAAACACAAGATTTAATAGTTAATGCAATTAAAAAGTTAGAAACAAAGAAATTAGATTTATTGTTAGCTAACGATGTAAGTAACGATAATATTGGTTTTAGTAGTGATAATAATCAAATCTCATTTATTGATAAAAATGGGGTTTTTGCAAAAACCAATATTGAATCGAAAGCGTCTATTTCAAGTAAATTAGTAAAAATTTTAAGCGAAAGATTAGATTAAAGTAGAGGGGGAATTAGCTTGAATTTAGCAAAAGTGATTGTTGATGTGCCAACCATGCAAACTAATGACCCATATACTTATTTAATACCGGATGAACTAGCAGATAAAATCCAAAATGGAATGAGGGTAGTTGTTCCGTTTGGTTCAGGTGGTAGAAAAATCCAAGGAATTGTTGCTGATATTGACCATAATGGTGATTTTGATGGTGAGTTAAAAGAAATCGATGGATTGTTAGATTTAGATTCAGCATTAAATGATGAATTATTGTCGATGTCTGAATGGATGGCTAAAAAGACCTATTCTTTTCAAATTAGCTGTATTTTAACGATGTTACCAAGTGTTATGCGGGCTAAATATGAAAAAGAACTTATTATCAATGATAATGAAGGAATCGATGATGAGGTTTTAGGTTTATTTGATGGATCCGATTCAATTGATTTTAAAGTTGAAGATATTAATTCCAGTATGCTAAGAAGAATCATTCAATATCGAAAAGAAGGTAAATTAACCGTTAGATATAAAGTGAATGATAAAGCTAAGGCGAAAAAGGTTTACGCTGTTAAGCCGATTATCAGCATAAACGAAGCTGAAACTGAATTAAGTAATCTCCGAAAAAACTCTAAAAATCTAGCTAAATTACTAGATTATATTATTAATAATAATGAGACATCGATTCCGCAAAGAAAATTAGTAAATGATTTCAATATTCCAGAAGCGACTATTAAATCGGGAATTGAAAAAGAATGGTTAACTAGATTTTGGCAAGAAGAATATAGAAATCCATACGAACAAGAAGTTAAACCTAATTATCCTTTAAAGCTTAATGATGATCAGCAAAAAGCGGTCAATGCAATCAGTGAAGCTACAACTAATGACCAAAGTGACGTCTTTTTACTAGAAGGAGTTACTGGTTCAGGTAAAACTGAGGTTTATTTACAAGCTATTCAAAAAGCACTAGAAAATCGAAAAACAGCATTAATGTTGGTTCCTGAAATATCTTTAACTCCACAAATGGTTAAGCGAGTTAAGGGTAGATTTGGTAATAAAGTTGCAATGTTACATAGCGGACTTTCAAGTGGTGAAAAATATGATGAATGGCGTCGAATTAATAATGGCGAAGCAGATGTAGTGGTTGGGGTTAGATCAGCCATTTTTGCTCCATTAAACAATATCGGAATCATTATCATGGATGAAGAACATGAGGCGAGCTATAAACAAGATGATGCACCTAGATACCATACTAGAGATGTGGCGAAATGGCGTTGTGACTATCATAATTGTCCATTGGTTCTGGGAAGCGCAACACCTAGTTTAGAATCTAGAGCTAGGGCAACTAAAGGTGTTTATAAGCTCCTTTCGTTACCAAAAAGAATTAATAATCAATCTCTTCCAGAAGTTAGAATCATTGACATGAAGGAAGAAATAAAAACCACAGGGGATGAAGATTTCTCTCAAGAACTTTTAGCGGCAATGAATAATAGATTACAAAAGCATGAACAAATCGTTTTAATGTTGAATAGACGTGGATATTCATCTTTTGTAATGTGTAGAAGTTGTGGTTTTGTATTGCACTGTCCTAATTGTGATATTTCGCTAACTTTACATATGGATAGTAAAACCATGAAGTGTCATTATTGTGGTCATGAAGAATCAATTCCTAACAAGTGTAAGAACTGTGGTAGCAAAAAGATTCGCTATTATGGCACAGGAACCCAAAAGGTACAAGAGAAATTACAAAACTTGGTTCCCAACGCTAGAATTTTAAGAATGGATGTTGATACAACCAGAAGAAAAGGCGCCCATGAAAAAATTTTACAAAAATTTGGTAACCATGAGGCTGATATTTTATTAGGAACTCAAATGATTGCAAAAGGTTTAGATTTTCCAAACGTAACTTTAGTTGGTGTTTTAAATGCAGATACTTCACTAGATTTACCAGATTTTAGATCAAGTGAAAGAACCTTTAACTTATTAACTCAAGTAAGTGGACGCGCAGGAAGAGCTGATAAAGAAGGACTAGTTTATATTCAAACATTTAATCCTGATCACTATGCAATTCGATTAGCCCAAAAACAAGATTATGAATTGTTTTATCGCAAGGAAATGTCAGTAAGGCACCAAACTAATTACCCGCCATATTTCTTTACAGTAAAGATTACAGCTTCTGATGTTAACGAAGCTAAGGCTGCAGCCAAAATGTTTGAAATTCAAAAGATTTTAAAGGCCAAGTTAAGTGATAAAGCGTTAATGCTAGGACCATCGCCTAGTTCAATTTTAAAGTTAAAAAATAAGTACTATTATCAAATAATTATTAAATATAAAAATGAGCCAAACTTAAGCGAATGCTTAAATTATATTTTGAACCATTATCAAAAAGATGCTCAAAAAGGATTGTATGTAAATATTGATCCAGATCCATTGAATTTTATGTAAGGATGTCGATAGTTAATGAAAACAGTTGTATTTATGGGAACCCCTTCGTTTGCGGTCCCAATTTTAAACGGAATAAATGACAGTGATGAATATCAAGTAAAAGCAGTAGTCACTCAACCAGATAGACCTTTTGGTAGAAAAAGAGTTTTAAAACCATCTCCTGTTAAAGAGGCTGCCATTGAACTAGGGATTGAAGTTTTACAACCAGAAAAAATAAGCGGTAGCGACGAAATGGCTAAAATTATAGAAATTGCACCAGATTATATTATTACCGCAGCTTTTGGACAATTTTTACCAGAAAAATTATTAGCAGCAGCTAAAATCGCAGCGGTTAATGTACACGGTTCATTATTGCCTAAATACCGTGGTGGAGCACCGGTTCAATATTCATTAATCAACGGAGACGAAGAAACTGGTATTTCTATTATGTATATGGTTAAAAAAATGGATGCAGGGGATGTTTTAAGTCAACAATCATTAAAGATTGAATCAGATGATGATACCCAATCATTATTTGATAAATTAAGTCTGATTGGTAAAGACTTATTATTAGAAACATTACCTAAAGTAGCCAACAATAGTATTACTCCTGTTCCTCAAAACGAAGACGAAGTGGTATTTTCTCCAAATATTACTCGAGAACAACAAGAATTAGACTTTAATAAGTCAGCATTTTTAGTTGATAGGAAGGTCAGAGCGTTAAGACCATCTCCTAATGCATTCGCAATTTTAAATGGCGTTAGAACTAAATTTTGGGCAACTAAGCCAACTGATGAAAAAACTGATTTGCAACCAGGTACTGTTGTAGAGAAAACTAAAAAGACATTAAAAATTGCTTGTGGGGATGAATCTGTCTTAGAAATATTAGAACTTCAACCATCAGGTAAACCAAAGCAAGAAATCAACGCTTTCTTAAATGGAGCAGGACAATCAATTAAACAAGGAGATATGGTGATCACCGATGCCAACAAGTAATCCAAGACTATTAGCTGTTAAAACACTTAGTAAAATATCTAATGGTGCATATTCAAACCTACAATTGAATCAAGTAATTGAAAATAGTGATTTATCTTCAAAAGATATTGGATTACTAACAAACATTGTCTATGGGGTAATCCAACATAGATTAACATTAGAATATTATCTAAATCACTTCTTAAAAAATGCTGATAAGGTTGATGATTGGGTTAAGGAACTATTGTATTCAGCCATTTATCAAATGGAGTATCTAGATAGAGTTCCTGATAGAGCGGTTTTTAATGAATCAATTAAGATCGCTAAAAAAATGGGCCATGATGGAATTAGAAGACTTGTTACCGGTGTATTGCATCAAATTCAAAGAAATGGTCTGCCTAGCTTTAACGAGATTAAAGATCCAATTGAAAAGCTTTCAATTGAGTATAGTGTTTCTGAATGGATTATTAATGAGCTAATTGATCAGCTTGGCAAAGACAAAGCCTTATCAATATTAGAAAGCATTAACGAACCTTCTAAACAATCAGTTCGTTTTAATTCTAAATTAATAACTAAGCAAGAATTAGTTAAAAAATTAACTGATGAAGGTTATGAAGTAGAAGATAGTAAGTTAGTGGAGTCGGGATTGATTTTATCTAAGAAGTCTGCAAGTTATAGTCAAACTTTCAAAGATGGTGAAATGACTATTCAAGATGAAAGTGCCATGCTTCCGGTTGAATCAATGGATATTAATGCAGGCGATAATATTTTAGATGCCTGTTCTGCGCCGGGTGGAAAAACAACTCAAATAGCGGAACATTTAAATGTTGATGATGGTGGAAACGTTACTGCTTTGGATTTACATGACAGTAGATTAAGGCAAGTGAAGAAGAATGCTAAACGACTAGCTGTTAATGATGTTCTATCAACTAAAGCGTGTGATGCAAGAAAATTAGACGACTTTTATGAAGACGAATTTTTTGATCAAATCTTAATTGATGCACCATGTTCTGGAATCGGATTAATTCGTCGTAAACCAGAAATTAGATATGAAAAGACAATTAATGATGTTAATAAGTTAGCATCTATTCAAATTGATATTTTAAACTCAGCTGCAAAGAAACTAAAGATTGGTGGCAAGTTAGTTTACAGTACTTGTACAATCTTAAATCAAGAAAATTCAGATGTGATTGATAAGTTTTTATCTGAAAATAGTAATTTTAAAAAAGTACCAGTTGTATCTAAAATGGATGTAAAATTAAGTGATGATTATTTAAGAATTTTCCCTGATGATTTTAATTCAGATGGATTCTTTGTATGTAATTTAGTTAAAACTGGAGGTGAATGATAATGGAAGTTGCTGCAAATTCAGTTATTGGTAAGCAAAGAACAACTAATGAAGATTACATTGGTTATTTTTATAATAGTCAAAACGCTATGATTGCAATTTTAGCTGACGGTGTTGGTGGAAATAACGGCGGTGATATTGCTGCATCAAAGGCGGTTGATTATATTGGTAGTCAGTTTGAAAATTATCAAATAAAATCAATCAATGAAACTAAAGAATGGCTTAGCGATGTTATTAAGAACATCAATAGTCAAATTATTGAAATTGGGATGCATGATGAAACATTAAGCAAGATGGCTACAACACTTGTAGTTGCTTTGTTCTTTGGTAATCAATTTATGCTAACACATTTAGGTGATAGTAGATGTTACTTACTTAGAAATGAACAATTGCAACAACTTACTATTGATCATTCATATGTAAACTTCTTAGTAGAAAAGGGTGAACTTAAACCCGAAGAAGCTGCTAGTTCAGAAATGAAAAACGTAATTGTTAAGGGATTAGGTGTATCTTCCAACGCTGAAGTCGATATTTCTACGATTCAAATAAAACCAAATGATGAGTTGCTAATATGTAGTGACGGACTAACTAAAATGATTGATAACGATAAAATTCAGTCAATATTGAAAAATAGTGTTCCTACTAAGCAAAAGCTAGAGATGCTTATTAATCAAGCTAATGATAATGGTGGATTAGATAATATATCAGCCATTGTAATTAATAATTTGTTAGGAAGTGATCATCTATGAAAAAAGGATTTGTTTTAAGTGATCGCTACGAAATTATTGATAAAATTGGTGAAGGTGGGATGGTAAATGTTTATTTATCAAAAGACCTGAAAGAAAATCGATTAGTTACTATCAAAATTATTAGACTTGATTTCCAGGGAAGTCAAAAGGCTAAACGCCACTTTAAGTTTGAAAAATTAGCGATTAATAAACTGAATAGTGATCATATCGTTCAAGTATATGATTTGGATCGTTCTGACGATATTCAGTATTTAGTAACAGAATATGTCGAAGGATATGATTTAAAACGATACATTCAAGAAAACAATCCTATTTCTACTAATGAAGTTATTTCCATTATGAGTCAGCTAATTGATGCTGTGAATGAAGCTCATCAACATGGCATTATTCATCGCGATTTAAAACCACAAAATGTGTTAATTGATAAAAATGGAGTGGTTAAGGTTACTGATTTCGGAATTGCGTTAATTGAAAATCAGATTCCGTTTACTCAAACTAATGCTGTAGTTGGATCAATACATTATATTTCTCCTGAACAAGCACTAGGAAAGAAAGCCACCAAACAATCTGATATTTATTCATTAGGAATTATTTTGTATGAATTACTAACTGGAAAAGTTCCGTTTGATGGCGAATCACCATTAAATATTGCAATGATGCATACGGATGAAAATATTCCATCAGTGATTGAACAAAATCATAATGTTAGTCAGGCATTGGAAAATGTTGTTATTAAAGCGACAGCTAAAAAACTAGATGATCGATATAATAATGTTTTAGAAATGAAAAATGATTTACTAACATCGATGAATAAGGATAGAATTGATGAACCCAAGCTACACTTTATTTCACCAAAAAGAGAAATCGATAATGGCGAAACTAAAGTGTTGAACTTAAACGATTTAAAGAAATATAAAGATGACGATTATCAAGAAGATAACAGTAACAACAATCATATGATGTTAAAACAACTATCGTTAATCATAGTTCTTTTAATATTTTTATCTGGGATTTTTCTGTTCTTTAACTACACATTCTTTACTAGGGTATCGGTTCCTAATGTTGAAAATCTGACTTTAAATCAAGCCAAAAAAGAGCTTAAAGACTCACATCTATTAGTAAGCAAAATTAAATATGTTTATGATAGTAAAGTGCAAGCGAATCATGTTATTTCAACCAATCCTGGTACTGGAACCAAAATGATCAATCATTCAAGTATCGCACTAACTGTTAGTAGTGGATATAAAAAAGTAAAGGTTGATAATTATGTTGGCGAGTCAATTGATATAGCTGCTGGTAGATTAGCTAAATTAGGTTTTCATGTTCAACAATCTTATCGATATTCTACTGAATTTAAGTCTGGGACTGTTTTACAACAAAGCATTCAACCACGGACTGTGGCTAACCCACAAAAAGATACTATTAGTTTAACTGTATCAATTAATACCAAGACATTTAAAATGGCTAACTTGATTGGTATGACTGAATCAGAAGTTAAAAGATATGTTAAACAAAACAATTTAAACGCTAAGTATTTCTACGAAAAGAGTAATAGTCAAAAAGCAGGACGAGTTTATCAACAAAATCCTACGACGGGACTAGAAACTAAGTATGGTGATAACATTGAAATTTGGATTTCTAAAGGAATTCAAAATAGTAAAAATTTAAGCCATAGCGTTGACGTTACCTTAACGATACCATTTAAGGATAATGGAAACGGTAAAAATAAAATAACCATTTTTGCTAATCAAAATGGCGAAGATGAAAAGGTCTATCGAACCTTTTATATTAAACAAAGTACAAAAATAACAATTCCTTATAGTTTAAAGGCGCATCAACATGCTAAATATAAAGTATATAGAGATGGTCAGTTGATAATGAAGTAATGAATTGTATAATAATAATAGAAATGTTGTCGAGGTGATATATTGGCTGAAGGAAAAATTTTCCAATCCCTAAGTGGATTTTATGATATTATTAGTGACGGAAAGATATATAGGACAAGGGCTAGAGGTAATTTTAGAAAGAAAGGGATTACTCCTTTAGTAGGTGATAATGTTGAATTTGAATCTACTACTCCGAAAGAAGGATATTTGTTAAAGATTTTTGATCGTAAAAATTCTTTAGTAAGACCACCAATTTCTAACATTGACCAAGCGGTTGTAGTAACGTCAGCTGTTCAACCTGACTTTTCATACAATCTATTAGACCGTCAATTAGTAGCTGTAGAAATCAATAAGATTACTCCAATTATCTATTTCACTAAGACTGATTTATTAGATGATCAACAATTTGATTATTTTAAGGAAGTAAAATCTGTTTATGAAAATGCTGGATATAAAGTTATTTTACCTAGTAATCAAGGCGATAATAATAAATCTGTTGAAGAAATTAAAGACTTGTTTGCACATAAAGAAACAGTATTTATGGGACAAACTGGTGCAGGGAAGTCTACACTTCTAAATAAAATTTCTCCAGATTTAAATCTAGCTACCGGCGAAATCTCAGCCGCTCTAAATAGAGGGAAACACACCACCAGAAAAGTAAGTTTTATTGAAATAAATAATGGGTTGGTTGCAGATACTCCTGGATTTTCATCATATGAAGCATTTGATATTAAACCCGAAGAATTACGAGATTACTTCCCAGAATTTAGGGAAAATGCTAATAAATGTAAATTCCGTGGTTGTGTTCATATTAATGAACCGGGATGTGCAATTAAATCTATGTTGGAAAATGACGAGCTTTCCCATGAACGTTATCATGATTACGTTCAGTTGTATGACATTTTAAAAAATAAAAAACCAATTTATAATAAAAAGAAATGAGGAACTATAGATGATTAAAGTAGCACCATCAATTTTAAGCGCAGATTATTTAAATTTGGAAAGAGATATTGCTAAGGTTGAAGCAGATGCAGAACTATTACATATTGATGTAATGGATGGCTCATTTGTACCAGCAATTTCTTATGGACCTAACTGGGTTTCACAAATCAAAAAAATATCAAATCTTGTTTTAGATGTTCACTTAATGGTTGTAAATCCAGAAAGATTTGTTGATGAATTTGCAGATAAAGGTGCAGATATTATTGGTGTTCATGTTGAAGCCACTCCACATATTCACCGTGCCCTACAAATGATCAAAAACAAAGGTGTTAAGGCTGAAGTTGTTATCAACCCAGGTACACCTGTTGAAGCAATCAAACCTGTTTTATACATGGTTGATCAAGTTCTTGTGATGACTGTTAACCCTGGTTTTGGTGGTCAAAAGTTCTTAGATGAAACTGTTAAGAAGATTAAGCAATTAGATGATATTAAAAAAGCTGAAGGCTATGACTTTGATATCGAAATTGATGGTGGGGTTAACAACGAAACTGTAAAGGCAGCTGCCAATGCAGGTGCTACAGTTGCCGTTGCTGGTTCTTATGTATTTGGTGCAGATAACCCAGCCGAAAGAATTCAAACTATGAAAGAAGCTACTAAATAGTTATGAAAAAAATCAATTTATTACTTGGTGGACCAACTGACTTATGGCCAGATGAAATGAATAATATGGATATCGATGGTGAATGGATTGGAGTTGATCGTGGCAATCTTTGGCTAATCGAAAAAGGCAAAGATCCAGTTATAGCGATTGGTGATTTTGATTCTATGAGTTCTGATGAACAAAAGATTGTTTCAAGTCATGTTAGCGATATTAGAACCTTCGATCCACATAAAGATTACACTGATACCCAGTTAGCTCTTACGATTGCTGATCAAGAGTTAAATGCCGATATCATTAATATTTATGGTGCGACAGGTGGTAGAATTGATCATTTTATCTCTAACTTCTTAGTGGCAACAGAACCTAAATATAAGAGTATAGTTCCTAAGTTAAGAATTATCGATAAGCAAAACACCATCACTTATTACACTCCCGGTGATGGAAAGGTAATCAAAGAAGCTAATAAACATTATCTTGCTTTTATTCCGTTGAATAAAATGAATCTATCCATTTACGATGCAGAATATACATTGGATAATCATTTTGTTCCAAGAGCTTTTGCGTATTCTAGTAATCAATTCGTTACAGATGAATGTAACTTTTGGTTTGATGAAGGAATATTATGTGTAATTCAAAGTAAAGATGAAAAATAAAAAGAGATGACCAATATCATGGTCATCTCTTTTTTCGTATAAAAAAAGCTCAACTATAAGTAAGTTGAGCTTAAATATAATTAGGCACGAGTAACTTTACCTGATTTTAGAGTACGGGCACTAACCCAAACTTTTTTAGGCTTTCCATCTACAAGGATACGAACCTTTTGTAGATTTGGCTTCCAGCTACGACGTGAAGAATTCAAAGCGTGTGAACGCTTGTTACCAAAATGAGTTCTTTTACCATTGATAAAATCTTTAGCCATTGGAAATTCCTCCTTTTTAATGATTTCTAATCAAAAGCGTTGCTTTTATTACATCTCACCTTAATAATTTAGCATATTAAAGCCGAATTTGCAATGGTTTTCTTTCAAGTGAATATACTTGACAGCTTCAAACATTAATTATAACAATACTTTAGCTTTTATTTAACATGTGGTAATATTATATTACGAATATATTAAGAAATCTATCTTTTAAGGAGGCTATTGTTATGGCCGTAAAAATGAAAACAGAATATGGATTAATTGATATTGATAATAATGTCATTTCAACCGTAGTAGGTGGTGCTGCCACAGATAACTATGGTGTAGTCGGAATGGCAAGCAAAAATCAAATTAGAGATAATTTCAATGAAATACTAAAAAAAGATAATTATTCACGTGGTGTAGTTGTTACTCAACATGATAACGATGTAGCAATTGAAGTTAACATTATTGTTAGCTACGGTACAAAAATTTCTGAAGTATGTAAAAATGTTCAATCAAAGGTTAAGTATAATTTAGAAACAATGCTGGGTATTACCGCAAGTTCAGTGAATGTAGTTGTTCAAGGAGTAAGAGTTTTAGATTAAAAGGAGGTTCATTTTAGTGTCTATTTCAAATATAAATAGTTCTAAATTTGATCAAATGGTTCAAGCCGCTGCTACAACCCTTAATAGTAATGCAGAGTTTATTAATTCTTTAAATGTTTTTCCTGTCCCAGATGGTGATACAGGAACTAACATGAGCATGTCTTTCCAAAGTGGAGCGGATTACGTAAATAAAGATACAAGTGAATCTGTAGGTAAATTAGCGCAATCATTAGCTAAAGGATTGTTAATGGGTGCACGAGGAAACTCAGGGGTTATTTTATCTCAGATTTTTAGAGGATTTTCTAAATCAGTTGAGGACAAAGATTTTCTAAGTGGTAAAGATATCGTAGAAGCTTTTCAAAATAGTGAAAAAACTGCATATGGTTCAGTGATGAAACCTACTGAAGGTACTATTTTAACAGTAATTAGAGGGATCTCTGAAGCTGGACAGGCTTCTGATGTAAATGATTTAGCAAAACTATTCGATTCATTATATGATGCTGCAGAAAAGGCACTTCAATCAACTCCAGATTTATTACCAGTTTTAAAACAAGTTGGTGTTGTTGATTCTGGTGGACAAGGCTTGGTATTTGTAATTAAAGCCTTTGCGGATGTTTTAAATGGTCGAGAAATTGAAACCAGCCATCAACCAAATACTGGTGAAATGGATCAAATGATTGATGCAAGTCATGAGCAAAGTCATGAAAGTGCTCAAGGTAAGTTGAATCCAGATGACATTGTATATGGTTATTGTACTCAAGTTATGGTTAGAATTGGTCGTGGTAAAGAAGTTGAATATGCTTTTGATTATGACAAGTTTTATGAACATTTAGCTGGTATCGGTGATTCATTACTAGTTGTTAATGATGATGAAATCGTAAAAGTTCACGTTCATACTGAACAACCAGGTGAAGTTATTTCATGGGGACAAAAATTTGGTGATTTAGCCAACGTTAAAATTGATAATATGCGTCTTCAACAAGAAACAATCATTGAAAATGATGACACTAAGCAAGAACCTAAAGACATTGCAATCATTGCAGTTGCTTCAGGGGATGGAATTGGTGAGTTATTCACTAGTTTAGGTGTTACTGATGTTATTAAGGGTGGACAAACTATGAACCCTAGCACCCAAGATATCTTGGATGCAATCAACAACAGCAATGCTAAGAATGCTTTAATCATTCCTAATAATGGAAATATCTTTATGGCAGCTCAACAGGCCGCTGACGTTGCTGAAATTCCTGTAGAAATCGTTCATGCTAAAACGATTCAACAAGGTTTAACTTCAATGTTATCTTTCAATCCTGATGCTAGTTTACAAGATAACGCTTCTGAAATGGAAGATATGTTAGATACTGTAATTAGTGGGGATGTAACACACGCTGTTAGAGATACAGAAATTGATGGTGTCAAAATTAATAAAGATGACTTTATGGGTATCATCGATGGTAAGATTCAAATTGTTAAAAAAGATTTAACAGAAACTGCTATCGAAATGATTAAAGAAATGATAGATGAAGACAGTGAAGTAGTAACCATTATCTATGGTGATGGAATCACTGAAGAAGAAGCTAATGATTTGTCTGAAAAAGTAGAAGCTATTGATGACGAATTAGAAGTGGAAGTCCACGAAGGTGGTCAACCAGTTTATCCATACTTAATTTCTGTCGAATAAATTTATCGGACATAGTTCCGATTTTTTTATTTTAATAATATTTTGAGATGAGGTGATATGTTGAAAAATTTGTATGATTCGGTTTCAGTTCTAAAAGGCGTTGGTCCAAAAAAGGTTGAGGCACTGGAAGAACTTGGAATCAAGAGTATTTATGATTTATTAACTTATTACCCATTTAGATATGATGATTTTCAAGTTAAGGATTTGACCCAAATTGTTGATCAAGAAAAAGTAACTTTAAAAGGAAAAATTGCTGCTGATCCAGTTATCGCCCACTTTGGTCGTAAAAGAAACATTTTAAATATAAGACTATTGGTGGATAACGATGTTATAAAGGTTACTTTCTTCAATCAACCTTGGTTAAAGAAACAACTACCAGTTGGCAAGGAAGTACTGATTCATGGTCGATTTGATAAAGCCAAAGCATCACTTGCTGGAATCAAAATATTGTCTTCTGTTGATAATAATGAAATGAATGCGATATACCCTGCCAATAAGCATATTCGTCAAAAGACTATCAGCGATTTAGTTAAATTAGCCTTTGATGAATATAAAGATGCAATTGATGATATTATTCCAAATAAAATTATTGATAAATATAAGTTGGAAAAGCAAGTTAAAGTCATTCATGATATGCATTTCCCAACAAATACACAGGATGCGATGCTTGCTAGAAGAACAGCTAAATTTAATGAATTCTTTTTATTTCAGATGCAGTTACAATCTCTTAAGATGGCTGAACAAAAAGATAAGGGAATTGAAATTAATTATTCTGCTGCTGACATGGAAAATTTTATTGCAGAATTACCGTTTGAGCTCACAGGAGCACAACTAAGAGTTGTTCAGGAAATATATGCAGATTTGAAATCCAGCCGGCAAATGAATAGATTATTGCAGGGGGATGTTGGTTCTGGAAAAACAATCGTTGCTGCATTATCTATTCTTGCGACGATTGATGGTGGTTATCAAGCCGCATTAATGGCACCAACTGAAATCTTAGCAGAACAACATGCAAATAAGTTAGCTAAGTTATTTGAAAACACTAAGGTAAATGTAGCCTTGTTAACTGGTGATACTAAGCCCGCAGCGAAGAAGGAACTATTACCTAGAATTGCTTCTGGGGAAATTAACCTGGTTATTGGTACGCATGCACTAATTCAAGATACAGTGGTATATAATAACTTAGGACTTGCAATCATCGATGAGCAACATCGTTTTGGTGTTAACCAACGAAAAATTCTGCGTGAAAAAAATGATGGGACTAATGTCTTAGCAATGACAGCGACACCAATTCCTAGAACGTTGGCAATTACATCATATGGTGAAATGGATGTTTCAATTATTGATGAATTGCCTAATGGTCGACAACCGGTTAAAACGGCTTGGATTAAAGAAGGTCAATTTAAAAATTCGATTCCGTTTATTAAGGATCGACTAAATAGCGGTGAACAAATTTACGTTGTAACGCCTTTAGTAGAAGAATCTGAAGCTGTTGATATGAAAAATGCTGTCAACATATATGAAAACTTTCAGAAGTTATTTGAGCCTGATTTCAAAGTCGGTTTACTTCATGGTAGAATGAAAGATGATGAAAAAAATACTATCATGAGAAGTTTTGAAAATAACGAGTTTCAAATATTAGTTTCAACCACGGTTATTGAAGTTGGGGTTGATGTAAGTAATGCAACCATGATGATTGTATTTAACGCTGATCATTTTGGATTAGCACAACTTCATCAGCTTCGAGGAAGAGTTGGTCGTGGAAGTAGTCAGTCATATTGCTTGTTAGTATCTGATCCAAAAACTGAAACTGGAGTTAAGAGGATGAACGTAATGGTACAAAGTAATGATGGCTTTGTGATTTCACAAAAAGATTTGGAATTACGTGGCCCAGGTGATATTATGGGAAAAGCGCAATCTGGACTACCTGAATTTAAAGTTGGTGATCCGGTAGCTGATTTGAAGATGTTGAGCATCGCTCAACAAGAAGCCATTTTAGTGGTTAATACTAATAATTGGCAAAACGAATCAGAATATAGTAAATTATATAGTTACGTTCAACAAAAAAATAATAATAAAATGTTTGACTAAGAAGGAGTTTTATAAGATGAAAATTGCAATTGATGCTATGGGTGGAGACAACGCACCGTTAGAAGTAGTTAAAGGGGTAGAAATGGCTAGAGATCAATATCCTGATATTGAATTTAAGCTATTTGGTCAAATCGATAAGGTTAAACCTTTAATCCAAAATAACGAAAGAATTGAATTAATTCAATCTGACGAAGTTATTGAAATGGGTGAAGAACCTGTTAAAGCAGTAATGAAAAAGAAAAATTCTAGTTTGGATATGGCTGCTCAAGCTGTTAAGGATAAAGAAGCAGACGCCTTTTTCTCAGCTGGTAACACTGGTGCAATTTTAGCTGCTGGTTTATTTATTATTGGTAGAATTAAAGGAATTGACCGTCCAGGTTTGGCAACTACTTTACCAATTATTAATGATGAAGAACATGATAACTTTGTAATGTTAGATGTAGGTGCAAACGCTGAATCTAAACTATTTAACCTTTACCAATATGCATTCATGGGTAAGTATTATGCAGAAAACGTTAGAAACATCAAAAACCCACGTATTGGATTATTAAATAACGGTACTGAAGCTGACAAGGGTGATTCTTTACATAAGGCAGCTAACGAATTATTAGCTAATGACAAGAACTTAAACTTTATTGGTAACGTTGAATCAAGAGAACTATTAAATGGTGCTGCTGATGTTGTTGTTACCGATGGATTTACTGGAAACGCTGCTCTAAAAGCTATCGAAGGTACTGCATTATCACTTCTTACTTTGATTAAAGGTGAAATCATGTCAGGTGGTCTTAAATCAAAGGTTGGTGCTCTAATGCTTAAGCCAACATTTAAGAAGATTGGTAAGGAAATGGATTACTCACAATACGGTGGAGCTGTTTTAATGGGTACTAAAGCACCTGTTGTTAAGGCTCATGGTAGTAGTGAAGCAGTAACCATTAAGAACACTATTTTCCAAATCAAGACAATGATTGATTCAAAGACAATCGATAATGTTGTTGAATATTTTGATAAGCATGCTGATGATATGCAACAAATCAAACAAAACGCGAAAAACAACTAAATATCTGTTATAATTAATTATATTATTTACGATTTGAAGGAGATAAGTTATGACAAAAGAAGAAGTATTTAATAAAATTGCTGATTTAGTAGCTGAACAATTTGGAATTGATAGAACTACCATCAAAGGTGATTTAAACTTTCAAAATGATTTAGATGCTGATTCAATTGATTTCGTTGAATTTGTATTGTCTCTAGAAAGTGCATTTGGTACTGATATTTCAGATGAAGATGCTGAAAATATTAAAACTATTGATGAAGCCGTAGACTACGTTATGTCTAACGCTGATAACAAATAATTAAAAAGGCGATTACTCAATAGTAATCGTCTTTTGTTGTATTAATAACTGGAGGAGTTAGTTTGGAAAAAGAATTTGATGATCTATTAGAGAAAAAATTTAATATAAAATTCAAGGATGAATCATTATTAGATGAAGCTTTTACTCAAGCCTCATACGTGAATGAACATCCAGGCAAAAATCTAAAGTTTTATGAAAGAATCGAATTCTTAGGTGACGCTGTGTATGAACTAGTTGTCTCAGAATATATTTACAAGAGATTCCCTAATTTACCACAAGGTAGACTTACTAGACTAAGAGCTGCAATGGTGAATGAGCAAAGTTTTAGTAGTTTTGCCAGAGAATGTCATTTTGATAAATACATTAGATTAGGTAAAGGTGAAGAAAAAGCACAAGCAAGAAGCCGTGATTCTTTGCTTTGTGATATTTTTGAATCTTTCATTGGTGCGGTTTACTTAGACCAAGGAATGGAACCAGTAGTTAAGTTTTGTCATCAAGTAATTTTTCCTAAATTAGATGAGGGATGGTTTGATGAATTCTTTGATCACAAAACAGAATTACAAGAATTGGCACAAGCAAACGGACCAGTAGAAATTGTATATAACCTACTCGATGAAAACGGACCTGAAAATGATCGTCGCTTTAAGGTTTCAGTTACCATTGATGGGGTTGAAAAAGGTGTCGGTGAAGGACATTCTAAAAAGAATGCCGAACAAGGAGCTGCGAAAAAAGCGATTAATAAACTCACAGAATAAAACAGGATGGAGAAAATACATTGAAGTTAAAATCATTGGAAATTGCTGGATTTAAGTCCTTTGCAAATAAAACAACAATTAGTTTCACTGATGGTTTAACTGCAATTGTAGGACCTAACGGTAGTGGTAAAAGTAACGTAATTGAGGCAATTAGATGGGCTTTAGGTGAACAATCATCTAAAACACTGCGTGGTACTAAAATGTCTGATGTTATTTTTTCAGGTTCAAGTACACATAATCCAGTAAATCGTGCAGAAGTTAAATTAACTCTAGATAATTCAGATCAATACATCAATAGTCCTTATTCAGAAATAATTATCACTAGAAGACTATATCGTTCTGGTGAAAGCCAATACTTAATTAATAACTCAGAATGTCGATTAAAAGACATCAATAATCTTTTTATGGATACCGGGATGGGAATTGGATCTTTCTCCATTATTTCTCAAGGAAGCGTTGAAGACATCTTTAACAGCAAGCCTGAAGATAGAAGATCAATTATCGAAACTGCAGCAGGAGTTTATAAGTATAAGCAACAAAAGCATGATGCTAACCTTAAATTACAACAAACACATGAAAATTTAGATCGTGTTGAAGATATTATCTTTGAACTTAAGGATCGAAATGATCAGTTAAAAGAACAAAGTTCTACGGCAGTTAAATACCTTGATTTGAAAAAGGAATTGAAACAATATGATATTTCTCGAATTGCCCTTGAATTAAATAGTCTAGGAATTGAATTTAATGCTACTGGGAAAATCATTCAAGAAGAAGAACAAAATGCTGAAACTATCAGTACTGATTTAGATAGATTAAGTACTGAAAAGAAAAATCTTAATACTCAATTATCTGAATTGTTGTCCAAAAAAGAACAACAACAAGATGCGTTATTAAACTACACTAAGAAAATTGAACAACTTTCAGGACAACAAAACCTTTCTAAACAAGAAATTGAATTTAAGAAAAGTAGTCTGGTTGAACATAAAGATGCCTTAAATAAATTGAAGGCACAATTGAGTGGTTTAGAACAAAAAGAAAAAGAAATTAATGCTGAAATTGAAAAGGTAAATAGTGAAATTTCAATTATCAATGAAAAATTAGGATCGTTAGATGAAGAAACTATTAACAAATCAATATCAGATAAGAGGGATGAATATGAATCTCTTCGTGGCGAATACGTTGCTATTATGCAAAAAATTGCCAACGTTAATAATGAAAGTACTTATTTAGAAAAGACACAAAAGCAAGCTGATGTCCAAAGTGATACTAATAGACAAAAGATTGCAGGCATTAATGATGAAATTAATCAATTAGAAGAAAATCTTTCTTCATTGAATCAAGAGTACCAAGATAACCTGGCCAAATATGAAGATAGTAAAAAAGTAGTTGATAAGTATCATAAAGAACAAGTTCAATTAAAAAATGATGCCGCTAGAATTCAAGATAATTGGTATAAAGCACTTGAAAGAAACCAAAGTATCAAGATTAAATACAACAGTTTAAACAATCTGCAAAATGATCACAGTAATTTCTTTAAAGGTGCGCAAAGTGTTCTAAATAACAAAAATAAATTAAGCGGAGTTTTGGGCTCAGTTTCTGACTTTATAAAAGTTCCAGCTGAATATACTAAAGCAATTGAAACTGCGCTTGGAAATCAATTACAACAAATTGTGGTGGCTAATAATCAAGATGCTCGAAATGCGGTTAAGTTTTTAAATGATAATCGATTAGGACGTGCTACCTTTTTACCAATTAATGAAATTAGTAGAAGAAGCGTTAATAACAATGTTTTAGCTGCTTGTCAGCAAAATAATGGTTTTGTCGGCATTGGTAACCAATTGGTTTCAATCGATTCCAAATTAGATGCAGTTACTGCGCACCTTCTTGGTAATTTAATTGTTACTAAAGACTTAAGTTCTGCCACTCAACTTAGTAATCAAATCAGACATTCTAACCGCATTGTTACCTTAAATGGAGAATTGGTTAATGCTGGTGGTTCTATTACTGGTGGTACGAATAAGAAGCAATTCGACGGCGTTTTAACGCAAAAAAACAATTTAGTTGAATTAGAAAAAGAATTCGCTAAAGGTAAAACAATTGCTGAAGGTCTTGAAAAGGAACTTAATGAAGCACAAGCAAAGCTACAATCAATCAATGATGAAATTGAACAATATTATCAACAACAAAGGGATGCCGCTGGTTTAGTCGATATTAGCAAGAATAAAGTTAGCTTTGCTAAGGATACGTTGGAAAGAAAGCAACGTGAGTTAAAAGCTGTTAAACTATCAATTGGTGGACTTTTTGAAGATGATATTGAAGAAAAGAAACAACAAAATGAAAAACTAAAAGAACAATTGAATTTAGACTTATTAAACAATCAATCACAATCTCGTGATGTATCTGAAAAGATTGAAACGCTTGAAAAAATGAAAGAATCTAACGTTTCTGAAATTCAAAGTACTAGGGAAAAATTAATTGTTCAAAAGGAAAAACTTTCTAATTTAAGAGATCAAAAAGCTAATTTAATTGAAGATTTCGATAGACTTGGATCTGAAATCGATGATGAAAAAGAAACTATCGATGAGTTAAACGAAGCTATTAGTAATAATATGTTATCCGCTAACCAAGATAGTGAGATTAAGAAAGTTAATGAAAGTATTCAATCAACTCAAGAAGATTTAGAACAATGTAAATCTGCAATTGATGAGCACCAAAATAGCATCAAAGAAATTGAAGAACAAATTGATAAATTAAGTAAAGATTCTATTAGCCAGCAAAACTATTTAAATAAGCAAGTTAATAAGTTTGATCAATTAAAAGGTCAGCTTGTTAATTTAAAACAACAGTTGGTTGGTAAATATGAAGTAGACATAAAAGATATTGATGATATTGTCATCGATGATAGTGTTGAAAATATTAAAAATAGAATTGCACAATTGAAGCGAGAAATCGATAGTTTGGGAATTGTTAATGTTTCTTCAATCGATGAATACAAAGAAGTTTCTAAACGTTATGAATTTTTGGTTCAACAATCTGATGACCTTAAGAATTCAAGTCAACAATTAACTGATACGATGAATAAAATCGACGTAACAGTTGAAAAGAAGTTTTCAGAAACATTTGAAGCAATCGCTTATCAATTTTCAAAAGTCTATAATGAAATTTTTGGTGGTGGGAAAGCTAAACTAGTTTTAACCAATCCAAATGATCTTTTGACAACTGGAATTGAGATTATGGCACAGCCTCCTGGCAAAAAGTATAGACATATGTCATTATTGTCTGGTGGAGAAAAGGCATTAACTGCAATTGCGTTACTTTTTGCGGTGCTTAAGGTAAAACCAGTTCCATTTAGTATCTTGGATGAAGCAGAATCCGCGTTAGATGCTGAAAATGTTGATAGATACGCACATTACATGACGAAATTGGATGATGGAACACAGTTTATCGTGATTACCCATAGAAAAGAAACAATGGTTTATGCAAATACATTGTATGGTGTAACTATGCAAAACTCAGGTGTTTCTAAAGTAGTTACAGCAAATCTTAACAAGTACAATGCATCGGAGGGATAACCAATGGGATTATTTGATGTTTTTAAGAAAAAAAGTAATGATGAACAAAAGATTCAAGATTCAACAAATGATGTAAATGAAAATCAAGACATCGTAAAAGATGCTGAAGTTACTCCTGATGAAACTAGTTCAGTAGATACTGAAGTTCAAGAAGATGCGGATGGATCACAAGAAAAATTTACAGATGGATTAGAGAAATCAAGAACTACCTTTGGTGACCGTTTAAACCAATTATTTGCTAATTTTAGAAGTGTTGATGAAGAATTCTTCGAAGATTTAGAAGACACTTTAATTGAATCAGATGTTGGTTATGAAATGGCTGTTAACTTAACTGATCAATTGAGAGATGAGGTTAAGTTACAAAATGCTAAAAGTAGGGATGAAGTTCAAAATGTTATTATTCAACAAATGATTAACATTTATGATGAAAACGGTAATGATGAAAATCCTGATATTCAGTTTGCAAGTGAAGGTCCAACTGTCATTTTATTTGTTGGAGTTAATGGTGTTGGAAAGACAACCACTATTGGTAAAATGGCAAACATGTATAAGAATGCTGGTAAAAAGGTATTGTTAGCTGCGGCAGATACATTTAGAGCAGGAGCAATTCAACAACTTGATGAATGGGCTAAAAGAGACGGCGTTGATATCGTGAAAAAAGAAGAACAAAGCGATCCGTCAGCTGTTGTTTATGAAGCTGTTCATAAAGCTAAAGATGAAAATTATGATATTTTATTCGTTGATACTGCTGGTAGATTGCAAAATAAGGTTAACTTAATGAACGAACTAGCTAAAATGAAAAAGGTGTTAACTAGGGAAATTCCTGATGCCCCTCATGAAGTTCTTTTAGTTTTAGATTCAACTACTGGCCAAAATGCACTTAGCCAAGCTAAGTTATTTAAAGAAACCACAGCAGTTTCTGGAATTGTTTTAACTAAGTTAGATGGGACTGCTAAGGGTGGAATTGTTCTAGCAATTAGAAACGAATTGCACCTACCAGTTAAATATGTTGGATTGGGTGAAAAAGTTACTGATTTAAGACAGTTTGACGCAAATGATTTTATTTACGGATTATTTAAAGGATTAATTAAGTAGTCCTTCGGAAGGATTGATTTAATGGAAATCGAAAAAAATTATCGGATTAATTCTTTATTTGAGTTCTATAGACCGTTACTAACTAGTAAACAGGATAGCTATATTCAACTTTATTATGCTGATGACTATTCTTTAGGTGAAATATCAGAAGAGTTTAATGTGAGCCGACAAGCGGTTTATGATAATATAAGACGAACAGAAGTTATTCTGGAAAAATATGAAGATCAATTACATTTATATGCTGATTTTCAAAAGAGAAATCAACAAACTGACGCAATCAGAAATTATGTTAGAAAAGAATATAGTGATGATGCAAAATTAAATCAACTTGTTGATGAATTAGAAAACACAGAAGAAAGATGAAAGTGGTGAAATAAATGGCATTTGAAGGATTAACAGAACGACTTCAAAAAGCGATGCGTAATTTACGTGGAAAAGGGAAAGTTTCAGAAGCTGACCTAAGAGAAACAATGCGTGAAATTAGACTAGCGCTTTTAGAAGCCGATGTTAACTTCACTGTTGTGAGAAATTTCGTTAAACGAGTACAAGAACGTTCACGTGGAGCTGAAGTTTTAGAAGGATTAAATCCAGCACAACAAATTGTTAAGATTGTTAATGAAGAATTAACAAAGACTATGGGGGAAGAAGCTGTTCCTCTTAATAAATCCGATAAGATTCCAACTGTTATTATGATGGCCGGTCTTCAAGGGGCAGGTAAAACTACTACAGTTGGTAAATTAGCATTGAAACTTCAAAAAGAAGAAAATGCACGTCCACTTCTAATTGCAGCCGACGTTTACCGTCCTGCTGCCATTGATCAATTAGAAACTGTCGGAAAACAAATTAACGTTCCAGTTTTCCAACAAGGAACAGATGTTAATCCAGTTGAAATCGTTAAAAACGGGATGGCTAAAGCTAGAGAAGAACATAATGATTATGTTTTAATTGATACGGCTGGTCGTCTTCAAATCGATGAAAAATTAATGGATGAGTTAAAAGAAATTAAAGCGCTAACTAATCCAGATGAAATCTTATTAGTTGTCGATGCAATGACTGGTCAAAACGCTGTCAATACTGCTGAAGGTTTTAATGAAGCACTAGATATCACCGGGGTAGTACTAACTAAGTTAGATGGTGATACTCGTGGTGGGGCAGCTCTTTCTATTAGAGAAGTAACCCAAAAGCCAATTAAGTTTATTGGTCAAGGTGAAAAGATGGAAGCTCTAGATGTATTCCACCCTGATAGAATGGCATCTCGTATTCTTGGAATGGGAGATATTCTTTCATTAATCGAAAAGACACAAAATGATTATGATGAAAAACAGGCTAAACAATTAGCTGAAAAAATGCAAAATAACACTTTTGGATTTGAAGATTTTCTTGATCAATTAGAACAAATTCAAAAGATGGGTCCTTTGGATGAAATTATGAAAATGATTCCAGGGATGGCTAATAATCCGGCTTTGAAGAATGTTAATATGGATCCTAAAGATTTAGAACATATTAAAGCGATTATTTATTCAATGACATACGAAGAACGTAATAACCCAGACTTATTAAATCCTTCCAGAAGAAGAAGAATTTCAAGAGGTTGTGGACGTCCAATTCAAGAAGTTAACCGAATGATTAAACAATTTAATCAAATGAAAGACATGATGAATAAGATGTCTAACGGTAACATGTCAGGAATGGAACAAATGATGGGTAATATGGGTGGAATGCCAAATATGCCTGGAATGCCTGGTATGGGTGGCGGAATTGGTGGTAAATTGTCTGAAATGGCAATGAAACGAATGAGCCGTAAGATTAGCAAGAAGATGAATAAAAATAGACGCAAGAGAAACAAAAAGCGTTAATTTTATCACTTTTAGTAAAAAAATGATGGTGTAAAGAAAAAAACCTTTACAAGCATCAAAATAACTGTTATATTTAATATCGTTAAAAGAAATACAGGAGGTGTTTATTAATGTCTGTTAAAATTCGTTTGAAGAGAATGGGTTCAAAGAAACGTCCTTTCTACCGTGTTGTAGTTGCTGATTCACGTAGCCCTCGTGATGGTCGTTTTATCCAAACTGTTGGTACTTACAACCCATTAACTGAACCAAGCACTGTTAAACTTGAAGAAGATGATATCTTCGAATGGTTAAACAAGGGTGCTCAACCTTCAGATACTGTTCGTAACTTACTATCTGAAGCTGGTATCATGAAGAAGTACCATGAAGCAAAATACTCAAAGAAATAAAGTGATAGCTAGTTATGACTAATTTTGATGAGCTGATTAAAAAAATCGTAAAACCACTGGTGGAAAATCCAGAGGATGTTGCTATTGAACATAGTGAATCTGATCGTTTTTATGAATATCATCTAATTACTAATTCTGCTGATGTTGGTAGAATTATTGGTAAAAAGGGCCATGTAGCGCAAACAATTCGTACGATTGTTTATAGTGCTCGTGTTTCAGGTGAAAAGCGCGTTAGATTAATTATTGACGATAGTAAAAATAAAAACTCTTAAATGAAACCTTGGTGTTTTGTTTAAGAGTTTTTTAACATAAAAAGGGGAATTACAATGGATTTTTATAATATTGGTAAAATTGTAAATACTCAAGGACTACGTGGTGAAGTAAGAGTTATGTCAATTACTGACTTCCCAGAAAAACGTTTTCAAGTTGGTAATGAGGTTTATGCATTTTTAAACGAAGATAAAAGCGAAAAACTTGAAATAGATGGTGTTAGAAGTCATAAAAACTTTATATTACTTCATTTTAAAGGTAAGCCTACCATTAACGATGTTGAATATTTAAAGCCATCAATTTTGAAAATTGCTGAAGATCAACTAGACACTGATGACCTAAATCCTGGTGAATATTATTATCACCAAATCATTGGTCTAAATGTGGTTGATACTGATGGAAATAAGATAGGTACTGTTAAGGAAATATTATCACCAGGGGCTAATGATGTGTGGGTGGTAAAACGTGATAACAAATCTGATTTATTATTACCTAAGATTGATTCAGTTATCTTAGATGTTAATTTAGATGATAATGTTATTACTGTTGAAATTCCTGGAGGACTTGATGATGAAGATTGATGTCTTAAGCCTTTTTCCTGATATGTTTGAAGGTCCATTAGGTGATTCAATCTTAGGAAAAGCCAAAGATAAAGGTGCTTTAGATATTGAAATAACTAACTTCAGAGACTATTCGACTAATAAGCATGGCAATGTGGATGATTATCCTTTTGGTGGTGGTGCTGGTATGTTATTACAAGCACAACCAATTTTTGATGCCTTAGAAGCAACTCAAAATAAAGCACAAGAAAGTGGTTTATCAAAGGGAAGAATTATTCTGTTAGATCCTGCTGGGAAAAAATTTGACCAAAATGAAGCTGAAGAATTAGCGAAAGAGGACCATTTGACTTTTATTTGTGGTCATTATGAAGGATATGATGAAAGAATTAAGTCATTGGTTACTGATGAATATTCTTTAGGCGATTTTGTTCTTACTGGTGGAGAATTACCAGCAATGGTAATGATTGATGCTACTGCTAGATTGCTAGATAATGTGTTAGGAAACGATGAATCAGCACCAGGGGATTCTTTCTCTAGCGGACTGTTAGAGTATCCGCAGTATACGCGACCAGCTGACTTTAGAGGTATGAAAGTTCCTGATGTATTAACTAGTGGGAATCACCAAAAAATTGAAGAATGGCGACAAAAAGAATCACTAAGAAAGACATACAAACGTCGACCAGATTTAATCGATTATAGTAAATTAACTGATTTACAGAAAAAATTATTAGCTGAAGTAAAAATAGAGGAAGAATAATAGACCTTTACAATCAATAATGGTTATGATATTATTCTAATTGACTATTTTTATAGTTAAATAAAACGGTATTCCGCTGTTGCTTTGGAAGACATGAATGCTAGTTGGAAGGATGTTATTTTTTATGCGTCAAAACGAATTAATCTCAAAGATTAACGCGGAACAACTTAAGAGTGATGTTCCAGAATTTAGAGCCGGAGATACTGTTAAAGTATCTGTTAAGGTTGTTGAAGGTAGCAACGAACGTATCCAAGTATTCGAAGGTGTTGTTATCAAACGTCACGGTTCAGGTATTCAAGCTACTTACACTGTTAGAAAGATCACTTCAGGTGTAGGTGTTGAACGTATCTTCCCACTTCACTCACCACGTGTTGCTAAATTAGAAGTAACTCGTCGCGGTGCTGTTCGTCGTGCTAAGCTATACTACCTACGTGAACGTCACGGTAAGGCTGCTCGTATTAAAGAAGCACGTCGTCGTTAAGATAAACTTTATATCTAAACAAAAACAGGTATTGAATTTAATTTCATACCTGTTTTTTTGTACATAAAAAGAGTGCTGATTAGCACTCTTTTTTAATTATAGATTTTCATCAGTATTATAGTTTAATTTTGAAAAATCAGTTGAAGCAGCAATTAATTTATAAGCAAGGTTTTGATAACTATTCATTGCTAATTCAGCACATTCATTACTAATTTTAGTTGTGTATTCACTTAATTCGTGATGATCTAAATCAGTTGCTTTAGCATCAACTTGATTAATTTTTTGTTGGAACGAGATATTTAATCTTTCTTGAACATCACCAACAACATCTACAAAATGATTGTAGTGTGGATCTAGTAGCACACCTACTAATTTGAAAATCCAGTATGCAGACTTAGGGTCATATGTCATATCACCAATTTTATATTCTTTTGGCGTATCATTGATTCCTGCAAAGAATGGCACAAATACACTTTGTGCTGCTACACCCATTGATAACCAGTGAATACCGCTTACTTCAATTGGGAGGTTAGGTCTGATTTGTAAAACATGTGATTCCTGTGCTTTAGCTAAGCTAATAGGTCTGTATCTTTTACGTGATTCAATAGGGCCTTTTCCAACTGGATCAAATTCTGTTCCTTCATAATGTGATGCTAAGAAATCCTTTGCATCTTGAACAGATATTAATTTAGATGGCTTTCTAACGAAAGGCATATCATAATCTTCTGGATCTTGTGTGATTTCAGGATTAAACATTCTTTGACCATACCAGACACGTGGATTGTTGTAGTATAAATCTGATTCACTACGAGTACCAAATATTTCTCTGAAGTTAAAAGTACCATCATTAGCTTTATTTAGTTTGTTGTCGTTAACAAAAGCAAGGATATCTTTTGACCAAGCAAAGTTATCATTATCGGTAAAGTCAATTTCTTGAATTGCTAAACGATTTGATACAACAGCATAGGAGTCATCAGGAATCTTCATTGCAACCCAGTGATGTCCGGAACCAATTTCAAAGTACCACACTTCATCTGCATCAGAAAATAGAATTCCATTACTTTCAGCAGCACCATGAGTGCTTACGATTTCGCCAAGACGATTAACTGCGTCCCTTGCTGAATCAGCATATGGTAAAACGACAGTAACGATGGATGCTTCTGAAATACCATCTTCAAGTAAAGGATCATATCCTAATACATAACTATTAGAATAAGCACTTTCCGTTGCACTCATTGCAACACCTTTTTCGTTAATACCTTCTTCTTCAAATAAACCTTCTTTATCGGTCCATTCAGGAGTTGCAGTGTATTTATATCTAACCTTAGGTAAAGTGCAAGAGAAGCCATTTTCTTTGGCTTTAAATAGTTGTTCTTCTTTATATTCTTTATGTGGATGAACAATAAAATGCTTTGGCCAAGTGGCTTTACAATCTTCGTTTCTACCAATCATAGTAGAACCATCTACAGATGCATTCTTACCAACTAAAATACTGGTACATGCATCATATTCTGGAAACTTTGGCATTTTCACACTTCCTCTTTTTTATGTATTTAATTTATTGTACATTAACTAGGCTAAAAATTGAACTATATAGGTATTTAAAGTATAATCAGACTAAAGTACAGAGTTAGGAGAATGATTATGCCATTAGTACATATTGATTTAATTGAAGGAAGAAACGAAGAACAACTAAAAGGATTAGTAGCTGACGTTACTGATGCAATCGTAAAAAACACTGGTGCTCCAGCTGAACACGTTCATATCGTATTAAACGAAATGAAGAAGAGTAATTACAGTGTTGCTGGAAAATTAAAAAGTGACGAAGACTAATTAGATTAAGGAATAATTATGAAGAACGAACAATATATAATGTCGATAGACGAAGGTACTACTAGTGTTCGTGCAATGATCTTTAATCATGAAGGTAATGTTGTTAGTAAGGCACAGAAAGAAATCACTCAACATTTTCCACATTCAGGATGGGTTGAACATGATGCTGAAGAAATTTGGGACGCTGTGCAAACGGTAATATCAGAATCGTTAATTCAATCAAAAATCCCACCATATAAGGTCAGAGGGATCGGTATAACCAATCAACGTGAAACCACGGTTATGTGGGATCGTGTAACTGGTGAACCAATTCATAACGCGATTGTTTGGCAGTCTAAGCAAACCAGTCATATTGCAAATGATTTAAAAGAATCAGGGTATACTGATTTAATTCATCAAAAGACCGGGTTAGTGATTGATTCATACTTTTCAGCAACTAAAATAAAGTGGTTGTTGGATAATGTTCCGGGAGCACGAGATAAAGCTAACAGTGGTGACTTATTATTTGGAACGATTGATACTTGGATTTTATGGAAACTAACAGGTGGACATGTACATGCTACTGATGTTTCAAATGCTAGTAGAACAATGTTATATAACATTCATGATTTAAATTGGGACGAAGAAATTCTAAATATTTTAGATATTCCCAAGGAAATCCTACCGGAAGTCAAATCATCATCAGAAATATATGGGTACACTGCTGGTTATACTTTTTACGGAGTCCAAATTCCCATTTCAGGGATTGCCGGAGATCAACAAGCTGCATTGTTTGGTCAATTGTGTTTAGAACCAGGAAGTATTAAAAACACCTATGGAACTGGTTCATTCATCGTTATGAATACAGGTGATAAGCCAGTCATATCTGATAATGGATTATTAACGACGATTGCATATGGAATCAATGGCGAGATAAACTACGCCCTAGAAGGAAGTGTATTCGTCGCAGGATCTGCCATTCAATGGTTAAGAGACGGATTACGTCTCATAAATGATGCAAAGGAAACTGAAGCGTTAGCATTAGCGTCTTCAAACGACCATGATGTCTATGTTGTTCCTGCCTTTACTGGATTAGGAGCTCCATATTGGGATCAAGACAGTCGTGGCGCTATTTTTGGCTTAACTCGTGGAACTTCTAAAGAGGACTTGGTAAAAGCAACATTAGATTCCTTAGCTTTTCAAACTAAGGATGTTGTTAATACTATGGTAGAAGATACCCAACTAGACCTAAAACATCTTAAAGTTGATGGTGGGGCTGCACAAAATAATTATCTAATGCAATTTCAAGCGGATATCTTAAATACGTCAATTGAACGTTCATATATTGCTGAAACAACCGCATTAGGAGCAGCATACTTATCTGGTTTAGCAGTTGGCTTTTGGAGAGATATTGCTGAAATCAAACAATTAAAGCCTAATCAAAGCTTATTTAATCCAGAAATGAGCGAAGATGATCGTCATAAATATTATCAGGGATGGCAATTAGCTGTTAAAAGCACGCAAATGTTTCATCCAGACAAATAAAAAAGACTTGATTTTATATCAAGTCTTTTTAAATTTCAAAATATTCTTCTAAATATCTCGCTAAACCATTTTGATCATTATCGTATTCAGTAATGTCATCGGCTAATGCTTTAATCTTAGGTTGACCATTCTTCATCGCCACTCCCAATCCAGCATACTTCAACATGGTTTCGTCATTAAATTCATCACCAAATGCGATGATATTTTCTTGGCTAATGCCATAGTAATCAGACAATACTTCTAAACCAGTTTTCTTAGAAATGTCCTTCGCTGCCAATTCAACGATTGAATCGGGACCACCCCAAGGAGAGATTTGCAATGTGTCACCATAATTATCGTTAATGTAATCAACAAATTTGTTCATCTTATCAGGATTAATTTGTAGTGTTAAACAAACAGGATCTTCTGTTAAGTTTTCTTCGGTCACAAATTCTTCAGGAGCTAAATGAGTTGGAAAAAAACCAATCTCATTGTTAGCTTCATGATTAGCTAAAAAGAGTTTTTTACCTTCAACAGCCATTAGGTTAATACCTAATTCATCAGCATGGCTTAAAATATCAAACACAACATCTCTTTCAATGTTGTATTCATAAGCGTGATTCCATTTTGCTAATGGATTGTAACCAAGGCTTCCATTAAAACTGATTAATGGATTGTCTAAACCAATTTCATTATAGATGTCTGTAACTAGACGGGGTGGACGACCAGTTACAATATTGACAACGTGGCCTAAATCCATTACCTTATTTAAAGTATTAACCGTTTTTTGTGAAACTTCGGAATTATTGTTTAAAGTAGTTCCATCTAAATCAATTGCGATAAGTTTCTTATCCATATAGTTGTTTCACCTCGCGTAAAAAAATATAATAGTAATATGTTAACTAATAAAAAATTGTAAGTCAATGTAAAAGGAGTATCCAAGTGGAATTACCAGCAGATTTTAAAAGTAAATATCAAAAATTAATGGGTGATGATGCAGACTCCTTTTTTAAGAGTTTGGATCAAGAAACCAATCCAGGATATCGAGTTAATCCATTAAAAGAATATGTAGTGCCAGAAAACGATGAAGATTCAATTGATTATTGTCAGTATGGATATTACGGGGATGTAAATGGAAAAAGTGTTGAGCACCAAAGTGGTGCCATTTATTCACAAGAACCTAGTGCAATGTATGTTGGAGAAGTAGCCGATATTACACCCGGTGACTATGTTTTGGATTTATGTGCTTCTCCTGGTGGAAAGACAACCCACGTTGCTAGTTATATGCAAAATCAAGGATTATTAGTCACTAATGAAATTGATTATAAACGTGCGAAAGTACTAGTGGAAAATGTAGAACGATTTGGAATTCGGAATGCATTAATCTTGAATGAAAATCCTAATAACTTGGCAAAACATTTTCCAAGATTCTTTGATAAAATCTTGATTGATGCACCATGTTCTGGTGAAGGGATGTTTAGAAAGAATAACGATGCCATTAATTACTGGAATGCTGATTATCCTGTTGAATGTGCAATTAGACAAAAGGAAATCATTGAACAAGCAGTTAAAATGCTTAAACCAGGTGGCAAAATTATATACTCAACTTGTACTTTTGCACCAGAAGAAGATGAACAAATTGTAGAATGGATGCATGATGAATTCGACTTTACAATTGATCCAATTCAAAAGTATGAAGGGATGGTTGATGGAAAACCCGACTGGGCAAATGGTAATCCAGATTTAACCAATACGGTTAGACTGTTTCCTAATCATTTTAAAGGCGAAGGTCATTTTATTTCTAAATTATCTAGTAATGAGAACGGTAGTGCGAAAAAGATAAAGCATCGCCTTCAAGGAAACTTAACTCAAGATGATAAGAAATTATGGGATGAATTCAAAGAAAGCAATCTAATTAATTTTGATCCAAAACATTTAATCTTGTTTGGTGATCAGTTATATACCTTTGATAATACGTTACCTGACTTAAAAGGATTAAAGGTTATGAGACCTGGACTACATTTAGGGACAATTAAGAAGAAACGTTTCGAACCTAGCTATGCACTTGCATTAGCATTACATTCAGATGAAGTAGTTAATCGTCTTGAAATCACTGAAGATGATTGGAAACAATACGTGCATGGTGATACGATTAGCTGTGATGCTGGATTGAGTAAGGGATGGTATCAACTTATTTGTAAAAACCAACCCATCGCTTTTGGAAAAGTTGTGAATGGAACCGTCAAAAATTTCTTTCCAAAAGGATTAAGATTTAATTTTTAATAATTTTTGTTGAGAGGTGCTAAATGCATCTCTTTTTTTATGTATCTAATAATATTTTATTTATAAATGAATAAACTAGTGGTTAAATAACAAAACTTCTTATGGTATAATAATTATTTGTAAAGTATTTTTAATATTTATTCTTTAGGAGGAATTTTTATGAGCGCAAAGTTTTGTCCCAAATGTGGAACTGAATTAAAAGAAGGGGCTAAGTTCTGTCCCAAATGTGGTTTTGATGTAAATAGTTCATCATCTGATGCAAAGACATCTGATAAGACCAATGAAAGTATTGAACAAGCCAAACAATACTCAAGCAACTACATTAATTGGTTGGTAAATACCATCAAGAATCCTACAGATGTTGTTGAAACCAACAAATATTTTGGTATTACTTCATATGTAATTGCAGCTATTATCACTTATTTCTTATCATCTTCAATTGTAAGTCATTTTAGTGGATTATATGATTCAAGTTATCAATATGAAATCAGATTTGCTGTTGCTTTTGCTGGTTTTGATGTTGTTAAAATTCTTGATAACCCAGGATTATTTAAAATCATGTCAGTAGTAGCCGTGATTGCATTCGTTGGTTTAGGTTTCCTATTCAATAAATTAGCAAATGGTAAAAATGGTAACAAAGAAAGCTTCTTTGATTACACTAATAAGCTAGCTACATATACAAATTATGCAGTCGTTTTTGAAATCTTGATCTTAGCTTTCTCGTTAATTACACAAGATCCAACAATTCAAATTACATTCATTCTTGTTGGTATTTTGTTAGTTACTTATTTCATTGGACTAAGTTACTCAATCGTAGATAGCAAAAAGGGAACTAAACTTCCTAAATTATACTGGGTAGTTTTATGTGTATTTGTATTAGTTATTGTTTCATTCATTCTATTCTCTGGTTTTGTGATTACTTCAACTGGAATTCAAGTAAACAACTAAGAAAAGGGTAATGCTAAATGGATAATGTTAAATATTGTCCCAATTGTGGTGCAAAAATTGACAGTTCCGAGTTATTTTGCTCAAATTGTGGATTAAGATTAACTGAAAGTACTGACGATAAAGCTACACAAGTTACCAATAATACTTCAGTTGATCAATCAAATACAAATGTTACAAGTAGACAAGCAATTAAGAAACAAAATAAGCATAGTAAGAGAAATAAAATTATCTTACTTGTTGTGCTAATTGTCGCACTATTAGGATATGGATCATATTTATTCGGTAATCATTACTATTCAAAGGATGCAGTATTGTCTAGAGCGATGGCATCCATTAAATCAGATAAAAATACCGATAAATATTTTGTTTCTGACAGTTCTAAGATAGCGGCAAATGATCAAACTTTGAAGCCACTATCTACTTACGCTGGTAAGCATGGTAGTTATTTATCATCTTTAAAGACACAATTAACTTCAAATGGTCACAGTGATGATTATTTATTTTCCGTTGAAAATGATGGAAAAAAATGGTTATTATTTCCTGATTATGAAGTACATGTTAAACCAGTAAATCCAACTGTATCAACCACTCAAGACGATGCATCTGTTACTTTAAATGGAAAGAAATTGGGAGTTATAAAGAATCAAAATATTGATTTTAAATTAGGTACACTTATGCCTGGTTATTATACAGTTGCGGTTTCAAAGAAACTTTCATTAAAGACTTTGACAAATTCACAAAGTTTATTTATTAACACTGATTCAGAACCATTAGATATGCCATTAACAACTGTTAAATTCACTGTTAATGCAGGAGCGAATGCAGACGTATATATTAATGATCAAAAGATTGGAACCGCTGATAAGGATGGAAATCTAAAAGTCGGGGATACTCCATATTCTTCTAATATGTACATCTATGCAATTATTCATAATAATGGTACTGATGTTAAATCAAATAAATATCAAATTAGTCAAGATGATAATGGAAATGATATTGAATTAATTTATCCAGGTGCTGTTTCTAAAGATGACGCAAGTTCACTATTAACTAATTTCTTTGATGATTTATCTCAAATGGTAAGTGATTCAAGTAATAAATTTGATGCAGACAGTTATTTCGTTGATGGTTCAAGTAGTAAAGATGCAAAATACTTTGCAAACTGGGCTGTCATGGAAAGTAATAATTCTGATTTATCAGATGGAGTAGGTATTTCTGCCGATGTACAATCAATTGTTCCGTCAAATAGTTATTCAACAGTTAATGGTACGATTAAATACGTTTTCTACGGTGCAGGTAAAGATGATGATTCAGATCACATTCAAGTATATTCATTTACAAGTAAGATGAGAAAGACAAGTAATGGATACAAGATTATCTCACTAAAAGAAGTTAAGAAAGTTAAGGACTATGACAAAGACAGTTCGTTTTAACTTTTAAAATTGAGAAGCCATAAAAGGATTCTTTTTTTATTCTCGTTAAAAGTAAAAAGTTACTTTAACTTATTAGAAAGAAAAGAAAAAAGCAAGCAAAAACCGCTTGCTAATTAATAGGGAATGTTTCGCTGGTTAATATAATTTTGGAGATATGGATCAGCAATCATTTTAATTTTTTTCAATTCAGATATACTACGGCATCCCAGCATGGTCATAATATTTATTAATCCATCTTTAAAATCATTAATAAATCTAACTGTTTCATCTTCACCATTCTTAATTAATGAATACAAAATAGGGGCTGCTATACCGACTGCATCAGCACCTAATGAAATTGCCTTAGCAGCATCCAAAGGTGTTCTAATCCCACCAGAAGCAATTATAGTTATGTCGTCAGAAACGTGAGCTTTCTTAGTTTCTAAAAGTGACTCAACGGTAGTTTGTCCCCAATCAGAAAGGTAGTCTAATTCTTGTTCTTTTCGACGATAATTTTCTATTTTACTAAAGTTAGTGCCACCTTTACCGCTAATATTAATGTTTTTAACTCCATTATCAATTAAAAGCTGAATCGTTTCTGCACTCATACCAAAACCAACTTCTTTAACAATTACAGGAACATTTAAATTTTGATTGATTTCTTTAATGTTATTAATCCAGTTAAATTCACGGTCACCTTCAGGCATAATGATTTCTTGCGGAGTATTAATGTGAATTTCCAATGCATTAGAATCCATCATATCTACAGCTTTTTGAGCATTTTTTACGTCTACTGAAGCACCAATATTAGAAAAAATGGTTCCGTTTGGATTTGTTTCTCTAACAATACTAAATGAGTCAGATAAAGTTGAGTCTTTTAAAGCAACACTTTGAGAACCAGTAGCCATTGCAATACCAGTTTCTTCTGCAATTTTAGCCAAGCTTTGATTTAATTTTTTAGTATATTCGCTTCCACCGGTCATGGCTTCGATGTAGAAGGGGAAGTCTAAGTCAATTTTATCAATATAACTTTCTAAACTAACTTCGTTTAAACTTATTTCTGGAATTCCTTGATGAATAAATCTTAGATGATCAAACCCAGCATGACTTTTCTCATCATAAAATTTAATAGCTAGAGAGACATGTTCATCTTTTCTGTGTGATTGTTTACTAACCATAGTTACTCCTTTTCAGCAATATTTAAGTGTAGGGGAATAATATCATTTCTTTTCCATTCGTCTTCAATTAAATCGATTGAACTATTATTCTCAACAATTGCGATTCCGCAATCACCACCACCTGCACCGGATGATTTTCCAGCTCCGTTATAGGATTCAACGATTTCACATAGGCTTGAAAGTTGATCAGTTTCAATATCAACACCAGTTGAATTAGATAGGGATTTAATAATTTTACGATTTTCTCTTATTTGTTGTTTTATTACTTCGATATCTTGATTTTTAAATCCATCAATCATTTTTAGTATGCATTGTTTGCTAGATTCGATAAATGTTGTATATGTTCCAACGTTAGAATCTTTTTTTACTTGGTCTAATAAATTATGAGTTGAAGCAGGAGTTCCAGTCCATCCGATTAGTAATTTTAAGTCGTTAGGTGGAGTTAATGGTGATATAAATAGATCTGGCCAAGACGTATTTATTATTTCAGATACTGATAACTCACTATTTTTTAACCATTCTTTATCAAATGAACTATATGATATCCAACCACCAAAACTACTTGCAGCAACATCACCAAGAGAGCCGTTTCCTTGGACATTTAGATGTGCAATTGCTGATAGTTTAAAGATTTGTAGTGGAGATAGGTTTAACTTATAAAATTTATTAATTGCTTTTACAATTACAACAGTAACAGCTGCGGATGAACCCAATCCATATTTCTTACCATCATTACTATTCAATGTGCTATTGATGTTAATATTAAATATTTTTTTACTAATATTCATTTCTGAAATATAATTATCCATTACCATCAAAGATGATAAGACGTAATCAAAAGATTTATCGTTATTTAATAAATGAATTGAATCGTTCACTAAATTCCATTGAATTGATTGGCTATATTGATTTGATTGAATTTTTCCGTAACTACCATTTGCTTCTTGTATTGTTGCAGTAATGTATTGATCAACTGCAGCGATAATAGCAGGGGTTCCGCTTTCAACTACTGCATATTCACCAGCAATATATAATTTTCCTGGTGCTTTTACTGAAATCATTGTATTTAGTCCTTTCAAATTAATTTAACTTTTTCTCCAGGACCGGATACTTTAATTTGGTCTTGTGAAAATTGATTTGATAACTTATTGATAATTGGTTTGATATTGTTTTTTTGACATATTATTTTAACGTTTGGACCAGCATCCATAGTGTAGTAACATTCAATACCTTGTTCTCTTAAAGTTTTTACCATTTCGATAACAAGCAAACTATCTTTATTCAAATATAGGTATGATGGGTCAGCACTTAATGTTAGTGAATGCATTCTCATGGCATTAAGTTCAGCAGTTTTGCCTAAAGTTGAAAAGTCACCATTCTTGATAGCATTTTCAATTGTTGAAAAATCATCGTTTGTTTGTTTTATCCAACTGTCATAGAAGGGAGAAGTTTCATAAGAAATTTTCATTCCAACTCTACTACTTATCTTCTTTGGATTGCCATTTAAAACGATTGCTATCATGTTAATGTCCATCTTAACGGGGTCTTCAATACTGTACCCATAAGATGTATTGTCATCAGTTCCTTTATTCCAAGCTGCAAATCCACCAAAGATTGATCTAGTAGCTGAACCAGAACCACGTCTTGCTAGCATAGATAGTTCTTTATCTGACAATTCTAAACCAGCAGCCTTACTTCCAGCAGTGGCAAGTGATGCATAAGCTGAAGCAGATGAAGCTAATCCAGCCGAATTGGGAACATGGTTGTATGATTCAACTTTCGCATATAAGTTAATTCCAGCCTTTTTTCTAATAAGGTCTAAAAAGTTAATTATTTTTTTATCATCAGTGATTTCATCGTTAATCGTAATTAAATCCTTTTGAAGGGTAGAGTCAAATATCACAGAAGTATCTGTATAAAATTCATCTAGAGTTAAAGAAATACTGCTATTTGCGGGTATAATTAATTCTTCATTTTCCTTACCCCAATATTTAACTAAAGCAATATTAGTATGAGCTCTAGCAGTGTATTTTTTTCCAATATTTTCCATCTTATCCTCCATACTGATTTAATTAAAAGGTTGAATCCATGTATCTAATGCTCCAGCTTTTAATAAGGCATTTTCAATGGTATTAGCATCATTTATATTTTTAGCAAGTGCAATAATACATCCTCCTAATCCGCTACCTGTTAATTTAGTACCTAAAGAACCGTTGCGATTAGCTATTTCAACTAGCTCATCGATTTTATCATTGCTGACCTTTAATTTCTTAAGCTCTTTTTGATTTTCAGACATTAACGCACCAAGTTCAGTAGGGTTATTATTTTCAATATCATATTTAGCTTTAGTAACTAATTCACCAATGTGTTTAATTGATTCCATTGTTTCTTTGTTCTTATGAGTTAATTGTTGCTTTACATAGTTGATTGCAATATCTGTTCTTCCCTTGATTCCAGAATCAGCAATTACTAAAACGGCGTTTAGATTGAAATCAATTTCATTTAAGACACGATTACGAATAAACCAAACCGGATTGTCTGATCCTGCAGTAGCAGTATCTAAACCAGAAGGGTTCCCATGGGTAATGGTTTCTTCTATATTACTTAATTCTAACAATGTATCCTTATCTAAAGGAACGTTAAAATAATTATATAGAGATTTAACAATTGCGACAGAAGTTGCAGCAGAAGAACCCATACCTCTCTCAGATGGAATCGCACTTTCGATTGTCATTTCAAAGGAAGAATCTTCTTTATTTAATTTGTGTAAGGTATCATTGATTAAATTTTTAATTCCTAGTAAGTCATTAGGAATATTGTTGATATTGCCAATGTAGTATTTACTATTCAATAATATACCGTTATTTTTTTCGACAATTTTCACGTTTAAATCTATCTTAGGGATAGGAAGGGCAATTGCAGGTTGACCATATACAACACTGTGTTCGCCCATTAGAATTATTTTAGCGTGACTATGTCCGATTGCTTGATTTGTCAATGTTATCGCTCACTTTCTCTTGATTTTAATATTATCATAAAAGTGACAGAATAAAAATAACTTAAATTTAGTAAATTAGGGTTTTAAATTAATAGATATAACGGTACGAATTGTAGTATCATTAAAGTAAGTATTTTTTGAAAGATTGGTGAACTAATTATGAGTAAAACCATTTTTTCAGTGGTGGATATTGAAACTACCGGTAGTAGTCAATCTAACGATACAAATCGAATTATTCAATTTAGTTGTACGTTCATTCAAAATGCTAAAATAATTGGATCATTCAATTCGTTTATTAATCCTGAAATTAACATTCCAACTGAAATTACAAAACTAACAGGAATATCAAACCAAACAGTCGTTAACGCACCAACTTTTTCTGAAGTAGCTAATAAAATATATGAACTACTTGAAGGAACAGTTTTTGTTGCGCATAACGTCAATTTTGATTTTCCATTTTTAAATTTAGAATTTCAAAGAGTAAACCATAAAGAATTACATAATAAATCAATCGATACAGTTACTTTAAGTCAATTGTTATTACCAACAGAATCTAGTTATAAACTAACCGATTTAAGTAAAAGTCTTAATATTGTTCATGAGCATCCACACTCATCAAGTAGTGATGCCTTAGCAACTGCTAAAATATTAATCATTCTTTTACATCAGTTGGATAATTTACCTAAAAAGACAATCAAACAAATTTTAGATATAAATCCATCCTTACCAATGAACACTTTGGATTTATTTAAATATGTATACAGTAATAAGAAAAATGAAGATAATCCTAAAATGATTAATATTAAGGATTTGAAAATAAGAAAGATTAAATATAAATCTTCAGCTTCATTTGAAGAGCTTAAATATCCAAATAATAAGCGTAAAAAAGAAAAAATGTTTAAGGGTATCGTTGAATTTAATGAAACAGAAAATAAGCTGATGAATTCAATTTATGGTAATTATCATTCCCATAATGACAGTACTAATACAATTATTGAAACTAGCGGTGATTTTAACTACGATTTTAGTTATTTATTTCCGTTAAGTTATCTAATATCAAGCAATCAAAAGATAGTAGTTGCTGCAGATGAAGAGTTTTTATCTAACTCATCAATTGTTCAACAAGTGAATAAATTGAATAAGATTATTCCAAATGATGTTAGAAGTTTAATAGTTAGATCTGTTTCAGACTATATTGATATCGATAAATTCTCTGATAGTTTAAAAGTTAAAAGTAATTCCAAAAACACCCAATTTTTGAAATGTAAGATTTTGATATGGCTTACTTTCACAAAAACTGGTGATATTAGAGAATTAAAACTGGATAAAGATAACAATCAAAATTACTTTTTGAATGTTGTTAGCGATGAACAAAATCATGGATATTATATTAAAAAATTATCAAATGATTTTAACAATGCTAACGTCGTTTTAGTTTCTCATGATTATTTATTAAATAATTATGACGATTTATCAGAAGGTAATCCATATTTGGTAATTAAAGATGCAAGAAAACTAAATAAGCATGCTTTAGATCAGTTTAGAGTTGATTTTAAGTTTAGTGACAATAAAATTATTTCTAATCATCTTACCAATCTTTTATACCAAAGCCACAATCGGAATGTGTACGATATCTTTAATAAATCAAAGAAGCATTACAGCTTGATTAAAAAAATAGAAAATCTATTTACCAAAAATTGTACTCAAATTGAAGAACTGCAAGATGAATTTTTATATTATTTTTATTCTAAAGCTAAATTAGAAAAAATCGTTGATGGATTTATTTTAAAACCAGATACTGAAAAACTTGAAGAATTCATAACAAGTAAAAAGAGTTTATTTAATTCCATCTCTAGAAATAATCAAATTATTTTAGATATTGCGGATGATTTAAAAAGATCAATTAATCATTTTACAGGTCAAGACAAAGCCATTCTTTATGCTTTCTTCGATCAAATTAATGAGTTTAGTAAGTTTATTGAAAACAATATTTACAGATTGTTTAAGCTTATGTCATATAACCAAGAAAAAACTTTTGCATTTCTAACTAATGACGATAAAGATATTAATAACGGTAAGTTTGTTGGTGGATTTATCAGAAATACCAATATACTATCTAATGGTTTATATCAAAAATTTAAGAATATTGTATTTATGGATAGTTCTATATATTCATCTAAAAGATCACAATATTTCTACGATGAGTTAGAATTAAACCGTAGTAATACAAGAATGATTAAGTTTGAAGATGAATTAGACTTAAATGATTCGGTTAATTTGATATTGGATGAATCTTTACAAATTCCAATGAAGATTAATAAGTTAATGAAATATAATAGTGGTAATTCATTTATTCTTACAAACTCTAAAAAAAGGGCTAGGGAGATTCTAAAATCTTTACGAGATTCTGATGTATATGATGAAAACGTCATTCTAATTCAAGATTTTATAGGGAATAATGATAAGATAGTCAAGAAGATAGTAAATGATTCCAAGAATATAATTATTGGGAACAATGAATTAATGGATTTAATTTGTCAAAAGGGTAAAAAAATTAATAATCTGATTATTGATGCATTTCCGTTAAACGAATTTGATGACGTGTACTTACAAGCTCAATATGATTTGATTAATGATCAACATGGTAATCCAAACGATGGATTATCAATTCCTTTAAGTATATTAAGCATTAAAGATGCAATTAAAAGTGTTATAAAGGCATCAAATCGTAATGCGCTTATTTATTTTAGGGATAAAGAAGTTATTGATGGACCATATGGTAATAATTTAATTGATTTATTACCAAATCATATAAAACCAGAATATTTGGAAAAAAGAAAAATCATTGAAAAATTTAAGAAGAATTAGTGAGGTGAAACCATGAATTATTCTTTATCAAAAAAGTTTAATTATTTCAGACTATTTAAATGGCTTATTATAATTGTTATTGTTTTGTTTATTATGATGATAGGGCTTTTATTGTGGGCTAGATTGCCGATTTCAACAGCTAAAAGCCAAGCAACCAATTTAGCTGAGAAAAAAGCAGGTATCACTAAAGTAGAAAGATTCTATATGTCTGATTTAAATAGAACCTATTACACAATTCAAGGAACAAATAAAGAAAAGCAAAACGTTATGGCTATAATTGAAAAGAAAACGGGAAACATTAATATTGTTAAGACATCGGATGGGATTTCCTCTGATAAAGCTAAGAATATAACCAATGAAAAGCAAGCTATCAGTAAACTAATTAGTGTTGCCCCAACTATTTTCAATGGAGAAGCAGCGTGGGCAGTTAGTTATTTTAATAGCAAAAATGGATTAGCTTATTCTGTAGTTGATTTTAAAACCGGTAAAATCCTAAGATTTATAGATAATGTATAAAAGGGGTGCTTTCTATGGATAAATTTGCTAAGGCGCTTTTGCAGTCTGGTAATACAACCATCTCAAATTTACTTTTGAAAAACTATCCCAAACTGGGTATGAATAGTGATCAACTAGTGTTATATTTGCAAATAAAAAGAAGTATTGATTTGGGAAGTTACTTCCCAGATATTAACGAATTGACTGAATCAACAGGTATGTCTAGTGCTAAAATTTATCAAATACTTCACGAGTTAATTCAAAATAAGTTGATGAAAATAAAAACTTTAACTGATAGAAGAGGCCAATCTTTTGATATCTATGACTTTTCTTTAATGTACGATAAATTATCAGAATTAAATCAAAATAATAATGACGATGTTTTTGATAATAAAGGAGAATCTATTGTAACAAAAGAGTCTGATAGAAAAGACACCTTTAATAAAATTGAATCAGAATTTGGTCGTCCACTTTCGCCAATTGAAATAGAAACAATTAATCAATGGATAAATGATGATCATTACGATACGAAAATGATTCAATTAGCCTTGAGAGAATCTGTTTTAAATCAAGTTTATAGTTTGAAATATATCGACCGCATCCTTGTTAATTGGGAGAAGGCTAATATTAAAACACCCGCTGATGTTGAAAAGAATAGACATGAACGAGAAACTAGAAGAAATAAAAACAGCTCTCTGAATGTAAATAATAATGACAAACCAGAAATACCAATCTTTAAAATAGACAAATAAAAAGAGCCTAGAATTAAATTCTAGACTCTTTTTATTTATTAATGAGTTTGTTGACTATTACTACTTTGATTGCTGTTGTTTTGAGTGTTTGTAGTTTGATTATTATTGGTGTTTGTTTGAGAAGTTTGTTGATTTGATTCGTTATTATTAGAACCTGAACCAGATCCTGATCCAGAACTTTGAGTTGCGTTGTTCTTATCTTTTTGTGAATCCTTATCGTCATCTTCGTTATCTTTATTGGTCTTAGAATCTTTTGTAGCTTTCTTAGTACTATCTAAGACGGTTGATAAACTTGCACCTTTGTAACCAGTTGTTTTATCCGGTTGAATTGCTGAGTATCCATTCTTATAGTATTCAGTTTGTCCGCCAGATTTAACTGCTGTAACACCACTTGGTTTTGTCCAATCAGTGTTTGATTTACCTTGAGAAATATATTGCATTTCATACTTGTAAATTAATTGAGCAATATTAGTTTGTGCCGCAGAGATGTAATTTCCAGTTTCATAAGGTTTATCATATCCTGTCCAAACAGATAGGGCGTAGTTTTGAGTATAACCTGTAAACCATGAATCCATTGCTGCATATGCAGGAAGAACACCATTGTATGTGTTATCTGGATATTGAGTAGTTCCTGTTTTACCAGCTTGGTATAAACTAGGAATGTATGCTGCAGTTCCTGAACCACTTGCTGAATTAATAACACCTTTTAGCATTGATGTCATCATGAACGCTGTTGCAGGACTCATGACTTGAGTTCCTTCAGAAGTGAAATCATGTGAAACTTTATCAGGCGTAACAACTCTGCTAATTAAGTAAGGTTTGTGGTAAACACCATTATTAGCAAATGCTGAGTAAGCGGCTGCTTCTTGTTCAGTGGATACATATAAACCAATACCATTTTGAAGTGAAAGATCACTATTAAATGTCATTCCTAACGAACTTAAGAAGTTAGTTGCTTTACTGATTCCAACATTTTCAAGTGTTCTAATAGCAGGGATATTTCTAGATTCAATTAATGCTTTGTGCATTGAAATTGTACCTTGATATTTATTATCAAAATCTTTTAGTGAAATACTTGTTCCACCATAAGTGTATGGAGTGTCATGAACTAATTGATAAGTAGGGTAATTTAGATATTCAATTGCAGGACCATAATCCATTAAAGGTTTTGCAGTTGAACCACTAGAACGATCGGTTTGAACAGCACGGTTTAAACCAAATTGAATATCACTCTTTCTACTACCAATCATTGCATTAACGGCACCAGTCTTTGGATTAACAAGGGTAGCACCAATTTGCATTGTGCTGTTAGGGAATCCAACAGCAGCATCGTTGTTTGCTAAATCATATAGTTTCTTTTGAGCTGATAAGTCTAGATTAGTATAAACTTTCAATCCAGATTGAGTATTGTATCCTTGTGCTTTTAATTCTTGAATAACTTGTTTTAGATAAGCATCAATATACTTTTCGTTAACAGAGCTAAAGCTACTACTTTTATGGCTACTTACTAATCCTGTTTTAACACTAGTCTTTTTAGCTTCATTGGCTTGACTTTGTGTAATTGCTCCATAAGATGCCATTGCATTTAATACTTCATCTCTTCTTTGTTGAGCATATTTAGGATAAATGTATGGGTTATAGTAACTTGGCGACTGTGGCATTCCAGCTAACAAAGCAGTTTGAGCAAGCGTTAATTTACTTAATGATTTTCCAAAATAATATTCAGAAGCAGTTTCCATACCGTAAACATTGTTACCCATGTAAACCTTATTAATGTAGAATTCTAGAATTTGTTGTTTTGAATAAGTTTTTTCAACTTTTAAAGCCAACCATGCTTCTTGAGCTTTACGTTTAAAGGTTCTATCAGAAGCAGCTGTTGAGAACACTGATAACTTAACTAATTGTTGAGTTAATGTAGAACCACCTTGTAGGTTTAAACTTCCAGAAGTGATATTTGATAGGGAAGCACCTAAAATTCTAATAGGATCAACACCATGATGCTTGTAAAAACGACGATCTTCGATAGAGACAATCGCATTTTTTAGCTCAGATGGAATCTTATTTGATTTTATATAATCTCTATCTTGAACACCAAGTCTTGAGATAACATGGCCTTTATTATCATAAATTTTGGTTGAATTATCACTTGAAAGTGATTGATATGAAATATCAGGAGCAGTTGACGCAAAAAATACGAAAACAATACTACCTAATACAATTAGAAGAGAGATAAATCCAAGTCCACCAACGATAATTTTTTTAATCCAGCTAGCGCGTTTAGAAGATTTGTATTTTTTTTGGTTTCTTTGGACTCTGCTTCCGAGGTTTGGGTTGTTCTGAGACATGTATTATTCTCCTTTACGGTTTAGATTAATTCATCTACAACACTTAAATAAGGAATTGTAGGGTTAATTGAATAATTAATTTTATAACCAAGTTCTTCAATTATATCCTTTTTTATTGACTTTTTACCACCATTAAATTGATTATCCCAGTAGGTAAAGAGGTCAGAAGCCTTAAATAGATATACTTCATCACTTGATATAAATTTTATAATTGCAAAACAGATACCACCATTTTCGATGCATTTTTTCATGTGGTTGATTTGATGTTCATGAAAATTAGCTAATGGAAATGATGTTTTATTTTTGGTTTCTTTGGCATCAAAATCGATATACTTACCTTTATATACTCCATTGTAGTCAGTTGTCGAAGCTCTTCTAAAGTATGCTTCCTTAATAGTAGCAGCACTTCTTTTAGGATAGTCTACTTTAACAATTTGCACAGGAGTAGGTTTTTTATGTATAACAGCAATATTTTGAGCTAAATAGAATTCGTTACTTCTATTCAATTCTTCTTCCAAAGTCATTCCACGACCACCATATAATGTTGGTTTTACGTATTTATCGTTTGGGGCTTTATTATTACTGTTAGCATTAAAGGATTTCCCATTTGGATATTTAATTACCATTGTAACCACCTTTCAGCAAACAATACATTATTAACATCATAATTATTAATGATATTATACCATTAGTAATAAAAAGATAGTAATAGAAGGGAGGGCATCTTATGTCCCGCGTATGGATAACTGGATATAGAAGCTACGAACTTGGAGTTTTTGGAAATAAAGATCCTAAAGAATTAGTCATTAAGAGCGTTATCGAAAATAATATAAAACAAGAAGTTATCGATGGAGCAGATTGGATTATTACTGGCGGACAAATGGGAGTCGAGCAATGGACAGCAGAAGTTGCTACTAGTTTAAAAGAAGAACTTCCTGGAGAATTTCAATTATCAGTAATGCTTCCTTTTAAAGAATTTGGTAATCAATGGAACGAACAAAATCAAGCACGACTTTCATCAATACTAAGTAATGTTGATTTTTCTGCAAGCGTATCAAATGATCCTTACAAATCTCCGATGCAATTGCGAGCTTATCAAGAATTTATGCTTACACATACCGATAAGGCGATACTAATCTATGATGTTGACAATCCTGGTAAAACACAATATGATTATGAGCAGATTAAAAGATTTTCAGAGCAAAATGATTATGGATATCGGTTAGTCGACTTTGATGAATTACAAGAAGCGGCAAATGAATACCAAAATAATTTAAATAATTCTGATGATTAATTGAAAATATTTGAAATTCTGGTAAAATAATATTTGTTCGAGATTATTTATGAATACGAGGTGTGAATAATGAACAACATTCAATTTACCCCTAAAGACATCTTAGAAAGAGCATTTACTCAAAAGATGAGAGGGTACGATCCAAACGAAGTTGATACTTTCTTGGATGGAGTTATTAAAGATTACCAAGCTTTCGATAGCGAATTAACTAATCTAAAAAATGAAAACGATCAACTAAAGATGGAAATTCAAAGATTAAGACAATCTGGTGGCTCATTTAATGAACCGAGAGTTGCTCCATCAGGCTACTTCGATGATTCAAATTCAACACCATCAAGTCAAGATACATTAGGTAGAACACGTATTGAAAACGAATTACTAAAGCGTGTTTCAAATCTTGAACAACGTGTATTTGGTTCAACTGAAGGACCAAGTAGCATTGATAGATTTTAATTAATTAACAACTGGTGTACATTCTGAGTAATCGCGGTCAACTTTTGTTGGCTGAGGAAAGTCCACTCTCGCACAGGCTGCGATGCTTGTAGTGTTCGTGCTCGGTGAAAAAATAAGCCGGGGGACTACTTTGTAGTAACGGCGGAGAAAATAGCTAAGGTTTACTATGCTTCAGTACTCCTGAAAGTGCCACAGAGACGATACAATATTGGAAACGGTATTGGTGGAACGCGGTAAACCCCACGAGCGGGAAACCCAAACTTTGGTAGGGGAGCTTCACACACGGAAATTGAACTAAGTGTGGGGGAGAATTTAATTCTCAGATAGATGATTACTACTTTATATTTTAAGGCCTGACTTAAATATAAAGCACAAAACATGGCTTACAGGAATGTACACCAATCAGGAAAGGGTGGAAGTTTTCTTCCTCCCTTTTTTTATTGAATATTTTTGATTCGTGAAAAGGAAGAATTAAATGAATAAATTTAAATTAATGGCAACTTGTGCTGCTGGAATCGAAGCGCTTGTTGGAAAAGAATTACGTAACTTAGGATATGATGTTCAGGTCGAAAATGGACGTGTTAGATTTGAAGGAACGACCGAAGATATCATCAATACTAACTTGTGGTTAAGAACAGCTGATAGAATCGAAATTATCGTTGGAGAATTTGACGCCAAAACTTTTGAAGATCTGTTCCAAAACGTTAAAGCGTTACCTTGGGACGAATTACTTCCAATGGATGCAAACTTCCCGATGAATGGAAGATCACATAACTCTACATTACACAGTGTTCCTGATGTCCAAGCAATTGCAAAAAAAGCCGTTGTGAACAAATTAAATGAAACTTATCACCGTCGCACTCGTTTGCCTGAAACCGGTGAATTATATAAATTGGAAACAAGAATTAATAAAGATCATGTAATCGTTACCTTAGATACCACTGGTGAAAGTTTATTTAAACGTGGATATCGTGTTGCCAAAGGACCAGCTCCAATTAAAGAAAACATGGCGGCAGCATTAATTCTTTTAACCAGTTGGTACCCAGATATGCCATTTTTAGACCCAATGTGTGGTTCTGGAACGATTCCAATTGAAGCTGCAATGATTGCCAGAAATATCGCACCTGGTTTCAACAGAGAATTCTCATGTGAAAAATGGGAATGGATGGACAAAAAAATGATTGAAGATGTTCGTAATAAAGCTGATGAACAAGCTGATTACGATAAAGAAATTGATATTATGGCATCTGATGTTGATGGAAACATGATTGATATTGCCAAAGTAAACTCTCAAGAAGTTGGTCTTTTACATGATATTCAATTTAAGCAACTATCAGTTTTAGATTTCAAGACTGATAAAATTAACGGGGTAGTTGTTTCTAACCCACCTTATGGTGAACGTTTAAGTGATAAACAAGAAGTTAGAAAGCTATACAAAGGGCTAGGTAAAGTATTCAAGCCAATGACTAGTTGGTCTAAATATTTCTTAACTTCTGATTTAGAGTTCGAGAAGTTTTATGGTCAATCAGCTACAAAAACAAGAAAATTATTTAATGGTAATTTAAGAACCGATTACTTCCAATTCTGGGGTAAAAAGATAAGAAAATAAAGGATGTTATATATTGACTCAAAGCATTGCAATAATTGGTGGCGGAATAGTTGGATCAACTGCTGCATATTATCTCAGTGAATTTAATAAAAATAATGATTTAGATATTACTGTGTTTGATCACGGTTGCGGTCAAGCAACAAAAGCTGCAGCTGGAATAATTTCCCCTTGGTTATCAAAAAGAAGGAATAAGTCCTGGTACGAATTAGCTAAGGATGGCGCAACTCTTTTAAATTCGATTGCTGATAAAACAAACATGCCCGAAGATATTTATAATCAATGTGGCACTATTATCACTAGAAATAATCTTGAAGATATTACTGAACTGTATGATTTAGCTATTGAAAGAAGTAAGGATACAGAAACAATTGGTGAAATATATAAATTAACTCCAGACGAAATTAAAAGACATATTCCAATTATAAACTCTAATCTTCCAGGTCTTTTGGTTACCGGTGGTGCAAGAATAAAAGGTGATAAATACACTGATCATCTTTTAAAAATTGCTAAAAGTAATGGTGTATCTGTAATTAATAAAGAAATTTCAATTAACGAAAATGTTAATGTGGTCTGTGACAGAAAAGAAATGCAGTTCGATAAAATTATTTTAGCGACTGGAGCATGGACAAAAAACGTATTGTCTAATTTACCTCTAGATGTTGATATTAGACCGCAAAAGGGTCAATTAATTGAATTATCTATTAATGATATTAATTTATCACATGAAGACATGCCGGTTTTAATGCCCGAAGGGGAATCTGATTTTATTCCCCTTGGAAATGGTCGTTTGATTGTTGGGGCTAGTCATGAAAATGATAAAGACTTTGATTTAAATCCAGATGCTGATGTAATAGATGAATTATTAAATAGCGCTACATCGTTATTACCATCCCTGTCAGCTGAAAATCTAATCCGCGTAAAAATCGGAACACGCGCTTATACAAGTGATTTTTCTCCTTTCTTCGGTAAAATTCCTGGATACGAAAAAATCCTAGTCGGTAGTGGACTAGGATCATCGGGGTTAACAACTGGACCTTTAGTTGGAAAAATTTTAGCTGAAATGGCAATTGATAACTTGTCGATGGATATTGAAAAATATCGAAAACCAATCGAAAATTATATTAAACTAGTAAAATAAGTGAAGGGCCTGCGTCGCAAGATTGTGGGCACCTTCATTTTTTGTATCTTCAATCCAATTATTGATCACTAAACTATATTTACTTTGTTCTGACAGAATTTTATCGACGTAATCTTGAAAATGCTTTGCATATTGTTTTTCTAAACTTTCATGAACAATTTTGCTATCTGTATAATAAACAACAATATCGTCAGATTTGACAAGTTTTTCAAGTTGCTTAAATCCTAATAAGCAAGCTTCAAATTCTGCTTCATGGTTATTTTTAGCTTCAAGTTTAAGTTTGTATTGGTATTGTTGATTATCATGAACAATTAATATTCCACAGGAACTATTTCCGGAATTGTTCATAGTGGCTGCATCAGTGTATAATTTAAACATAATCACAAATTCTCCAAAGGAAGGTTTTACTTAATGATAACCCAAAAACGAACATTTTTATACCAACCAGAACCATTGTATACGGTAATTAACTGGACATGGACGTTCGCATTGTTATTTATCGCGATAATCTTTTGGCTAGAAGTAACTGTTATCCAGTGGATTACAATCTTTTTCTTCTTAGTTTTTTGTCTATTCACATTATTTCAAATTATATTTAGAAAAATAACGGTTGTAGATGACAGAATCATTATTAGCAAAGTATTAAATCCTAAATGGTTAGATATTAAACTTTCTGATATTGACTCTATTAATTTCACTAAGCATCGTGCTACTATAGTAGTTAATAATAGGAAATTTGACTTATTATTACCATCTAATTCTGTAATTGAATTAAGTAATTTAATTAATAAATAATTAACTAGGAGATGTTCTTACCATGAAAACAGATATTGAAATTTCACAATCAGCCGATTTAGTTAACATTAATGATATTGCTTCACAATTAAACATTGGAATCAACGAATACGAACCATACGGTAAATATAAAGCAAAATTAAATTTACCTTTTAAGGGTGAAAAAAATGGAAAACTAATTTTAGTTACTTCCATTAATCCAACTGCTGCAGGAGAAGGTAAGACAACTTTAACAATTGGATTAGGAGACGCATTCCATCGTATTAATCAATCATGTGCAATTGCACTAAGAGAACCATCATTAGGACCTGTTATGGGAATTAAGGGTGGTGCTACAGGTGGTGGATACTCACAAGTTGCACCAATGGAAGATATCAATCTATTCTTTACAGGTGATTTTCCAGCAATTACTGAAGCACATGATACTTTATCAGCATTAATTGATAATCATATTCATCATGGTAACAAACTAAATATTGATCCTAGAACTATTACATGGAAGCGTGTCGTAGATATTAATGACCGTGAACTAAGAAAGGTCGTTATTGGATTAGGTGGTAGAACATCGGGTGTTCCTAGAGAAGACGGTTTTGACATTACAGTCGCAAGTGAAATTATGGCTGTTTTATGTCTAAGTGAAGATTTAGCAGATTTAAAAAATAAACTGGGTAAAATTTTGATTGGATACAACTATGATAGAGAACCTGTGACAGTAAACGATTTAGGTGTTACTGGGGCATTAGCTTTACTATTAAAAGACGCAATCAAACCTAACCTAGTTCAAACATTAGAACATACACCAGCGTTTATTCATGGTGGACCATTTGCCAACATTGCACATGGATGTAACAGTATTCTTGCAACAAAAGCTGCAATGCAACATGCTGATTACGCAATTACAGAAGCTGGTTTTGGTGCTGATTTAGGTGGAGAAAAGTTCCTAGATATCACTTCAAAGAAATTAGGTCATCGTCCAGATGCAATTGTAATTGTTGCAACTGTAAGAGCATTAAAGCTAAACGGTGGAGTTAATAAAAACGATCTTGACGAAGAAAATGTTGATGCTTTATTAGCAGGTGCTAAGAACTTAGGTAGACATATTGCTAATATGAAGCAATATAACAAACCTGTTGTTGTTGCAATTAACGAATTCTCAAGTGATACCGAAAAAGAAATTAATGCATTGAACGATTACATTACAAAACAAGGTGTAAAGCCATTTAATACAACTGTTTGGGAAAATGGTGGAGCAGGTGCTACCGATTTAGCAAACGAATTAGTTAAACTTTGCGAAAATAACGATGAATTCAAACCATTATATGAAGATGATGATGAATTTATGGTTAAGTTAGAATCCATTGTTACTAAGATTTATCATGGTAAGAACGTTGTTTTAAGCGCGAAAGCAAAACGACAATTAAAAACAATGGAAAAATATGGTTGGGATAAATTACCAATCTGTGTCGCCAAAACACAATATTCATTCTCAGATGATGCAAAACAATTAGGTGCACCTGAAGATTTCACTATTAACGTAAGCGAACTTCAACCTAAACTAGGTGCTGGTTTCATTGTTGCATTAACCGGAAAAATACTTACAATGCCTGGTCTTCCATCTCATCCAGCTGCCTTAAATATGGACATTGATAACGATGGAAAAATTACAGGATTGTTTTAGGAGTTAAAGCATGCCGATTTTATATATTATCTTAAGTGTTATCGCTTTAGTAGGAATTGATCAAATTATAAAAATTTGGATTTCTGCTAATATTATAGAAAATACAGCAAAACCGTTCATCCCTGGAGTATTATCCATTGCAAACATCCATAACAGTGGTGCTGCTTGGAGTATTTTACAGGGACAACAATGGTTGTTCTCAATCATTACATTTGTTGCTGTCGTTGCGGTTATCTACTTTATGATAAAATTAAAGAATAGAAAATTATATGTAGTTAGTTTAACAATTTTACTGTCAGGAATTATTGGTAATTTTATTAATCGCTTATTTGACGGATATGTAGTAGACATGTTCCAAGTTGATTTCATTAATTTCCCAATCTTTAACTTTGCAGACATTTGTATCACTTTTGGAATTGTTATCCTATTCATTGCAATATTAAGAGATGGTGATTTAGATTAGTAATACAGTAATTTATACAGTAACAGAGGGTAATGTTAGACTTGATAAGTCCATTACTGATAACATTGAGGATTTAAGCCGTGCAAGAGCGAAATCATTAATTGAAGATGGTCTGGTTCTTGTTAATGGTGAAAAGAAAAAGCCTAAATATGATGTCAAAATTGATGATCAAATTACGGTTGAAATCCCTGAGCCAGAAACTATGAATGTTGAGCCAGAAGATATTCCATTAGATATTGTATACGAAGATGACGATGTCTTAGTAGTTAACAAGCCACAGGGTATGGTAGTTCATCCCTCAGCCGGTCATCCTAATCATACTTTAGTTAATGCGCTATTATTTCATAGCCCATTATCAACAATCAATGGTACATATAGACCAGGAATCGTCCATCGAATTGATAAGGATACTTCTGGTTTATTGATGATTGCAAAGAACAATCATGCTCATGAGAGTTTGTCACAACAACTAAAAGATAAATCAAACATTCGTGAATACATTGCATTAGTCCATGGAAACATAAAAGAAAATAGTGGGGTAATCAATGCACCAATTGGTAGATCTAAAAAAGATCGTAAAAAACAAGGGATTGTTGAGGACGGTAAGAATGCAGTTACTCACTTTAAAGTCTTAGAAAGATTCGGTGGAGAGTACACATTAGTATCTTGTATTCTAGAAACTGGTAGAACTCATCAAATCAGAGTGCATATGAAATATATTGGTCATCCACTAGTAGGAGATCCATTATATGGTCCCAAAAATACTATCCAAGGAAATGGTCAATTCTTACATGCTAAAAAGCTAGGATTCGTTCATCCAGTAACTAATGAGCAACTTGTTTTTGAAACACCATTACCTGAAATTTTTGAACAAACAATTACTAAATTAAGAAATAAATATAAGATTCAATAGGAGGAACCATCTTGAGTAAAGTCGTCGTAGATAAAATGGCAATGCAAAGAGCATTAACCAGAATTACTTATGAAATTATCGAAAAAAATAAAGGGGTAAATAACCTAGTTTTAGTTGGTATTAAAACTCGTGGAATTTATCTTGCTAAACGTATCGCTAATCGTTTACAAAAATTAGAAAACAAAGAAGTTCCTGTAGTTGGAATTGATGTTACTAAGTATCGTGATGACATCCAACACACTAATAATGAACCAGAAGTCCTATCTGATAATGAAGTTTCATTGAAGGATAAAAACATCATCTTAGTAGATGACGTATTATTTACTGGTAGAACTATCAATGCAGCTTTATCAGCGATTGCTGAATTGGGAAGACCTAATAACATTCGTTTAGCTGTTTTAGTTGACAGAGGTCATCGTGAATTACCAATTAGAGCTGATTTTGTTGGTAAAAATATTCCAACTTCTAAACAAGAAATCATTCAAGTTCAAGTAGATGAAATTGATGATCAAGACTCAGTAGAAATTGATGAAAAGTAACTCTTAAATAATTCATTTAAGGAGACATTGTTATGACCACTAGATATTTAATATTAGAAGATGGAACATCATATAAGGGAAAAGGCTTTGGTGCAGAAGCTACCACCACTGGTGAAATTATTGTAAATTCTAATATGTTAGGCTATCAAGAAGTTATAACAAATCAAATTTACCATAATCAAATCATCGTTTTCACCCAACCATCAATTGGTAATACTGGGATTAATCACAAAAGTTTTGAAGCAATCGTAACCAATACTAAGGGTGTTGTGGTAAAGGAATATTCTAATGTTTCTACTAATCGATTAGGGAATCTTAATTTAGATCTTTTCCTAAAGCAACATAACATCCCAGGAATTGCTGGAATTGATACCCGTGAATTAACCCGTAGACTAAATAAAAAGCCAACAATGAAGGCAAGTATTGTTGATATTGATGATGAACATGCCTTTGATCAATTACATGCAACTGTTTTAACCAATCAACAAGTTAAGCAAGTTTCTACAACATCACCATTTCCAAACACTGGTGATGGTAACAATATTGTACTAATTGATTTTGGGCTAAAATACGGTATTTTAAGAAAGTTAGCTGACCTTGACTGTAATGTTATCGTCATGCCTTGGGATACTTCTAGCAAGTCCATTTTTGACCTAGATCCTGATGGCGTAGTTTTATCCACTGGACCAGGATCACCTTTAGACTTACCTAGTTCTGTTTTAGACATGATTAAGGATGTTCAAAAGGAAATTCCAATGTTCTCAATGGGATTAGGTCATGAATTATTTGCATTGGCCAATGGTGCTAATGTCTATAAACTAGATGGTGAACACCACGGTAGCAATCATCCAATTCGACAAATTATTACTAATCAAATTATTTATGCTTCACAAAGTGAGGGATACGCTGTTGACCCTAAATCCATTATTCATGATCAATTATTAATCACATACGTTGACCTAGTGAATGGAACCGTTCAAGGAATTAGACATCGTGATTATCCTGCTTTTTCAGTACAATTTTCTCCAGATGGAGGTCCCGGACCACAAGACAGTGCGGATACATTTGAAGAATTTCTAGAAAACGTTAGCTCACAAAGGAGATAACACATGATCGATAATGAAATAAAAAAGGTATTAATTCTAGGTGGAGGACCTTCTAAAATTGGTAGTGAAACTGAACTAGATGCATCAGCATTTCAAATGATGGTAGCCTTAAAAAAACTAGGCATATCAGTACTAGTAATGGATAACAATCCATTTTCATTAACTCTTTCTGAAGTTCAACCAGCTAACATTTTTATCAAAGAAATTAATGTAAAAAACGTAATTGATGTTTTAAATAAAGAACAACCAGACGCTCTTATTCCAATTACAGGTGGACTAAGGGCTGTTCATGTTGCTCAAGAATTGATTAATCAAGGAATCCTAGATGACCTAAATGTAAAAGTATTAGGTATTTCAAAGGAATCATTAAAGGTTTTAAATAGTCCAGATAAAATGAAAGCTGCAATTAACAGCGTTTCTGAACCTGCAGTTCCATCTAAAATAATTCGCAGTGAATCTGAAGCTTTTGCTGTGGTTAGAGATATTGGTTTTCCGGTTAACATCAAGAAAGTTAACCAAAGAGAAAGCACTGAAAGAATCATTTGTAATAATGCTGAAGATTTATCCGATTTACTTGAAGATGAGTTTAAAGACGACAGTGTATGCGTAATTGAGAAGAGCATTGTTGGATACAAACAGGTCGAAACAGTAGGGGTTAGAGATCAAACCAACACTAAAATACTAATTGCTGGACTTGAAAATATTGATGCTGTTGGAGTCCATTCTGGAGATTCAATGATTATCACTCCAGTTCAAACTTTAAATGATATTGAATATCAAAATATTAGAACTGCGACCTTCAAGATTATGGATTACTTAAACATTATTGGACCTTGTCATATTCAATTTGCTTTAGATACCAATGATGGATCAAATTACTACGTAACTAAAATTAACCCGATTATTAACAGTAACACTGCTTTAGCGGCTCGTTCTACAGGGTATCCGTTGGTTTATGTATGTACTAATTTATTATTGGGTAACTCATTAAATGAAATTAAGTTGCATAATAATTACCATCATTTAACTCCAATTATGGAACCAACTTTAGATCACGTTGTTGTTAAAATGCCGGTTTGGCCATTTGATAATATTCAAGAAGCTGATCAACATCTTGGTACAAAGATGAAATCTGTCGGTTCTACAATTGGTGTGGGAAGAACTGTTGAAGAAGCGTTACTAAAGGCGCTTAGAAGCTCTCAATTTTCTCCTAGAGATGTATTACCAAGTATGAAAGAAATCAGTAATGACGAATTGATTAGTCAATTAATTCATCCAAAGTCTGATCGTTTACTAGTGTTAATTGAAGCCCTTAGACGTGGATATCAAATTGATGAATTAGAAGAGTTAACAAAGATTGACCAATTCTATTTCTATAAGTTAAGAGCTTTACTTGATGTGGAAGAGCTCATTATTAAAGAACCAATGAAGCTTAGCACTATCGAAGTAGCACATGATTTCGGTTTTGGTGATGGTATGATGGCTGAAACATGGCAAGAACCGATTGAATCAGTAAGATCTTTATATCATGCTGAAAATGAATATCCAACTTACAAAACAATTGAACCTTCAGCTGGAGAGTTTGATCAAAATATTAGATCATTTTACAGTAGTTATGAAGTTGAAAACGAATCGCATCAAGAATCTGAAAAGACAGCTTTGGTAATTGGACGTGGGGGAAATAAACTTGGTCCAAATACTGCAGCTGACTATTATACAGCTGAGATGTTAATTCAACTTCATAGAATTGGTTACAAGACAATTGTAATGAACAATAACCCGAATGCTTTATCATTAAGCCCTCAAATCAGTGATAAACAATACATTGAACCAATTCAATTAGGAGCTATTCTTAATATAATTGAACTGGAAAAACCGGTTAGGGTATTTATTCCTGGAAATCGTCACTTCTTATTAAAACAATTAAAGCAATATACCAATTTAAACGTTCAAGTGCTTCCACCTGATCAAGAAACAGGGGTTGTTTTACCCAAAGACGTTACTTATGCATTAAATTTCTTTGTTACTAAAGAAGATAGTTACTTCATATCTACTGAAAAGCTTATTAGTAATAATAAGAGTGACTTAGACTATGTTACTGCATATGAAACTCCGTATGTCTTAGATGATAGTACTTTGGAGCAAGATATTAAGCTATCTAAAGAGCATATCGCTAGTTCTAATTGGATTGGTTTAGTTCAAATCTTGTTTAATCAAACTAAAAATGGCAAATCTGAATACGTTGGAATCAGGCCACTAAGACTTACTGAAACCATTTTCCTAAGCAGGGCGACAGGAATTAATTGGGTACGTGCCCTTGTCAGATTCTATACTAAGAAATTAGATATAGACGCCCTTATGGCTTCTATGCCTGATGTTTCAAATAGAACCACGCAAATGCAAGCAACATTCCCATTTAAACAATTAAACGTCAAAGTTGATCATGCGAATAGTTCTCAAGAAGTAGGGGCTAGAATAAAATTTAAAATTGAAGATTAAAAAAGACATTTCATTTTTGAAATGTCTTTTTTATTAATTGTTTTCAAAATATTTATCATCAGGTGTTCGCCCAGTGTTATTTAATACGACACTAATACCATTAACGGATCTGTTATCGCTATCATTTGTTGGTTTAGCTGATACCTGAGCTTGAATGTTATTATGACTATCTAATTGTAAGTTAGAGAATGTTATTGTTAAGGATTCACCATTTGTATCATCACCATCACTGGGTTGATTGATAATTAATTGGTTATTACTTAAACTGTATGAACATTTTTCACCATTAGTCCACTTATCATATTCTGGATATTTATAAGCCATTGAGAAATTACTTAAGTCATCTGAATATAAAACGTCTTTATCATTAAGAAAGTATAAATAAAAGTTATTATCATTGTAAGAAAATGTCCAAATGGTTTTCTTTTCAGTAGTTTCTTGAATGATTTTAGCTGGGGTAGGTCCCAGTTGTGTAGGACTACCGTTAACAACTTGATTTCTAACACCAACAACAACTGTAACTGAAATCAAGACAGTAATTAAATAAAAAAGGTTTTTATGTGCTTCTTTAAATGCTGAAATAAATCCCATAATGTTCACTCCTAATCGTCAGAAATTTTATCACCGGTATTTTTAATGGTTACTCTTTGATTACCTAAAGTAGCGTCGATGTTTTTACCGTTGGTCTCTAAATCAGTGAACTTTAAAGAAGAAAGACTAAAGCTATCATCTGTTAATTTATAATCAGTTGAGTTTGAAACCATTGCAATATGGTATTCATCATCTTTATAATGAGCTTCATCTGAATCCAAATAGAAGTAGATAGTGGCGTCTTCGTTATCTTCATCTTTATATGTAACTTTCCATAAAGTGTGATCTTTAATAGATTGCTTAATTAAAGATGTAGGTGCTTCTGATGCGCTAAAAACATTTCCACTCGTAATAACATTTTTTACTCCGAGCAAAATTAAAATAACGATAACTGCAATTATCGCATAAAAAGCATTTTTATGTGATTTCTTAAAGTTTGTAATATTAGACATATATGAATCCCCCTGTTTTTATATATAATCTATCTATAAGTATATCATAATAAAGGTGAATAATATATATCCATTAGTTTTAATGTATAGATGTATGCAAAATAAAAAGACCACCTTTATATAAAAAGGGGTCTTTAATCAATAATTTATTTAATATATCCATCCTTGCTGATTGTCGCATTTTGTTTAAAGGATGTACTTTCAGAATCAGTTTCAATAACTCCTTTAAATTTGTTATTGTTAACCTTCTTCAAGTTATATATCTTAATGTTGACTTGTTCTTCATCATACTTGATGTTAAACGTGATTTCGCCACCATTATTTTGATATGTTCCAACGTCATCACTGTAATTATTAGGATTCTTGTATATTCCATTTAAATCTGATTTATCTTCAGCAATTAAAACTTGATTATCCTTATTAAAGAATAAATATGTAACGTTTGAGTCGCTGCTTCTAAGCTTCCAAATAACTTTTCCTTTTTGATCAGCCTTAACTAGCAAGCTAGCATTATTATTGGTAAATTGATAGAACTTACCATTATCAATCGTGTTTCTAATTCCCAATCCAATTAAAACAATCACTACAAAAGCAAACAGATAAAATTTTCTGCTTCGTTTAAATATTTTCATAATAACTCTCCAATTCCATAATATGTATGCATTCTATCATATGAACCTTAAAACTAAGATTAATTTGCCTTCAAAAATTAAATAAAAATAAAAGGGCGCATTACACTGCAATTTAATGTATAACTATACACATTAATATAAAAACTCGCAGCACAGAGCTCCCTAAATTTCACCTTATTTATGATTAATCACATCTACAGATATTCCAAGTAACTTATTCGCATAAAGATAATCATCCTTAGTACAATCTTTATTAGAAGTAAGTAGGTGGAACTTTTCGCCAGAATCAATTGAAAATAAGTTTGTGTCAATTAGTCCATTCTTGATATAAAAACGATATCTAGCATCACGTTGTTTAGAATTAGCAAAGCTACCAATTGTAGATTCACATTCTAATATAAAACCATCCTTAAATTTGCTATTTAAAGCATTAAGAACCAATTTACCAAGTCCTTGGCCACGAATACTAGAATCAATAGCAAAGTATAAAATAAAGGCCTTATCATTTAAATCAACTAGATATAAGATACCAGCATGTTTATTGTTATGCTTAATCAAATACATTTTAATACGATGATCAGAATCAGCAAGCTGTATTAAATCATCAAATGAAATTTTTTCATAATCTGGAAAAGAGTCATTATATAACTGATGCCAATAATTTGACTCGTTTAAATCTTTAATTTCGGAAAATGAAATCATATAAAAATCCTTTCAACATTTTATACAAGTTTAACATATTATTTACGAAATCAATAATTACAGTAATAAAATTAAAAATGCTGTTTCTTTCTTACTTTTTAGGTTACTTCGCATAATATATATTATGTAAAGTAGATAGATAAAATTAAATAGAGAAACATTTCACACATTCCCCCTTTATATATTTGCAATTAATTAATAGTAAAAAATGAAAAAGCATCCAATTTAATGGATGCTTTTAATTATTGATTAAGTTCACTAATAATATCTTGTTCGAACTTACGAGGATTCTTTAATGGTGAATATCTTTTAATAAATTCACCATTCTTATTAATTAAAAATTTAGTATAGTTAAACTTTATACGGCCTTTACCTGAAGCATTTTTCAAGTAAGTAAATAATGGTAATTCATCTTTACCGTTAACTTTCACTTGTTTGCTCATTGGGAAAGTTACACCGTAGTGTAATTGGCAATATTCACTGGTCTTTTGATCATCTTTTAACTCCATGTGGAATTGATTTGATGGAACGCCAATGATAACAAAATTATCGTCTTTATATTTATCGTATAAGTATTGTAGATCTTTTAATTGTCCTGCAAGACCACACTTACTTGCTGTATTAACAACAAGTACTACCTTATTTTTTAAATCATTAAAATCAATGTTTGATCCATTCATTTCAGTTAACTTAAAATCGTAAAAATTTTTAATCATATAACTTCACTCTCAATCGAATTTATTATTTCCAACAAGACTTAATTAGTTTTTGCATGATTGGGTTACCTAGAACAACAACAAGCAATACCATTTGAATTGGTGTTGTAATAACTTGTTTTACTAGTCTAGTCATGATAAATACTTTAAAACTGTATCCTGATGTTAATGGTGATAAAGTTAAGAATAAAGTATTCATAAATGTGTTTACCAATAAGGTAATAATTAATTGAGCTACAATTGCTTTCCATGGACTGAATTTTTCATTTTTGTATAAAAATAGTCCAAAGATAAATGCTGCAGTCATTGCAGATAGAGTAAAACCTGGTAAGTACATTTGTCCACTCAATAGTGTAAACATTACATCACAGACCCCTGCTACTACTGCTGAAATGATTGGTCCATACATGGATGCCATTACAGCTGTAACTAGGAATGAGAAAGTAAATACAACGATTGGAGTGTGTATTCCAAATTTTCCTAATACATATGACAATGCCATTAAAATAGCAATTGTTGATGCGTCCCTAACGTTAATACGTGGAACTCTAAATAAAGTTGAAACATTCATAAAAACAAGACATCTCCTAGTGGAGCTGCCACTAAATCATTATAAAAACGATATTATAAAAACGTTGTGGCGAATGCGGGATATACATCGCAACCGTAGTTTTCGTCTAGCGTTCACATTCCGTTCCACTAGCACTTTACGCATATAACCCTACTCCTAAATTTTTTGCAAAATAACTTGCAACATCTATATTATCATTTATAAAAACATAAAACAACTAACATTTTATACTTTTGTTCAATTAATGTTTGTGTTTTGGTGAATAATAACCCTAAAATTCTAATTAAGTACGTTTATTTAATGTAAAATATTAACTTATTTGGTTTCTGTATCAATCATCCAGGCTAATGCTAATGATTTATTTCCTAAATGAGTTCCAATAACTGGACCAAAATAACTTTCTTCAATCTTCATATCAGGATAAATAGACTGAATACTTTCTTTCCATTCGTGTCCAGCTTCAGGATCATTTCCATTAATAACGATGGCTTTTACTGGATAATCAACTTTATCAATTGCTTCTTTAAATAGTTCTTCAGTTCTCTTTAATGCTTTTTTACGAGAACGAACTTTTTCAAAAGCTACAATTTCGTTTGATTGCTTATCAAATGTTAGAAGAGGTTTAATTTTTAACAAACTACCTAAAAACGCTGAAGCATTTGACAGTCTTCCACCTCTAACTAGGTTTTGCAAATCATCTACAACAAAAATTTCATCAATGGTATCTCTAACCATATCTAAGTGTTCAATAACTTCTTCAATTGATTTACCTGCTTCAACCTGTTTAGCAGCTTCAATTACCAAGTTCCCCATTAATTTTACTGTAATTTTTGAATTGTAAGGAATTACTTTAATATTTTCAATAGTGGGTGCTAACGCGGATAGTGAATTAAAGAACCCAGAAATAGTACTTGCTAAATGAATACTGATAACTGCATCGTATCCCTCTTCAGCTAGACTATTGTACATATTGATTAATTCTCCCATAGCAGGTTGAGAAGTACTTGGGAATGATTGCGAATTCTTCAATTTTTCATAGAATTCCTCGGTTGAGATATTTACCTCTTCTTCATAACTCTTACCATCAATCATGACAGGCATTGGAATAATATGAATGCCATATTTTTCTTGCTCTTCTTTTGATAAGTAAGAAGTACTATCTGTTACGATTGCAATTTTCATTATTTATCATCCTTTTAATCTTAATACGATCTTTTAATTTATATAAAAATTATAACATTAAACCAGTTTTATATCATGAGAACTCTGTTATTTTTGCTAAGTATAGCTTATTTAAGTTATACTATATTATAAGATTTTTAACGAAAGAGAGATGATAAAATGTCATTTGATGGTTCATTCACACATGCTATGGTCGCTGAATTAAATAACCTAGTTACTGGTGGTCGAATTTCAAAAATTAATCAACCTTATGATAATGAAGTCGTTATCACAATTAGATCTAACCATGAAAATTACCCTATTTTAATTTCTGCGAACCCTAACTATGCACGTGTACAAGTTTCAAGAACTTCATATGTTAATCCCAAGGTTCCAACTAATTTTACAATGACATTGAGAAAACATCTAAGCGGATCAATTTTAAAAAAAGTTACTCAAGTTGATAATGATCGAGTAATGGTTTTTCATTTTACAACACGCAATGAAATTGGTGACCTCAAAGAAATGATGTTAGTTGTAGAAATTATGGCTCGTCATAGTAATATTATTTTAGTAGATACTCAAGATGATATGCGTATTATTGACGCTATTAAACGCATTGGTGCTGATAAGAATAGATATAGAACCATTTTACCAGGAGATACCTACATCACCCCTCCAAACCAAAATATGATTAATCCATTCAGTGATGACTTTGACTTTAACATAGTGGAAACATTGCTTTCTAACTATCCTAACCAAGAAGTTTTATCTACTGAATTTCGTAAAACATTTCAAGGTTTAGGAAAGGATACATCACTATTTTTAGCAAAAATGATGCATGTTAGTACAAATCATAGAGATGGATTCAGTGAATTCTTTTCATTTTTTGATAATCCAAATCCTACACTGATTGAACATAATGGATCAGCAATTTTTACAGTTTATCCTTTTGAAGAAAAAGCTACAACCTTTAACTCTTTAAGTGAACTTCTTGATCATTTTTATGAAACTAAAGCTAGATTAGATCGCGTTAAGCAACAAGGTAGTGTTTTAATCAAAGTGGCTAAATCTGAACTTAAGAAAAACAAAACTAAAAAGAAAAAGTTGGAAAAGACTTTAGAAAACACGAAATACGCTGATGATTATAGAATTAAAGGAGAAATTTTAACGACCTATCTACATGAAATTAAAAAAGGGATGACTAAAATCACCCTTCCTAACTTTTATGATAATGGTAATCCGATTGAAATTAGTATTTCTAACCAAATTTCTCCATCAGAAAATGCACAAAAGTATTTCAAAAGATATCAAAAAGAAAAGAATGCTGTATCTTATGTTACTGATCAACTTGAAAAGACGAATAATGAAATCAATTATTTTGATAATATCTTATCTCAAATTGAACTTGCTAATCCATCTGACTTAGATGACATAAAAGTTGAATTTGAAAATGAAGGTTATTTAAAACATCATAATAATCATTCAAACAAAAAAACTACCAATACTAAAATTAGTAAGCCTGAAGAATTTATTACTGATGAAGGTGTTCATATTCTTGTTGGTAAAAATAATTTGCAAAACGATAAGTTAACAATGAAAGATGCTGATAAACGTGACACTTGGTTGCATACTCAAAAGATTCATGGATCACACGTTATTATTAAAGACTTTAATCCGGATGATAAAACGATTGAAGACGCTGCTATGCTTGCAGCATATTTCTCTAAAGCACGTGATTCAGCAACCGTTCCAGTTGACTATGTTCAGGTTAAAAAAATTAGAAAACCTAACGGATCAAAACCTGGCTTCGTTATATATGAAGGTCAACAAACAATTTATGTCACTCCTAGCAAAGAATTCGTTGATAACTTAAGAAAGAACAAATAAAAAAAAGATTGCCGATTGGCAATCTTTTTTTGTTATCTAGCCCATTTTGTATCTTTAAATTGTTGACGACCACCTAATTCTTCTATTTGTGCTCGTAATGGGTTCTTTTTGTAGAAGTCTTGGTGATAATCTTCAGCTGGATAGAATGGTTTTGCATCTTCAATTGAAGTAACAATTGGATCATCAAACATGCCACTTTCAGCTAAAGCTTTTTTAGAAGCTTCTGCCACTTCTCTTTGTTCTTCGCTATTTACGAAGATTACTGGACGGTAGCTGTCACCACGGTCTTGGAATTGACCAGCAGCATCAGTTGGATCAGTTTGTCTCCAGTAAATTTCAACAAGTTCTTTGTATGAAATAATTTCTGGATCAAATGTGATTTCAACTGCTTCAGTATGACCAGTAGTATGGCTACATACTTGTTCGTATGTTGGGTTGGCAACGTGTCCTCCAGTATAACCTGAGATTACACTTTCAATTCCTGGTTGTTGATCAAATGGTTCAACCATACACCAGAAACAACCACCCGCAAAAATTGCTGTTTCTTTACTCATTATAAAATCCCCCTTTTATTTAAATTCAGCTGCGTATTTACCGTAGCCTTCTTCTTCTAATTTATCAACTGGAATAAATCTTAATGAAGCTGAGTTAATGCAGTATCTCAATCCACCCTTATCTTGTGGTCCATCTGGGAAAACATGTCCTAAATGTGAGTTTGCTTCACTACTTCTAACTTCATTTCTAATCATTCCGTGAGAAGTATCTAGATTGCTCTTAATACTGCTTTGTTCGATTGGTTTAGTGAATGCTGGCCATCCACATCCTGAGTTGTACTTATCTTTTGATGTAAACAATGGTTCACCTGAAACAATATCTACATATAATCCATCTTCAAAAAAATCATCGAATTCATTTGTAAATGGTCTTTCAGTACCAGCGTTTTGAGTAACTTCATATTGTTCGTCTGTTAAACGACTTCTTAATTCTTCTTCACTGTATTTTTTCATAATTAACAGCTCCTTTGCTTAATTATGACATATCAAATGCTGATATATCGTACACGACATATCTATAATGATAACGAATATTGAAAATATTGCAACTCATTAGCACAATATATTATTCGGCATCCTTACCCCAATATGCATTACCAGCAAGTGCCATTAGAATGTAATAAATGTATTTTCCAACGTTTGCAAAATTAAATTGACTAAATGCCTTAGCTAATTGAATAAAGTCGTATAATAGCCAGAATTTCCATTGTGTTGAAATCTTCATGGCATTCATAATATTTGCGATTAATGAAATCCCAAATACAAAACTTGTTAATACATATAGGACGGAATCAGATGAGTTAAGTTGACCGTATCCAATGTAATTGATACCAAAGCTAAATAACAATGATAATAGAGATAAAAAGACGAAAAGTATTTTACCTTTAGCAGTATTCATTAAGTTTGATTTCTTAAATTTATCAGAATTTGTCCATGTCTTAATTGCCCAGATCTGAATAATAAAACTAATTGGGTAAGTTAAAATTGCACCATGATTACCAAGTAAGTAATCAATAATACAACCCAAGATAATCTCAGGAACTCCTATCCAATTACCCCAATTACTAAATCGACCAACTAATCTAGTAGACATAATAGACATACAAGCATCAAATGCACTAATTAAACCAAATGGAACAAAAATTGCCCAGTGTCCCCAATGAGTCACATCATTAAGTGATTCAAATAGATATCCTGATAGAAATGCACAAATAAATATAATTACAATTCCTAATAAATCCATCACTCTTGAAGTTGCTAAATTTCTTAATACTTTTACCATTTTGAAAATCTCCTATTGTTTTTATTTGAGACAGCCGTATTCCGGATGCAACGCTGTCAGATATTTTATATAAATAAAAAGCACATCTCTAGGATGTGCTTTTTACCGTCCTAATACTAATCTAAAACATCAGTTAATTGAGGAACAACTTGTTTCTTTCTTGATACAACACCTGGTAAGGCAATTGTGTCGTCAGAAATAGTTTGGTTAAATGCTTTTTCAACAGCATCTTTAGGTTCACCATATACAATGGCTTCTGAGTTGCTGTCTAAAACATTAGTAGCAATAACTAAGAATAAATCATATCCTTCAGCTTTTGCTTCTTCTTCCATAGCTTTTAGTAAATCAGCTTTACGTTTTAAGACGTCGTTAACATCAACAGTGTTAATTTGGTCGATACGAACAGCTTTACCACCCATAGTGAATGACTTAGCATCACCGTCAATTAGGTCTTTATCAGATCTAGCATCAACGTTAGTACCAGCTTTTAGCATCTTGATACCGTATTCTTCGTAGTCAACATTAGCAATCTTAGCTAATGCTTCAACTGCTTTCTTGTCAACATCTGTAGTTGTTGGTGATTTTAGTAATAATGTATCAGAAATGATTGCTGATAGCATTAGTCCTGCTAATTTTTCAGGAATTTCAACATTTTTTTCGTTAAACATTTCAAAAATTACAGTACTTACACAACCAACTGGTTCTGCGCGATAAAATACTGGTTTTTCAGTATTAAAATCTGCAATTCTGTGATGATCAACAACATGAGTTACAGTTAATTTATCAATATCTGAAACACTTTGTTGAGGTTCATTATGATCCACTAGCATAACAGATTCAACTTCTGATGAAGCTTCACTAATTACACGAGGTGTATCTTGTTTAAAGTAGTCTAAAACAAATTTAGTTTCTTCACTAGGTGTACCTAAAGCAACTGCTTCAACATCGTAACCTAATTTGTTTTGTAGATATGCATATTCGATAGCTGCACAAATTGCATCAGTATCTGGACTTTGGTGTCCGAAAACTAATTCTTTAGCCATGATAAAACTTCCTTTATCTTTTTAGTAGTTGTCCTTTAATCTTGTTAGGTAGTCTCTTTCATCTAAGAATTTATCAAATTCTTCTAGGAATGAACCCACACGAGGAATCATTTTCTTATTTGTTCTGTAGACGAATGCTAGATCAAAATTAATGTTTGGATTCAAACGGGCAACCCATGTATTATTATCTTCCAATTTTTTAACATCTTTGTCAATCATAAATGAACTTGGAAGTGCAGTATTTAATCCAGTGTTAACTGCAAAGCGTAAGATTTGTTCTGGAGTTGAGAAACAAGCACCACTCTTAGGACTATCTAGTAGTTGATCCTTGTATTCAGTTTTTAGAATTGAATCTAAGAAGTAATCTTCTGGATAAGTAACCCATGGTCTATCCAATGTGTCCTTAAATTTAATTTTATCTTTTCCAGCAAATTTTTCATTATGGTGAATGTACATTAAGTCATCACTCATAATCTTTTGTGCTTCATATGGCTTCCAGTTCTTAATTGATGAATCTGGTAAGTACATAATTGCTAAATCAATACGGTTGTTTTCCAAGCTTTCCCAAATTTCCTTACGGGTTAACATTCTTAAGTTAATCTTCAATTCAGGATTCTTTTTGTATAATTCAGCGATGAACTTTTCAAATACTTTAACTTGAATTGATGATAAAACACCAATGTTAATATCACCAGTTGAAGCGCTGTTTGATTGTTCAATTTCGTCAGCAGTTTGGTTTAAAATTTCATAAATATCTTTTGTAGACTTTAGCATAATGTTACCAGCTGATGATAACTTTAATTTTTTACCAATTGAATAAAATAATGGTGCCCCAACAGTCTTTTCAAGCTTTTTAATTTGTTGAGTAAGAGCTGGTTGAGTAATTCCCAAAATTTGTGCTGCTTGAGTGTAATTCATAGTTTCTGCTAATTGCAAAAAGTATGAAAGTGTTTTTGAAGAGAAAATATTTTCTTGCTTAGTTTTTTTCATTTTTTACCCCTATTTATCCATAAAATTATCATATAATAAATTCTTCATTAGAATATAATAACCTAATCATCATAAAATAACAATAAATTTTATGATTTTGATAATAATTATTCTATAGATAATATTACTTAATATTAGCCACTACTTCAGGATGTAATACCATCATATTTAATGGTTGTCCTTCAGCATCAACATCTAATAAAGCAGAACCATTTGATTGTCTATCGTTAATTGGATGTTCCGAAGGCATAATGTCATGGGTACGACGTCTATCAGTAACCACTTGAATTGGATTGTAACTGTCGTTAGATTCTTCAAGCTTAACCAAGTCCACTAATTCATGTGGATTCTTCTTAAGTGGTTTTAGAACTTGAACCCCTCTACGTGCACGACTTGCTAATGGAACTTCACTAACTTTCATATTCTTGTAGAATCCACGTTGGGTAATCATCCCCACAACATCATCTTCCCTTACCAATGCGACATTAGCGACAAATTCATCATCCCTAATATCCATTGATCTAACACCAGTTGAACGAGCACCTGAATAAGATACTTCATCTAATTCAAAACATGTTGCTAATCCGACATTTGAAGCAATAAACACTAATGGATTATCGTCTTGTTTTTCTACATATTCCACATTTAATACATAGGCACTATCATCTTTTAGCTTTTCATAAACAGCTGGTCTAGAACGATAGTTACGTCCAGGTGCTAATTTATCAAATTCGGTTTGTTTGATATAGCCGTCACTAGTTGAAATAACAAACTTACCAGTTTCTTTAAGAGTCTTAAATGACATGACCTTAATGATCGCTTCATCATCACTTAAACCAATTGTTTGAGAAATATGTTCACCAGTTTCCTTCCACTTAGCATCAGTGATTTCATGAACTGGACGGTAAATTAAGTTACCTTTATTAGTAAACATAAACAAATGTTGTAGTGTGGTTAGTTCTTCTAAGAAAATTGGATAGTCATCTTCTTTTAGACCATCATCATCAACATCTGAAGCTTTGTATGAACGAACACTACTACGTTTTAGATAGCCATCATGACTAACCATCACAACAACGTCTTCTTCTGGAACAGTAATTGTCTTACTGATTTTTAGTTCTTCGACTTCGGCTTCAATCTTAGTTAAACGATCATTACCATATGCTTTTTTAATTGCCTTAAATTCATTAGTAAGAACACGATTCAATTCACTATCATCGTTTAAGATCTTATTGAATTCTAAAATATCAGCAGTTAATTTGGCTTTTTCAGTTTCTAGTTCAACCACATCTGTATTAGTTAAACGGTATAGTTGTAACTTAACGATTGCATCTGCTTGTTTTTCAGAGAAATCGAATTTAGTAATCAAATTATTACATGCATCTTTACGATTATCACTTGCTCTAATTGTCTTAATTACATCATCTAGGATAGATAAAGCTTTAATTAAACCATCAACAATATGTTGTCTATCCATTGCTTTATCTAAATCGTATTGAGTACGTTTAGAAACCACTAATCTTTGATAATTAAGATATGAGTCCAAGATTTCCTTTAAAGATAATCTTTCTGGACGCATTTTGTTGATTGCGACCACGTTAAAGTGATAGTTAATTTGTAAATCGGTGTTTTTAAATAGGTAATTTAAGATTCCGGTAGCATCTACATCTCGTTTTAATTCGATAGCAATAGATAAACCATTACGGTCACTTTCATCTCTAACTTCAGCAATACCATCAATTTTCTTATTGATTCTGATTTCATCAATTTGTTTTACCAATTGAAGTTTATTAACTTCATATGGTAGTTCACTTACTCTAATTAATGTTTTATTACCACGTAGTTCTTCAACATTAGTCTTAGAACGAATAATAATCTTTCCACGACCAGTTTCATATGCTTTTTTAATTCCATCAAGACCTTGGACAATTCCCCCAGTTGGGAAGTCAGGGCCCTTGATGAATTCCATTAATTCTTCCAATGAAGCATCTGGATGTTTTTGTAAGTGCATTAAAGCATCTAATACTTCTGTTAGGTTGTGAGGTGGAATTTCAGTTGCATATCCTGAAGAAATACCAGTTGCACCGTTTACTAATAAGTTAGGGAAACGTGATGGAAGTACAGTTGGTTCATTTTCAGTGTCATCAAAGTTTGGCACCCAATCAACTGTATCTTTATCAATGTCTCTTAGCATTTCAGATGCAATTTTACTCAATCTAGCTTCGGTATAACGCATCGCCGCAGCTGGATCTCCATCCATTGAACCATTGTTACCGTGCATTTCAATTAATGGTTCTCTGATTTTCCATTCTTGACTCATTCTTACTAATGCTTCATAGATAGAACTATCACCATGGGGATGGAAATTACCCATAACATTACCAACTGACTTAGCTGACTTTCTGAAACCTTTGTCAAAGGTATTTCCATCCTTGTTCATTGCATATAGAATTCTTCGTTGGACAGGCTTTAGTCCGTCACGAACATCTGGTAACGCTCTTTCTTGAATGATTGATTTAGAGTATCTACTAAATCTTTCACTCATGATTTGTTCAAGCGTTAGTTTTTCAATCACTGAATGATTAGCCACTTCGTTTCCTCCTATCTATTCAATTTCTGTTTCTTTAGTTGTATCTAAAATACTGCCGTCTTCTTCTAGTGTGAATTTAACGTTTTCTTCAATCCATTCACGTCTTGGTTCAACTTTGTCACCCATAAGAGTAGTTACACGCTTTTCAGCAAGTGCAGCATCATCAATTTGAACTTGAATTAAAGTTCTGTTATCCGGGTCCATAGTAGTTTCCCATAATTGATCGGCGTTCATTTCGCCAAGACCTTTAAATCTTTGTAAAGCAGGATGTTGGCCAAACGCTTTTAACTTGTCTGTTAATTCGTCGTTAGTCCAAGCATAATCAACTTGGTTCTTCTTACCAGACTTTTGTTGAATCTTATATAAAGGTGGAAGTGCAATGTACACTCTACCTTGTTCAACCATTGGACGCATGTACTTGTAGAAGAATGTTAATAACAGAATTTGAATATGGGCACCATCATCATCGGCATCGGTCATGATGATGACTTTATCATAGTTGGCATCTTCAATATTGAAGTCCGCACCAACACCAGCACCAATTGTATAAATCATGGTACTAATTTCTTCATTTTTTAAGATATCATCTAGTTTTGCTCTTTCAGTATTTAAAACCTTACCACGTAAAGGCAAAATTGCTTGATGCTTACGGTCACGTCCTTGTTTAGCAGAACCACCCGCAGAATCCCCTTCGACTAGGAATAGTTCATTTTTAGAAACATCTTTAGATTGCGCTGGTGTTAATTTACCAGATAGTAATCTTTCCTTCTTGTGTTTCTTCTTACCATTACGACTTTCATCACGAGCTTTACGCGCAGCTTCTCTCGCCTTACGTGCTCTTAATGACTTATGAACTAATTCTTGAGCAAAATCATTGTTTTCCAATAGGAAGTAACCTAATTGTTCTGAAACAATATTATCAACAATAGAACGAACTTCAGGACTTCCTAGTTTTTCTTTGGTTTGACCTTCGAATTGAAGCATTTCCTCAGGCACTTTAATTGAAATAACCGCAGATAGACCTTCTCTAACATCAGTTCCGTCTAAGTTCTTTTCTTTATCCTTTAATAGTTTTACTCGACGCGCAAAATCATTAAAAGACTTGGTCCAGGCACTTCTAAAACCTGATTCGTGAGTTCCACCATCTTTAGTTCTAACGTTATTAACGAATGAAAGTGTGTTTTCTGTATAACCGTCATTGTATTGAGCAGCTACTTCAACTTCAACACCATCTTTTGATCCATCAAAATACATGATGTTACCAAGAGTATGCTTATCTTCGTTCAAGTATTGAACAAACTCTTTAATTCCATCTTTAAAATGGAACTCTTCGCTACGTTCTTGACCCACTCGTTCATCAGTTAAAGTGATTTTTATGCCGTTTAATAAAAATGCTGATTCTCTTAAACGTTGTCTTAAAATATCGTAGTTATAAATAGTGGTTGTAAAAATACTACTATCAGGCTTGAAAGTGACAGTAGTTCCACTATGTTCTTTTGTTTTACCGATTTTCTTAAGGGTGCCAATTGGTTGACCACCATTTTCGAAATCTTCTTCATATTTGTAACCATCTCTAACAATAGTTACACTTAAACTGTTTGAAAGTGCATTAACAACACTGGAACCTACCCCGTGCAAACCACCGGAGGTCTTGTATCCACCATTTTCTGTAAACTTACCACCAGCATGTAATACAGTTAAGATTACTTCTGGAGTGGGTTTACCAGATGAATGCATTCCTACAGGCATTCCACGTCCATGATCCACCACTGTAATACTATTATCATTATGTATAGTAACGTTAATTTCGTCACCATATCCGGCTAATGCTTCATCGACCGCATTATCCACAATTTCGTATACCAAATGATGTAATCCTTTACTATCGGTAGAACCGATGTACATACCAGGACGTTTTCTAACTGCTTCCAATCCTTTAAGAACTTGAATGGAGTCATCATTATAGTTTTCTGACTTATTAGCCATCATTACGCACTCCCTTTCATACAATATAATATATTACATTATTTAAAAACGTTTTAAAAGGGCTTTAGTTTAGGAATTGCGATACTAGGTTGTCTAAATTCGTAAAAATGGTAGAATTAATAGATAGTTATTTTGGGGGAGGAACGTTTTTTGAAACTTATACTATTATTAATAGTGGCTTACTTATTAGGGTCACTACCTAGTGGAATCTGGGTTGGAAAATTATTTTTCCATAAAGATATCACTAAATTGGGTTCCGGAAACATGGGAACCACCAATACGTTTAGAGAATTAGGAAAGACTGCTGGAGCGGTTGTAATGATTCTAGATATTCTAAAAGGAACAATCGCTACATTACTTCCAGCTTTCTTCAATATCTCACACGTATCACCAATTATATTTGGTCTGTTCGCTGTATTAGGCCACACTTTCTCAGTTTTTGCTCATTTTAAAGGTGGTAAAGCTGTTGCAACAAGTGCAGGGATGCTATTAGCAATTCACCCTATTTTATTCTTATGTGCATTTGCTTTTGAAATTATTTTTACTTACTTAACAAGTATGGTTAGTCTTGCTAGTATGATCTCATTCCCACTTATTACCATCTTAATATTAATGGATGGTGATTACTGGTTAGGTTTAATCGGAATCATATTAACTGTCTTCATCTTTGTAAGACACCGCAGTAACATTACAAGAATTAAAAATGGAAACGAAAACTTAGTTCCATTTGGGCTTGTATATAAACATCGTAATAAATAATAAAAAAAGAGCTGTCAATGACAGCTCTTTTTTTTATTTGGTATTTTTAGCATCTAATTGTTTCAAATGTTCTACTTTATCTTTTGATAATATTGGGAATGAAATGGTAAATATTGAACCATAGCCCGCAGAACTTTCAACATTAATTTGCCCATTATATGCTTCCACTAGACGTTTAGCGATTGATAATCCAAGTCCATTCCCACCTTGATTACGGCTTCTAGCCTTATCTACACGGTAAAAACGGTTAAATATCTTATTGATACTTTCTTGGCTTAATCCTTCACCAAAATCTTGAACGGCAATATCTACGTATCGATACTTTCTAGAAAGAGAAATATGAATTTCTTTTCGTTGTTTAGAGTACTTAACTGCGTTATCCAATAGGATAATCAATATTTGTTCTAAATGATTTCGATAGATTTGTACAATTGTTTCGTCATCAATATCATCATCTAAGATAAACTCATAATCTGGATGAATCATCTTAAAATCATTGTATTGTTGATGAACAACGTCTTGTACATCCGTAGTCTTATTACCATAGTTTATTTCGACTTGTTCAGCTCTTGATAAATCTAACATTTCTTGAACTAAGCTCTTCATTCTATTAATTTCATAAATAGAAGACTTAATAGATTCATCCAAAACTTCTGGATCATCTTTCCCCCATCTAGAAAGCATATCTAAATGGCCTTGAATTACGGCAACTGGGGTTCTTAATTCATGAGATACATCTTCAACGAATTGTTGTTGTTGATCAATATATCTTTGCATAGTGTCAATCATATCATTGAATAGATCACCTAAATCGGTTAACTCATCATTTTGAGTTAACTTAGGCACACGACTATCCGTTTCTGGAGATTCCTTAACACTATGAATAGTGTTAGAAATAATACGAATTGGTCGAAGCATATACGATGATAAAAAGTATGACAATGCAGCTGAGAAGAAGATACCAATTATAAGAATAACAAATAAGATTCCAGCTAATTTATTGATATACAAATTATAATCTGACATTGAATCAACAACTCTTAAATACCCAATTAGAGCGTGCATCTTATCAGATGAATAAATTGGTGAATCTAAAACTAAAACAGTTTTACCATCACTTCTGGTGATTACAGATTTTCTTGATTCTACAGGCTGAAATTTATAAATCTTTTTTGGTGACTTCTTTGATGAAAAGATTGGTTCTGATTGATTATTGTATACACTAACAACGATATCTTTACTGAATAAATTAGTGTAAATAGAATCAGAATATACGTTCATTGCCATTCCGTTATTAGGAGTAGCACCCTTTAAATTATTGTTAGGACTTAAGACGTCATTAACTTTTTCAAAATCTAAAGGTTGATTAACATGACTTAATCTACTAGAGATTGTTACATCTGATTCAACTGTACGTGCGTTTTCCTGATGTAATAAAACATCAGAAAATCGATTATAGATTAAAAAAGAAAAAATTGATAGGATAACAAAAATTATAATTGCTGAACCAATTGACCATTTCCACTTTAGAGAAAACCATCTTCGATTACTACTTACTGTCTTTGATACTTTATCATCATTGAGGGGTATCATGATCTCATCACGTAACCGGTTCCTCTAACAGTTTGGATATAGCTCTTTTGATCTGGTCTATCAATTTTGTTTCTTAGGTAACGAACGTAAACATCAACAACGTTTGTTTCTGCACTTGAATCGTAACCCCATACCTTAGTTAATAAAACATCTCTAGCTAATACAACATTAACGTTTTCCATTAATGTTAATAGTAATTCGTATTCACGTTTAGTTAAATCAATGATGTCGTCGCCGCGTTTAACAATGCGACTTTCTTTTTCTACTGTAATATCCTTAAAGTAAACAACTTTTTGATCTTCAGCACTTTCGTCACCTTCGATATCAATACGACGAAGTAAAGCTCTAACACGTGCTAATAATTCTTCAATAGCAAATGGCTTAACAATGTAGTCGTCAGCACCGTGATCAAAGCCAGAAACACGGTCAATAACTGAATCTCTAGCAGTCATCATAATGATAGGAGTAGTCTTCTTTTCACGAAGTCTTCTAGCAACTTCCATACCATTTAACTTAGGTAACATTAAGTCTAAAAGAATAACGTCATAATCGTTATTAAGAGCTTCTTCTAGCCCTTCACGACCGTCTAAAGCTACTTCGGTATCATAACCTTCATGCTTTAATTCTAACTCTACAAATCTAGCTAAGCTTTTTTCGTCTTCAATTATTAAAATTCGGCTCATTTAAGTACACCTCTCCATTTATTTTAGAAAATCTTAACTTACTTTGTATATTTTATCACAATTTTTCTCATAATAGAAGAGCATAATCCGAATATTATTATTAAAAACTCAACCAAAATGACTCTATTGTCGGATAAAATAAAAAATCGATTTGTTTAATTGATTATAGTTTAATATAAAACTAATAATAAATAAATAATTTTATATTTAAAATAAAAAAAGCTATCAGAACCCATGGTGTTCTGATAGCTTTTATTTAATTAGTTGTTTTCATTAACAACTTGTTTTCCATCATAGTATCCACAACTAGGACATACAATGTGAGGTTTACGTAATTCTCCACAGTTTGGGCAAGCACTCAAACTTGGGTTAGCCAACTTAATGTGACCACGACGCATACCCTTCTTAGCTTTTGAAGTTCTTCTTGCTGGTACAGCCAATGCAAAAACCCCCTTTTTATTATAAAATATCCACTAGTGAAAAAAATTTTTAAGTCTTGCAACTAGTTATCACTATCGTTAAAGAAATTCTCTAACTTAGCAAGACGTGGATCTACTTTTTTATCATTTGCCTCTTGTTCAGCGAAGTCGTCTTCTGAAATTACCGCCCAGTCATTACCTTCTGGCATTTCATTACTTTCGATTTCATCCGGAGACAAAATGTGCATTGGAATTTGTAGAATGATGTTATCGGCTACAGATTGATCAAAATCAATTAAACCGTCATCATCTACTAGAAAAGCAACATCATCTTCTCTTTCGCGTTCTTTAAGTCTAGCTTGTGTATCTACATAAACTTCATCAATAGTGAAGTCTAGTGGTAAATCAACAGGCTTTAAAGAACGCGAAGATGGTACAACTACCTTTCCTGTTACATGAGCGTTAACAATCACATCACCTTTTTCATAAAAGACATGTGCTTCAACATGAATGTCATCATCTGCAGAAATAACGTACTTGCTATATCTACTCATGATATCATCTGATAGATTAATGTCTTCACTAGTTGATAGTGGTTGATTCTTGTATTCGGAAAGTTCTTTTACGAACCATTTCATGTCTATTCCTCCTAATGCAACAGCGTTTATTATACATATTAAGACGTTAGTTTGTCAAGGTCATTTCCTTGATACCATCCCTTTTATTAATAAATAATTGGGTGTTTCCCTACATCTTGTTTTCTATTATTAATACTTTCGTAAATTTTACCAGCATTTACATCAAATTTTAGTTCATTTTCAGATAAATGCTTATCAATTTTAGTAATAATAGGTAGATTTATATCCTTTTTAATATGGTTTAAATAACCATTACCAACTTTGTTAAAAGCTAGTATACGAGCGTATTGACTACCTAAATCATCATCTTTTTTCCAATTTAGTAATGTGTAAACACATAACCTTCTAAGACGTGAATAGGTATATCTTTTCGATTTAATTAAATAAATAAACTCATCAAAAGTATTTGATTGATAAATAAATTTCTTAAATCGATATTCTAACCCCTCATTCATTTGATAAATATTTTCCAACTCATGAATTGAACTAGTTGTAACCTTATACTTTAACAATGGCCAAAAATCAGCCCATGAACATATTTTGTTAAATACGCTTTTATCATATGCAGTTGGTAAAAACTTAATAGTTTCATCAATTCGATTAGTTTCAATAGCATCCCTAATTGATGAAGCACTTGCCATTTTAATGTCGTGATTCAATTCCTTATCGTGATGATTTGAACCTTTACGGAGAATCGGCACTAACTGCATATGATGTTCCATACTGTTATTAGCAATTGCGTAGTTTAACGCTAACACATCATTGGGATCACTAATACGTTGTCCAGTTACCCCATCAATAGCTTCTCGAATCAAACCAGCATAGGATTGCTTGTAATCATTATTTACGAATTTTGAATTACTCAAGTCTTTTTTAGCTAATCCTTCGAAGTCTAATTCTGGATGTTCACTACCAAATGCTAACCATTCGCATTTAAAATTAGCTAAAATTTCTACTGCCTTTTGAGCAAATATATCGGCAGGTTGAACCGCTGATTGCACAGGCAATTCAAGGACTATATCGGCTCCATTATTTAATGCAATTTCAGCTCTTTGCCATTTATCAATTATCGCTGGTTGTCCTCTTTGGACCCAGTTTCCAGACATGACAATAATTACTATATCGGCTCCAGTCGTTTTTTTAGCTTGTTCAATCTGATATTTATGACCATTATGAAATGGATTATATTCAGCTATAATTCCGACTGCCTTCATAGTAACTATCCTTTCTTACATTTAAAGAACCATCTAGTGGTATCTTCACTAATCTCTTCATTACCAAAATTAGCAGATACCTCAATTGAACTAAAGCCAACTTTTTTCAATAGATTTAAATATGTTTGTAATTCATATGTCCTTTCGAAATGAGTCTCACTAAACTGATCATATGCATCGATGTCTTCATTGTAGGTGAAGAAAACTAAATCATGTTCAACTGAATGGTCATATTCACCAATGTATGATTGCCATTGAAAAGCATTTTCATCATCATGATAGTTATACATATAACCGGGATACACAACATCAGTTTGATATGGTGTAATCACGTCAAATAAAAATGTTCCATTGTCACTTAAATGATTTAAAACATTTTCGAATGTAGTCTGTAATGTTTCTAAATCTGATAAATAGCATAATGAATCGTCGAAACATGTAATAACGTTGAAATTAGGCAAGTCTGATAAGTCAGTCATATCACCTTGAATTAATTCAACTTTATTTTCTTTATCTCTAAGTCTTTCATCAGCTAATGTAAGCATGTCGTCGGATAAATCCATCCCACTAACCTGATATCCTTCATCAGATAAGAATGATAATAGTCTCCCTGTACCACATGCCATGTCCATGATGGATTCATCTTTAGTTACGTTATTTTTAACATATGATAACCATTTATCATACATTGTTTCATCAAATAACTCATCATAGAATTTAGCAAACTTTTGATAAATCATATTAGTCGTTTACCCAACTGTCGATATCAACGTAGTCTGCATCAGACCATAATTTTTCTAGGTTGTAGTATTCACGTTCATCTTCTTGGAATACATGAACAATAACATCCCCCATATCCAACAAGATCCATTTAGCTGTATCTTTTCCTTCAACAGCTTTAACGTTGATTCCAGCTTCTTCAGCTTTATCGGCAATTTCTTCTGAGATTGATTTTACCTGTCTATTTGAAGCAGCATCCATGATTACAAAGTAATCTGCCATTAAACTCACTTCATGTACATCTAATGCTACGATGTTATGTGCTCTTTTACTGTCTCCAGCTTTTACAAGTACTTCTAATTGTTCTTTACTGTTCATTATTGAACTCCTTATTATTTGATATTTGATCCGTTTACCCATGCATTATAAGTATCAATTGTTTTAGGATAAACTGGTTTATTTTCACTGATTAAAAATTCTAATGTGTGTTTAGTTTGATAAGCAACACCATCAGCTAAATCGTTGAATGTAATCTTTCTAGCTTCTTCTACTCCGGGAAAATCTCTTCCCATTTCAATATAATCGGCCATGTAAACGATTTGTTCTAGTTTAGACATATACTTAGCACCTGTTGTATGGTGCTTAATTGAATTAAGAATATCGATATCGGTTACTCCCAATTCATCTTGAACAAGTAAATATCCTACTTCTCCATGCCAGATGGCATTTCCATAATGCAATAGTAAATCATCCAAATGATATTTTTTGATGACATCTAAAAAGTCATCATCTGGTCTTTGTTTAGCATAATCATGACATAATCCGGCAACACTAGCTTTTTCTACATCTTCTCCATTTTGCTTAGCTAACTCAAATGCCATTTGTTCGACACGTAAAACATGTTCAAATCTAGATTGGGTTAATGCATCATCAAGTTTTTGAATTAATTCTTCTCTTGATAATGGAATATATTTACCAGTGTATGTTAAATCAATATCATTCATATAAATCATGCTCCTTTATATATTTAGCGACTACATCCGGAACCAAGTAACGAATTGATTGACGGTTCTTAACTAATTTACGGATCATAGTTGAAGAAATATCTAACTTAGGTACATCCACCCAAATTACTGGATATTTAGTAGTCATTGGATAGTTTTCTCTTCTGACACCAACAAAATGAGTTAATTTAAAAAGCTCATCTACTTTATACCATTTAGGTAAGTATTCAACCATGTCACCCCCAATTATAAAGTAATATTCATAATCGGGATGTATCCTATTTAATTCTATCATAGTGTTATATGTGTAACTGGTTGTTTGATTAATGATTTCAATCATTTCAATATCGAAATCATCATTATCGTTTATCGCAACATTAACCATGTTTGTTCTATCAGTAGCATCAATTGCCTCTTTATGGTCAATGTGTGGCGGAATAAAATCCGGCATGAAATATACCTTTTCTAAACCTAATTGACTGCGAACTTGTTCGGCAATAAACAAATGACCATTATGAATAGGATTAAAGGTTCCACCAATAATACCAATTTTTCTTTTATGATTTGATACGTTCACTTGACTTACTGTTTGCACTTTTTGATCATGCATGGTTAAAAACACCTCTACATATTTCTAACTTCGACAGAATAAATTTGGAATTTTTCTTTACTTGCAGGCAAGAATAGAAGCAAAGTCTTACCAATAGTTTGAACAACATTAATATTACTATTGCTTTCAATGTATTCTTGAACATCTTCAACTTCTAAGTCTGAGTTTTGTTGGATGTTAACTTTAATTAATTCTCTTCTGTGAAGAGCATCAGTAACTTGTTCCAACCATGTTTCATTTAAACCGTTTTTTCCAATTGAGAAAAGTGGTTTCATTCTATTAGCTTGAGATCTTAAATATCTTTTTTGTTTTCCTCTAAGTTTCAAATTATTACTCCTCTTTAAATCATTGCTTTTCTAATTAATACTGCTACACCTTTTGGTGCCCATCCAGCAACTACAACATCAGCTGGAACAGTAATCCAACCTAACCCTTCAAAAACTAAATCAGATTTTTGATTAGTTTTAAATTCAAATCTAACTAGTTCAGGGAAATCTTCAATTGATTCTGGACTAGGTGGTGTTAATAGTTCACCAAAATGTTTTTCATAAAATGCATCTGCATTTTCTAACTTGGTACGGTGAATCAATAAGTTGTTTTCAACATAAACTGTAAATCCATGTTTTTTATCACCTTGAACATAATCAAATCTAGCGACACCACCGAAGAATAGTGTTTGTGATGGATTAAGTTGATATACCTTAGGCTTAATTGGCTTTTGTGGTTGAACAATTTTTAAGTCCTTACCATTTAAGTAATGTGCCATTTGTTCCTTATGAATGATACCTGGTGTATCAACTAACTCATGACCATCTTCTAAATCAATTGTTATTTTATCCAAAGTAGTACCTGGGAATCTTGAAGTTGTAATCAACTCTTTAATTCCAGTGTTTTGACGGATGATTTGATTAATTAAAGTGGACTTCCCAACGTTAGTAACCCCGACAACATACACGTCTCGATCTTCTCTTAGCTTATTAATGTTATCCAATAAATCATCAACGGATTCATTTGTCTTAGCTGATACTAATTCAACATCAATCGGTCTAATTCCGGCTTCATTAGCTCTTTGACGTAGCCAGTCCTTTAGCTTAGTTCTCTTAAGAGAATTTGGAAGTAAATCAGCTTTGTTACCAACTAACATAATTGGATTATCCCCTACGAATCTGTGTAATCCAGGAATTAAACTACCATTAAAATCAAATACATCAACCAAGTAAACTATTAATGCATCGGCATCACGAATTTGATTTAACAATCTTAAGAAATCATCATCAGTTAAACTAACAGGTGAAATTTCATTATAATGTCTCAATCTAAAACAACGTTGACAGTAAATTTCACCTGTTTCTTTACCTTTTTCAAGAGCAGAATTAGGTGTAAATCCTAAGCCTTCTGGATCGTCTGTTTGAATTACAGCTCCACATCCTATACATCTTAGTTCTTCATCTTGTATTTGATTAATTTCTGTCATTAATATCCTCCTGCCAGTCTAAATCACTGAACTTCTTTCTTAACTTTTTCCATATTACTGATTCAATCATACGATTAGGCTTTGTGTTCCATGCATCAGATTCGATTAGTGGTTTTACCAAAACGCTTCGTACATTTGCGTTGTTTGAAGCCCATACGTCAGTTAACAATTGGTCACCCACCATGATAACTTGTTTTGAATCTAAATTATATTTTTTTAAAGCCTGCTTAATTCCTCTTGGAAGAGGTTTGCAAGCTCTAGAGATGAAGTTAAGCTTTAAACTTTCTAAAGCTCTCTTCACTCTATTATGTTTATTATTAGAGATGACAATCAATTCAATATTGTATTTCTTTAATTGATCAATCCAATCTCTTAGTTGAGGAGTACCATCTGGATTATTCCATGGAATCAATGTATTATCTAAATCACTAAAAACAGCCTTAATGCCCATATCCTGCAATTTAGATGGTGAAATACTGTATATAACTGGAATCATCCAAGTTGGTTTAAATTTAGTTATCATCATAACACTCCTCAAATTTATGTATTATGGGGCACAATTGTTGTGTCCCATATAAGAAAAAAACTCCCACCTACTTACCTTAAGTGGTGAAAGTTTTTATAAATTATTTAATAGCTTTCTTTGCAGTTTCAGCTAATGAAGCAAAAGCTTTTTCGTCGTTAACAGCTAAGTCAGCTAACATCTTACGGTTCATTTCAATGTTTGAAAGTTTCAAACCGTGCATTAATTTACTGTAACTTAGACCGTTCATACGAGCAGCAGCATTGATACGAGCAATCCATAATCTTCTGAAGTTACCCTTGTTTGCTCTACGATCACGGAATGCATATTCACGTGACTTCATAACTTGATCTTTAGCAGTCTTGAATAGACTGTGCTTACCTTCACGGTAACCTTTAGCTTCTTTTAAAACACGCTTACGACGTGCGTGAGTAACTGTTCCACCCTTAACTCTTGGCATATTTAAATCCTCCTAATTGTATGTCTTACTTAAAAGTTTTAATTAAAACATCTTTGTGTATTTGCTTGCTAATGTATCGTTTACCATGCTTGTACCACGTAGGTTACGACGTTGTTTCTTAGTCTTACCGTGGAAACGGTGACTTGTAAATGCGTTAGCACTCTTTAAACCACCTTTGGCAGTCTTCTTGAAACGCTTTGCAATTGCACGATTTGATTTAGTCTTTGGCATTGAAAAAATCCTCCCTTAATTTAACTTTAAGTATTATAAAATACTATCTAATTTTTATCGCTTGATTTAGGTGCGAGCATTAGGAACATACTTCTTCCATCCATCTTTGCTCGTTGAGTAACGCTAGCAACATCTGATGTAGAATCTGCCATTCTGTTTAAAACATCACGACCAATTTCCTTATGTGTGATGGCACGTCCCTTAAAGCGAATTGAAACCCTAACTTTTTCACCTTTTTCGATGAAAGTCTTAGCTCTTTTTAGTTTGGTATTGAAGTCATTAGTATCGATAGTAGGACTCAATCTAATTTCCTTAACACTAACTACTTTTTGCTTCTTACGAGATAGACGAGCTTTCTTTTGTTGTTCAAAACGGTATTTTCCGTAATCAAGTACTTTTGCTACCATTGGCTTAGCCTTAGGAGCAACAACTACTAAGTCAAGACCTGCAGCTTCAGCAATTTGCATTGCTTCGTCCTTTGTCTTAACTCCTAATTGATCACCGTTTGCACCGATTAAACGAAGTTCACGAGCTCGAATTCCATCATTAACCATCATATCGTTTGCTATGGTAATTCACCTCCAAGTTTATTAAAAAGCAGAAAAAAGCGGGAGCCCACAATTGAGCACCCGCTTTTGGTCCCTTAAAAAACATTTTAAGGGTTAAACCGATATCATGCCTAGCCATCTTTAAACGATAACTCAGGCGAGAAGCGGGATGCTTCTGCTTTTTCGTTATTTATATAGTATCAAGATATATGATACTTGTCAACAACATTTAATTATTTTTCTCTTGAGTAGTTATTAATGTCTGCTTGAATTTCTTTTACGAAATCATCAATGCTCATGTTTACAGTATCTTGTTCACCATACTTACGAACTGATACTTCATTAGCATTCTTTTCGTTTTCACCAACAACGATTGTGTATGGAATCTTGTTAGTTTGGGCATCACGAATTAAGTAACCCATCTTTTCATTTCTATCATCAACACTAGTACGGATACCTAGAGCAGCTAATTTGTCATTAACTTCTTTAGCGTAATCACCGTATTTTTCCATGCTAACAGGAATTACTTTAACTTGTTTTGGAGCTAACCAAGTTGGGAATGCACCCTTATAAACTTCAATTAGGTAAGCAATGAATCTTTCCATAGTTGAAACTAATCCACGGTGCATCATAACTGGACGGTGTTCTTGACCATCTTCACCAACATAGCTTAGACCAAATCTTTCAGGTAACATGAAATCTAATTGAATAGTTGATAGTGTTTCTTCATTACCCATTGCAGTGTATGTTTGAACATCAAGTTTTGGACCGTAGAATGCAGCTTCACCTTCAGCTTCAACATAGTCTAATCCTAAATCATCCATAGCACCTTTAAGCATTGATTGTGATCTGTTCCACATTTCTTCATCATCAAAGTACTTTTCAGTATTCTTAGGATCTCTGTAACTTAATCTGAAGTGGTAGTTCTTAATATCGAAGTCTTTGTATACTTCTACCATTAAACCTAAAACCTTCTTAAATTCATCTTGAATTTGTTCTAGAGTTAAGAAAGTGTGACCATCATTTAATGTCATTTCACGAACACGTTGTAGTCCTGATAAAGCACCTGATTTTTCATATCTGTGCATCATTCCTAATTCCGCAATTCTCATTGGTAGTTCACGGTATGAACGAATGTGGTGTTTGAAGATTTGAATATGACTTGGACAGTTCATTGGTCTTAATTCAAGTTCTTCACCATCACCCATGTCCATTGGTGGGAACATGTCTTCACGGTAGTGTTGCCAGTGACCTGAAGTCTTATATGCATCTAGGTTCATTAGAACTGGTGTAATAACATGTTGGTATCCGTTAGCTAATTCCTTATCAATGATGTATCTTTCAACAACACGTCTGATAGTAGCACCATTTGGCATCCAGTAAGCTAAACCGGCACCAACTTTAGGATCAACAAAGAATAGGTCAAGTTTGTTACCAATAACTCTGTGATCTCTTTCTTTAGCTTCTTGACGTCTGTTTAAGTCTTCTTCTAAATCAGCTTTCTTAAAGAATGCAGTTGCAAAAATTCTTTGTAGCATTGGGTTAGAAGATTTACCTTCCCAGTATGCACCAGCAACTGAAAGAAGTTTGTATTCTTTAACTGCCTTAGCTGAAGGTAATACAACACCTTCACCTAGACCAAGGTAATCTCCGATTTGGTAGAATACAACTTCACCATCTTTAGCCATTTCGTTAACTAACTTAGCTTGGTATGGATCACCATCAACTTGTTTTAGTGCATCATCTAGTGATAATACTTTTCTTTCAATTTTAACGTCGTCTTTTACCATTTTGTTAATACGTTCTTCTGCTAATGGTAATTCGTCAGCACTAACTTGGCTATCGCGTTTATCTGTATCAACAAAGAAGCCATCGTCATTTGCAGTACTTTCACCAAATTGAATGTTATTAAATTGATCTGCTAATGCAGCTTTTAATAATTGAGCAGCAGTTTGACGTAGTACCTTCAAACCATCTTCAGAATCTTTTGTAACGATTTCAATTTTTCCACCTTTTTCTAAAGGTAAATCAATATCAACCATTTCTCCGTCGATTTTACCTGCTACAGATTTTTTAGCTAAACTAATTGAAATTGATTTAGCGATATCTTCTGTAGTTACACCTTGATCAAATTCTTTAATGCTTCCGTCAGGAAACTCAAATGAAATTTTTGCCATTATTATGCACTCCCTTGTCTAATTTTCGAATGAAAACAAAAAACGCCCCCAGTATCTTAAGATACTAGGGACGTCTAAATAAACGTGGTTCCACCCGAATTCTACTCACATATATAAATACGTGAGCCTCATAATAGTTGATAACGAAACAACCCGTGTCAGAATTTTCCTCTGCCTAATAAATAAAAGTGGTAACTTCAATAATAATCATAGAAACACTTCCAGCAAATGTGCTTCCTCCCTGAATGTTAATTATTAAAATCATGTCTTTTATTAACTGTCTTTATTATCAATATTGTAACCACAATTGTCAAGAATAAATTACTAATTTCTATTGAGGTCTTCTATTTTTTCCAAATAAAGATACCTCTTTCGATAAGAAACGAACTCTTTGCATGATTCTCTTCGCCTTCAATGGTTCTTCTTCACCCTTGTTATTTACAGCAAGATGTTCTTTTTCGAACTGATCCATTGAAAAGTTTGAAGTAAAGAATGTGCTAAGTGCATTTTGCATACGATATTCAAGAATAACTCCTAAAATATCATCCCTAACCCATGATGACATTGAATCAGCACCAATATCATCCAAGATTAATACTGGTGTTTTCTTAATTGTATCTAGTTTATCGGATACCATGTTATTGGAAATTGCGCTCTTCATTTCAACAGCAAAACTTGGGAAATGTACTAAAGTCACCTCAGTACCGTTTTTAGCTAATTCATTTGACATTGCAGCCATTAGAAATGTTTTTCCAACACCAAATTCTCCATATAGATACATCCCTTGGTGCCATCCCTTAGGGTCGTTACTATATTCATTAATAAAATCAGTTACTTTAGCCATCGCATCTAAACGGTAGTCATTTTCATCCAAATCAAATTGACTTAGACTAACATTTTTGATGTTCTTAGGCATTGACACTGCATGAATTCTCTTCAAGATCTTATTTTGTTTCATGCTTTCGATCTTTTCTTTAGTAGGAACGTATGATATATCAATTAATCCCTTTGAAACTACTAATATGGGAGTGTATCCCGGAACATTAGTTGGTTCATTGTTGTTAATCTTATTTTTTTGTTGGACAAACTCATAAAGTTTAGAAATTGATTTTCTAACCGCATTTTCTGCTAAATTTTCTTTATTTTCGTCTAAAAATGCTTTTACTTCGTCATCCTGCAAAGCCAAAGAAACTAATTGGTCATATTTTTGACGATACTTAGGTTCATTGATTTTATTACTCATTTCTTCACTTAAGTTTCTCATTATTAACCCTCATTTCTATTGTTTTGCATTTGCTTAATTCTTTCTTGTAATGCTTTTTTCTTATCTGCATTAACTTTACCATAATCCTTGGGTTTATTATCTTCTTTTGCCCAATCAGGTAATGTTTCTTTTACCACATTTTTACGTTGATATCTCTTATTAGACTTAGGCGCAGCACTTGTCTTAGTACGATCTTTAATAAATTGTAATGCTTGTTCAGCACTCTTAATTTTATTTTGTGACCAATCATCAGCAATTGCTTCAAATAAGTTCCTATTGAGTCCTGAATTACCTAAATCGATTAATATGTGATAAGTAATCATGTTAATCACTTCAGAACTAAGGATTTGTCTTTCAACAACACTACTAATGATTCTTTCTTCGTTACTGTGAACATATCCACCCTTAGCTCGTTTTAATGAATTTAAAAATTCCATTGGTGAATATTGACGCATTGATTTAACAAGCTTATTTTCCATTTCGTTTAAATTAACATTAGTATTTTGCTTGTTATTAACATTGTTACTGGAGTTTTCTTGTTTTCTATTGGAAGTAGTATTTTGGAATCTTCTAGAAACAATTACTTTAAACTTCTTCGGATCAAACACGTTATTAGCAACATTAGTAGATTGTTCAATTAATCTAGCTGTCGTGATTTCATCAATACCAAACAATTCATGCTCTGTATTAATTAAATTAATGTTTTTCTTTACGTCAGTAATATTTACAAATGATTGGCTCAAAATATCTAGTAACAAGTTAAAGTCGAAATCGTCACTCTTAGGTAAATCAACAACTTCACTACTACCAACATTTGATGATAAGTTATTCTTGATATTTTTAATTACATCAGGTGTATCTTTAATCTCACTATCTTTAATTTTAAACACTTGAAGAAAGTTTTGTGAGATATCTTCGTAATCTTCAAGATTTATTGTTTCTGTTTTTAATTGTTCAAAGATATCTAAATATCTGTACTCACCAATAATTTGTAATAGTGAAACACTCAATAAATCATCCATGAAGAATTTGGTAGCTTCTAATGGACTAACCAATTGATAAACAAAACTTTCGTTGTCATCTTTTCTTTTTACAAACGTCTTTATTAATCCAACGGCTTCGAGTTTGGTTCTAGCATCTAAAATCGATTTAATATCTGAATTTAAATACGTAAGTAGTTCAACATGGTTATGTTCTTTTAACGGGTTCTTTTCTTGGCTCATTCGCCATAAGACATTAATTAATGTGTACGCCAAAGAACCCACAATTGGCTGGTACAAAATATCAAGAGATTCTCTTTGTGTATCAGATAATTGTGAGTCATTAGTTAGTATAAATTTGGATTGCGGATTAATTTCTAACCATTTCTCGGTCATACATATTCCCCACTACTTTTTATTTTTGTGATCTTTATCTAAAACTTCTTTTAATTCGTTGTAGAAAACGGTCATATCCTTAAATTGACGATAAACACTCGCAAATCTAATGTAGGCAATGTCATCAACATTAACTAGTTCCTTCATCACATATTCACCAATTAATTGACTTGATACTTCGTTTTCACCCAATGATCTAATTTGATTTTCTACTTTATCAGCGATAGATGTCATGGCATCCATAGGTACCGGACGTTTTTCAGCAGATCTGATTATCCCACGGAGGATCTTTTCATGATTAAATTCTTCACGATTACCATTGTTTTTAATTACTAGTAATGGTGTTTGTTCGATTCTTTCAAATGTTGTATATCTGTAATTACAATTTTCGCATTCGCGTCGACGTCTAATCACTTGGCCATTTTCTGCTGGTCGACTATCAACAACTCTGGAAGAGTTTTTATGACAATGAGGACATTGCATATTATCGTTCACCTCAGTTAATCTATATTATTAAATAATTTTACCACTTGAGAGCGTGTTTGCATAATACTACCGTTACTATCAATAACATCGTTAGACAATTGTTCTTTAATATTTAAAGGCCATTGACTATTAATTCTTTTTAGCGCCTCTTCTTTGGTTAAATTATCTCTACTCATTAATCTCTCAATTTGTTTATCTTGATCACATGACACGGTGATTATTCTATCACAAACGAAATGATATCCATTTTCAAATAAAGTGGGTGCGTCTAAAATCACAATTGATTCTTTGGACGAATTAATTTTACTATATATTTCACTACGGATAAACGGATCAATAATTCTGGTTAACTCTACAAGTTGCTTTTTATCTGAGAAAACAATTTGTGCTAATTTGGTTCTATTTAACTCACCATTAGATAATAAAATATCTGGACCAAAAAAGGCAGCAATAGCTTTTAGCCCTTCGCTGCCTTTTGATTGGACATGGTGAGTAATTAAATCAGCATCAATAATTTGATATCCGCAACTTAATAAGTATTGAGAAACAGTGGATTTGCCTGTCGCAATCCCACCAGTTAATCCAATTACTCTAGTCATATTTATTCAACCACTTTTCTTTGGCAATTTGGACAATAAGTTGTTCCTCTTTGAGCAACTTTTATCTTTTCCAATAGTGTATCACATCTTTCACAAGGTTCGCCCTTACGTCCATAAACATGTAGATGGTTTTGGAACTGTCCTGCTTCCCCAAACGCATTGGAGTATGAATGAACAGTAGTTCCATGTCCCTTAATAGCCATTTTAATTTCAGCAATAATATTCTTTCTTAATGCTTCAATTTCTTCATCGGTAATTAAGTTCGTTTGTGTTTCTGGATGAATTGATGTTAACCAAAGAACTTCATCACAGTAAATATTACCTAATCCGGCAATATTACTTTGATTTAATAGGAATGGTTTAATTTTTCCTCTAGCTTTATTCATGATTGATTTCATGTAATCAAAAGTTAAAGTTTCATCAGTTGGTTCTGGACCAATAGTACCTAGTCCGGATAATGTCTTTTCATCCCCATTTTTTACTAAGTACATACGACCAAATTTTCGACTGTCTTTATATCTTAGTTCACGATCATCATCTAAATGGAAAATAATATGAGTGTGTTTGGTTGGTTCAGTTCCATCTGGTTCAACATCATACTTTCCTTCCATTCTCAAATGAGAAACAAGGGTCATATCATTATCAAATCTAAACAATAGATATTTACCACGACGATCAATTCGAATGATTTGATGTTTTTGTAGTACGTCTTTGAATTCCTTTTCAGAAACATTAATCATTTTTGGATATAAAACATCAATAGTATTAACTTTAGCACCCTCTACTAATTGGGTAAGCCCTCTTCTAACAGTTTCAACTTCAGGTAATTCAGGCATCTTTCTAACCTCACTTAAATTATTTCAAGCTGTACCAACTATTCCCATAATGACTTTTTACGTTTAATGGGACGTTTAATTTCACAGCAGAGTCCATTACTTTAGGAACTAACTCTTCTAAAATTTCAATTTCTTCGCTAGGTGCTTCAAAAATCAATTCATCATGAACTTGAAGTAACATCTTAGCTTTTAAATTACGTTTTTCTAGTTCTTGTTCCATTTTAATCATCGCAATTTTGATAATATCAGCAGCACTACCTTGAATTGGTGAATTCATAGCAGTTCTTTCTGCAAATGATCTTAAATTAAAGTTCTTAGCATTAATATCTGGCAGATATCTACGACGATGTAAGATAGTTTCAACATACCCTTTTTCTCTTGCACTGTTGACGCTATCTTCCATGTATTTTTTAACCCCTGGATATTCATCAAAATACTTTTCAATGAATTCTTTAGCATCATTTCTACTAATTCCAGTATTTTTGGCCAATCCAAAATCTGATATTCCGTAGACAATTCCAAAATTAACAGCCTTTGCTTGTCTTCTATATTCTGGAGTAACCTCACTATTATCGGATAATCCAAATATTCTTCTTGCAGTAGAAGCATGAATATCATCATTATGGATAAATTCATCTTGCATATTCTTATCTCCAGAAATAGAAGCTAATACACGTAGCTCAATTTGGGAATAATCTGATGAAAAGATTTGCCAATTACTTTCACTAGGGATGAAAGCTTGTCTAATCTTACGTCCTTCTTCTGTTCTAACTGGAATATTTTGCAAGTTAGGATCAACAGAAGATAATCTACCTGTTTGCGTAAGTGTTTGCAAGTATCTTGTATGGACTTTATTATCAACGTGAATATCTGACAATAATCCTTCGACATAAGTGGATAAAATTTTAGAATATTTGCGGTATTCCAATACTTTTTCTACAATTGGATAATCTGGTGCTAATTGTTCCAAAACACCTACCGCAGTAGAATAACCAGTTTTAGTTTTCTTAACTACTGGTAATTGCATCTTATCAAATAAAATTTCTCCTAATTGTTTAGGAGAAGCAATGTTGAATTCTTCACCTGCATCATTATAAATTGATTGCTTAATCTCCAACAGTTTTTCGGAAATTTTTGATTTCATTGAAATTAAGATGTCTTTATTAATTACAACTCCCGCTATTTCCATTCGTGCTAAAACAAATGATAATGGTAATTCAACATCTCTATATAAGTCTAATTGATCATTTGATTTCAATTCATCAAACAACTTATCTTTTAAGCTATTAATCGCATTAACTTTTCGAGCGAAATGGTCAAACAAAATATCATCATCAGGAATTGCTCGCTTAGCACCTTTTCCATAAACATCCTCGTCAGATTGAACATCAAAATAATCATGGCGATTAGCTACTTTTCCTAAATCATAACTATTATCGTTAGTATCTAATAGATAAGATGCTAAAAGTAAATCGAAATCGACATTGTTTAATTTAATACCTAGCCTATTTAATCCGACGTATGTTCGCTTACCATCAAACACATTTTTACTGATTTTATCACTTTCAAGTAAAGCTTTTAAATTGTCATCCATTAATAATTCGATGTCTCTTGAAATGTAGTTAATTTCATCGACTTTCATCGCAAATCCAATATAATCCGCCGTATGATAGTTATCTCCATCAATTCCGAGGTAAAAACTTACGTTTGAACCATCTTTAACATCAATTTCTTTGGCATTATCCGAGTTTAATTCAACGAATTCAACTTTATCCATTGTTTCAACTTGATCAGCACTCATTTCGCTTAAGAACTTTCTAAAGTTCATTTCACGATAGAAATTAATCAAATCTTCAATATGGTCACCATCATAAACAGTATCGTCTACAGTTATTTCAATAGGTGCATCCCGATTAATAGTGGCTAATTTTTTTGCTAAAAATGCATTTTCTTTATCTTCAGTTAAATGTTCTAGTAACTTCTTACCACTAACTTCATCTAAATGTTCATATAGATTTTCAACACTACCAAATTGAGTAACTAGTTTTAAGGCAGTCTTGTCACCAACTCCAGTTACACCGGAATAATTATCAGAAGAATCACCCTTTAGCGCTTTCCAATCAATGATTTGTGCAGGTGTAATCCCCATTGTTTCTTTAACATAATCAGTGTCGTATCTTACAACTCCAGAAACTCCACGATTTGAAATAGATACAGTTGTTTTATCTGAACATAATTGAGTTAAATCATTATCACCAGTTACGATCGTTGTTTCAAATCCTAGTTGATCTGCTTCCTTTGATAAAGTTCCAATAATATCGTCGGCTTCGTAATTATTTAATTGATAATATTTAATTCCACGATTTTTTAGTAATTTTTTTACATAATCAAATTGTTCTCTTAATTCATCCGGAGTCTTATCACGTCCAGCTTTATAATCAGAATACATTTCAGTTCTAAATGTAGTTTTTCCAGCATCAAAAGCAACCAAAACATTAGTTGGTTTAAATTTATCTAGCATGATGTTTAACATATTGTTAAACCCAAAAACTGCATTAGTATGTATACCTTCGTTATTAACGAAACTGTTAACCTGATTAATTAAAGCAAAGAATGCTTTATAGGTTATACTGTTTCCGTCGATCAATAATAATCTTTTCTCAGACATATAATTCTCCTTATCGTTTTCGATAATTTAATTTTAACATGTACATATACTATTATTATATAAAAAATAAAAAAGATGGTGTTGTAGAAACACCATCTTTTTTTACTATCTATCGTTATTTGCGAATCCAAAAATACTTAGTAAGTGAATAAATAAGTTAATGAAGTCCATGTATAGAATCATTGCCCCACTTATTGCTAAACCATTTTCAGAAACTTCTGAACCATATTCGTTAAATGATTGTTTAATCTTTTGACTGTCATATGCAGTAAAGGCTGTAAAAATAATAACCGCGATAAATGAAATAAATAAATCAAATAGCGGGTTGCCTAGGAAAATGTTGATGATACTTACAATAATTAGCGCAAATAATGCTGCCATTGCTTGAGTACCAACTTTATCCAAGCTCTTCTTTGTAGTAACCCCAATTAATGCCATAACAGCGAAATCAATTGTTGTTGTTAGGAAGGCTTCTGCAATTGCAGTTGAACTGTATGCCATAAAAATGTATGAGAACAATCCACCTGTTAAAGCAGAGAAAACAATCAATGAAATGAACCCTGCAAAAGCATTACGCAATGCAAGATTTTGTGTTGTGAACGCTAATACCATCCAAAGAATAAGTCCAACGATTGATGCACCAGCGTTGAATGTAACATGGTACATTCCACCCATTAGGTAAGCAACAAGTCCTGAAATTAAAACTGAAAGGGTCATCCATCCGTAAGTCTTAGTTAAGAAACGGTTCATACCAAATGCGTCATTAACTAATCTACGTTCTGATTGATCATAGTTATTCATATTTTTTTATAATCCTCCTAAGAATCCTTTAATAGGTTAAAAACATTTTAATAGATTAAATAAAAACTACAAGAATTTAATTCATATTATTTGTAACATCATTTAAAAGATTTTCGTAAATACGTTCATAGTTTTGAATATCTCCAGCACCCATGAAAACAACAACTGCATCATGATATTCCAATAATGGAGACATATTATCTGCTTCAATTAAGCCACCATTTTTAGTGATTTTTGCAGCTAAATCAGCACTAGAAACATTTCCAGATTTTTCTCGAGGTGAACTGTAAATCTTAGTGATGTAAACGTCATCCGCCTTATTCAAACTAGTAGCAAAATCATCTAAGTAAGCGATAGTTCTACTAAATGTATGTGGTTGGAAGACTGCAATAATTTTTTTATTTGGATATTCTTGTCTCGCAGCATCAATAGTTGCATCAATTTCTGATGGATGATGTGCATAATCATCGATAATAGTCATATCTGCTACTTTTCTTTGTGCAAAACGTCTCTTTACACCTTTAAATGTATCAAATTCATTTTGGACTTCTTCCAAATTATCATGTTCAAAATATGAAACAGCAATAACTGCTAAAGCATTTAACACATTGTGTTCACCGTATGAGTGAATTTGGAAGTGACCAATTTTTTCGCCTTTGTATTCAACATCAAATTCTGATCCAGAAGTACTCTTAACAACGTTAACAGCTCTAAAATCATCATCTTCTCTAGTTCCATAGTAATAAATTGGAACATCAGCTTTGATATCTCTTAGATTTTCATCATCGCCCCATGCAAAGATACCTTTCTTTGTTTGGTTAGCAAATGATTGGAATGCACTTTTAACATCATCAATACCTGTATAGTAATCAGGATGATCAAAATCAATGTTAGTCATGATTGCGTAATCAGGACTAGTAGCTAGGAAGTGACGACGATATTCGTCAGCTTCATAAGCAAAAAATCTTGCTTCAGGAACACCTTTACCTGTTCCATCACCAATTAAATAATCAGTAGGAGCAATTCCAGATAATACGTGTGCTAGTAATCCTGTAGTACTAGTTTTACCATGGGCACCACACACACCAATACTAGTATGTCCTTTAATCATTTCGCCAAGAAATTCATGATATCTAAATACTTCTAGACCCATTTCTCTTGATTTTTTGATTTCTGGTTGATCATCTGTAAAAGCATTTCCTGCAATTACAGTTAGTCCTTCTTTAATATTATCAACATTGAAAGGAAGAACTTTAATTCCTGCTTGTTCTAATCCCACTTGAGTAAAAGTATATTTATCAATGTCAGAACCTTGTACTTCATATCCTCTATCTTTTAGGATTCTTGCCATTGCCGCCATTCCAGTACCTTTAATGCCGACAAAATGATATATCTTCTTTGCATCCATATTTAAATGCTCCTTTTATCTCTCGATAAATCTATCATAGCAGATTTATCAACAGATGTTCTCTTTTTTTCTAAATATTTAACTTTTGATAATCACTTTCAGTTAAATAAACATCCCTTGGTTTTGAACCGTGTTGACCAGATACATAATTATGTTGTTCCAAGTCATCAATCAAGCTAGCCGCTCGGTTATAACCAATGGAGAATACTCTTTGTAATTTAGAAGTAGAAACTGTTTCTTCACTAGAAATGTATTCCAAAACATCTGGCATCAATTCGTCTTGTTGTTCAACTTGACTAACTGATTTTAATAATGATTCTGGTTGGAAAGCATACTTAGGTTGTCCTTGTTTTCTGACTTCATTGGTAATTCGTTCAATTTCATCATTAGTTACGAAAGTTCCTTGTAAACGTGAAGACTGACTAGCCCCATTTCCAAGGTATAACATATCACCCTTACCTAATAGTCTTTCCGCCCCTGCTGTGTCAATAATGGTTCTTGAATCAACTTGACTTGAAACCATGAAAGCAACACGAGTAGGAATATTATTTTTAATGGTACCTGTAATAATATCAACACTAGGTCTTTGGGTTGCAACGATTAAATGAATACCAGCCGCTCGTGCCTTTTGAGTAATTCTAACGATGTAGTCTTGAACCTCACTTGATGCAACCATCATTAAATCAGCCAACTCATCAATTACGATTAAGATATAAGGCATCTTTTTAGTGTACTCACCGGCATTCTCAGCCATTTCATTGAATTGCTTAATATTTCTAGCACCTGCTGCGGCTAGTTTTTCATAACGCTCATCCATCTCTTTAACAGACCATTTTAATGCAGCAGAAGCTTGTTTTGGATCTGATATTACTGGTGATAATAGATGAGGTAACTTATCATATGGAGCCATTTCTACGGCTTTTGGATCAATTAAAATCATCTTTAATTGGGCAGGCGTGGCCTTATATAGTAATGAAATTAATAAACTATTTAAGAACACACTCTTACCTGAACCTGTGGCCCCAGCAATCAATCCATGTGGCATCTTACTTAGGTCTGCCATTTGTGGCTTACCCGTTAAATCAACCCCTAACGCGACAGTTAGCGGTTTATCGGTATTCATGAATTGAGGTGTATTGATTACCTCAGATAATTTAACTGGTCTTGGTTTAGGATTTGGAATTTCTATACCAACCGTGGTTTTTCCAGGAATTGGCGCTTCAATTCTAATATCTTTTGCTGCCAATGCCAGTTTTAAATCATCTGTTAGGTTAGTAATCTTACTTACTTTAACCCCGAGTTGAAGTTTAATTTGGAACTGTGTAACCGTTGGACCATTAGTCCAGTCAACAACACTTGCATCTACATTAAATGCTTGTAGCGTTTCATCTAGGATTTCAGCTTGTGATGTAATCCAATCATCCATGCTATCATCTTCAAAAGTGTCTGCAGGTGATAGTAAACTCATTGATGGGAAACGATATCCCCTATCATCGTAATCGGCTGATACACTTTCATCATGACTGTATTCTGCTTCTTCTTGATCCTTCTCTGGTTGATTATTAAAGATAGATAAATCTTTTTGAACATTATGTTCTTGATTTAAGATTGATGATAAAGAGTTACCTAATCCATGTTGTTCAATCGGTTTACGTGCTGCAACAGATTGACTAAGACTATTATCGCTTTGACTATCGGATTGTTGATTATTATATAAATCACCAGCTTCTTCGTCATCGTTCATGGATACGAAGCTATCGCCTTCATCATCATTGTTCAAGTCATCTTTGATATCATCATCATTTTCTTCAACATTATCATGACTATCTTGAACTACGTCTTTATTCAAATCTTCATCAGCTTCATCTTGATGAGTGCTTCTATCAATAAATTCATCAAAAGAAGAGTTGGCTTTATTTTCGAAAGTAGTATTATCTGATTCAACAATATCTGATGCAGCATCAATATCAGCATCTTTCTTTGCCATACTTTCAATGTATGGAGTTGCATAAGAATCTGCTTTTATATCATTGAATTGACTAATTTCATTTGCTTCTTCTTCAACTGCGTAGTTATCTTCTTGTACATCAACCTCAACTGGAATAGTTGGATTAGCTAAGTTAATTGCATCAGTTGAATCGTCAGTAATCAATATCAAAGATTCATTGTCTCTGGTTAATTGCTCTTTTAGTTTTTGGTACTTATTTGAACTTGATGCTTCATAAAACTGTACTTTTGTTGCTGATGAACTATTATGCGTAGGAGTAAATGCAGCTGCTCTTTTAGCAATTGGATTTTCTGTTCTGGTCAATATTTCATCATCAACGCTATGTTTAGATTCTTTAGGGGTATCTATAGTTTGATGGGATGAACTTTGTTCAGACTTATTAGCATGTGTTGGTTCTATCGCATTATGTTTTATATTATATTTTCTGTAAAAAGCCGGTCCATCATAGTGTTCCATTCAAACGTCATCCTTAATTTTGTAATTTATGTATAACAAGAGAGATTATCTCTTATTTTGTAAATAAAGTTTCTGATTTAGCAAAATCAAAAGCTTCTCCTACTTCTTGGTAATCATTAGGTAAGATAAGTGCTCCTGGACGATTTGGGGCGTTCTTAATTAATAATTCACGTCCTGAACAAATCATACCAATGCTTTCTTCACCCTTTAATTCTCCTGGCCAAATAATAAGTCCATCTGGCATCATTGCACCAACTTTAGCAACAACAACCTTGATGTTTTCTTGCATATTTGGTGATCCACTAACAATTTGCAAAGTTTTACCATTGTCAATTTCAGTTTCTGTAATTTTCAAATGATCAGACTTGGGATGTTCTTTAACAGATTTTACATACCCAACAACAAATTTAGGATCTTCATCTAATTCCAATGTATCTGAAAGACCATTGTTTTTTAATACTTCATTTAATGAATTTAAATCATCTTGAGTTAAATCAACTTTACCATCAACATCTTTTAGTCTTGGTAAAGCTTCTGAAGCAGATAAAAAGTTAAATCCAGTAACACGGTCGGAGCTTTCGTCAGAAATTCTAACCACGCTATCTTTATATTCAACTTTTTGTTCTTTGGCATCTTCACCTAAAATAACGACCAAGATGTCACCTGTTTGTTTAGGATTGTAACTTGCAATTAACATTAAATCTTACCTTCCAAATTAGTTTTATAGAGAATCAATAAATTCTTCAACTTGTTTCTTAGTCTTTCTATCTTTGTTTACGAAACGGCCGATTTCTTCCCCGTTTTCAAAAGCGACAAAGCTAGGAATACCAAAAATAGCCATATCTGCGGCTAAGTCAATGTTTTCATCACGATCTACAGTAATAAAAGTGTAATCTGGGTATTCTGCTTCGATTTCTGGCATTGCAGGTTTGATGAATGCACAATCTGGGCACCATCCAGCAGTGAAGAATAACATGTATTTTCCATCACTTAATTTTGTTTTTAGTTCTTCTAAGTTCATAGTTGGTAATTGTTCCATAATTATCTCTCCTATTGTCATTTTCCTTTATTATAACGTATTTAGGCAAAATTATAATGCAGTTTGATTATAAATTTTAGTGTTATATAATATACATTAAGAAAAAGGAAGTGGTATATATTAGAGCGCATAACGCAATTGTGTCTAGTTTAACTATTGGGATTGTTGGGGCAAGTATTTACGTTGCAAAAAAATTAAAAGAAGAACAACACCTCAAAAAAATTAATTTACAAGTAAAGCATGCGAAGGATACATTAGCATCCAACAAAGTATGTGGAAGCTGGATTATGAAAAAGAATAATGAAAACGATTATATCGGAGCGATTAACGTTTTAGATAACAACAACAATATAAAAGATCACTATTTTGAAATCAGTTCAAACTATAAGTTTAAATGGGTTTCAGAACTTCAAGAAGACTACTAAACTAGTCTTCTTTTTTATTGAAGTAAGCAACAATCTTATAAATAGGACCCTTACTACTAAACTTGTGTTCATATTCAGTTTCTACGTTATCTTCCATGTAATCACTATTGTGTAAATCTAGAGATAACATATCAAAATACATACCGTAGTTGTTAAAAGTAACTACTGAATATTCGAATAATCCACGATTATCAGTCTTAAATACAACTGGAGCATCTTCTTTTAAGATGGTCTTGTAACTATCTAAAAATGTTGGAGAAGTAAGTCTTCTTTTAGCATGTCTAGATTTAGGCCATGGATCAGAGAAGTTAAGGTATACAGTGTCAATTTCATGTTTACCAAAGAATGTATCTACCCCTGCTCCATCAGTATGAACTAGTTGTAAGTTTGGTAAGTCTGCTTCAACTACCTTCTTAAGAGCAATCGCGATAACAGTCTTTTGGATTTCAATTCCTAAGAAGTTAACTTCTGGATGTCTTTTGGCCATTTCAACAATAAATTGACCTTTTCCAGTACCGATTTCAATGTGAATTGGTTGTTCCTTTTCAAAACGTTGTGACCATTTGCCAATCCAATTTTCTGGTTCAGTCACGATATACTTTTCATTTTCTTTGATAAAATCATCAGCCCAAGGTTTATTTCTAACTCTCATGATTTATCCTCCTCATAAAAAATAGCCAAAACAAAGTTTTGACTAATTATTTTTTGCCAATTGTTCATAATTACTAAAGCTTATTTTACTGGGTTTTCAATGCTTTCGTCAAGCGTATTAGTAATTTGATTGGGCTTTTTTTATTTTATTTGGTACATATATTTTAATTAACACAAAATATTCAATCAATAATAAAACTAACAACTCAATTGAATCAATAATGTTAGTTGATATTATCGATGCGATAAAGAAAATTATAACTATAATGATCATAATTTTAGCAATAACGTTGATGAAAGATTTAATTCTTTGTTCACCATCAATTGGATATATTGCGATAAACACATTGTCGTTAAAGTTATTAAAATATGGAATTAATTGAAATACTATTAGGTACACAAATAGTAATGAAACAATGATTGCAACTACTTGATTATCAATTAAAGCAATAAGTACCCCACCTAAGATTGTTAATCTAAAGACTAATCCACTGATTTCTTTATCACGAATTAATCCTCTGGAGTAAAGCAGACTATATACATCTTTGTTAAACCACTTAAAAATACCATCAAGTGCTTTTCTTCTCTTAACGATTCCTTGCATATTATCGACATCAGTAAACATATTAAAGAATCGATTTAAACTATTTTCATGACTTTCTTCATTTGCGATTACAGTTTTCCAATCAATGCTATGTTCTTTAAGCTTTCTTAACTCAAAATGACTAAAGACAAACATAACAAGTGCAATCATTAAGCTCACAAAAACGTTTAAGTACAAAAAAACAATTAACGTTATCAAGGGAACAATCACTTGATATAGAATTTTGAAGTTCTTTTTCGTGAAATGATAATTATTTAAGAATTGATTATTCAATACATATATTTTAAGAAAAATAAGTGTAATCAAAAGCACAATAACGTCTAATACACTGGTTGTAGCAACACTTTTTTCAAAGAACGGAATCGTTACAAACCAAATCAACACTTGAACAAAAATCGCAATAACTGAACTATAAATTAACCCCATTTTAAAGAAGTTATAGAAGGCCTTTTCTTTAGGCATCCAAAAAATATAATCAGCTTGTTTGGCAAACGTCGTTACCTTTATCAGAGTTATTGATAACAAGAACACAATTATTAATATCGGTTTTTCCCACCACAATTGTGGAGTAAGTCCTTTAATAAATTGCGAATATTGATATCCTAACCCACCAATAATAAACATTAATGCGATTACGAAAAAATCATTAAAAACATATTTTAAGTATTTACTCATTTGCGTGAAATGGGACTGCAAACGTTGACTAAATAAATTATTCATGGCTGTTTTCTTCCTCAGCTAATTCAAGATAAATATCGTTTAATGAGCTGTCATCCATGCCAAATTCTTTTTGCAACTTTTCAATAGTTCCTTGTGTTCTAACTTCCCCATTATGAATTAGAACAAATTCATCACAAAATCTTTCTGCTGTATCCAATACGTGTGTAGACATTAAGATACTGCTTCCCTTTTTCTTTTGTTCCTCAATCAAATTCAATAAGTCATTTACCGCGACTGGATCTAGGCCTAAAAATGGTTCATCAATTACAAATAATTTGGCATTTGTAATAAATGCACATAAAATCATCACTTTTTGACGCATCCCTTTAGAAAAGTTTGTTGGGAACCAGTCTAGCTTTTTATCTAATCTAAACATCTTCAATAATCGATCTGCACTATTCCAAGCTTCTGTTTCGTCTAAATCATATGCTGAAATTGTGGTTGCGATATGTTCCTTAAGTGTCAATTCTTTGTATAGAATTGGAACTTCAGGGATGTAAGCAATTTGTTTTTTGTATTCATTGACGTCATCATCAATTGAAATACCGTTAATTTTAATTTCACCAGAAAATGGTTTTAGTAATCCGATAATGTGGTTGATTGTAGTAGACTTACCGGCCCCATTCAGTCCGATTAATCCCACTAATTCACCGTTGTTAATCTTAAAGTTAACTTCTTTTAAGACAGGAATTCTTGAATATCCCCCTACTAAATCTTTAACTTCTAAAGTCACGGATAACACCTCTCTATTTTTTCTTAAAACACATTATATCATAAGTCTTTTAAGATAAATTTATGTTAATATGTATATAATTACAGCAATATCAAAGAAAGGAAGAATAATATGAATGATTGTGTATTCTGTAAAATAATTGATGGGCAAATTCCTAGCTATACTATTTATGAAGATGAATATGTAAAAGCATTTTTGGATATTTCCCAGGCTACACCTGGTCACACTTTGGTTATTCCTAAGAAGCACGTCGCCAACATTTATGAATACGATGAAGAACTTGCTGAAAAAGTATTTTCAAGAATTCCAAAGATTGCAAGAGCAATTCAACAATCTGCTCCAGATATCTTAGGGATGAATATCGTTAATAACAATGGCGAATTGGCATACCAATCTGTTTTCCATTCTCATTTCCACCTTATTCCAAGATATAGCAATAAAGATGGCTTCTCAATGACTTTTCAAGACAACTCAGAAAAGTACAATCAAGAAGCTTTTGAGCAAATTAAAAGCAAGATTATTAACTCATTGGAGGCATAATCATGATTAAAACTGCGTTAAAATTAGTTGGTTTGTCTGCTGCTGGATTAGCAGCGTATCTTTATCTATCTGATAGAAAGCCCAGTGAATTTGCCAAAACAACTTATGATTCAACTAAGGATAAGATTCAATCTTTTTCCAACGTTTTAGATCATAAGAACGATTTTTCAGTAAAGTTGACTCAAATGCAAGATGAGCTAAGTAAGTCAAAACCTACTCTGGAAGCAATGAGTCGTGATATTTCTGAATATCAATTTAAAATCAAACCTCATTTGGACTTGATTAATCAAAGAATTAATAACATGACTAAATAAAATTTTAAAATTTCTTAAGAAATTTTGTGATAGAATTTAAATTGTGTTAACTTAATAACCGTCGAACCTAGATGGTTTAATAAAAAAGAAATGGATGTGTATTATTTTATGAACAAGAAAGTTCTAGTTGGTCTTGCAGGTGCACTATTAAGTGTTTCACTTGTTGCCTGTGGAGATAAAACTGTTGCCGTTACAAACGGTGGTAAAATCACAGAAAGTCAATACTACAGTAGTATGAAGAACACCTCAAACGGTAAGCAAGTTCTTCAACAAATGATTCTGGACAAAGTATTGAACAAAGAATACGGAGATAAGGTTTCTCAATCAGAAGTTAATGCTCAATACAACCAATACAAGACTCAATATGGTTCAGAATTTGAAACTTTACTTGAACAACAAGGTTTAACTACTGCAAGTTTCAAGAACCAACTAAAATCTAACTTACTTCTAAAGGCTGCTGTTAGAGCAAACATCAGTTACTCAACTGCTGATCTAAAGAAGCAATTCAAATCATACCAACCAAAAGTTACTGTTAACGAAATTTTAGTTTCTGACAAGAAGACTGCTGAAAAAGTTATCTCAGAACTTAAAGACGGTAAGAAGTTCTCAGATTTAGCTAAGAAATACTCAACTGATACTTCAAACAAGAACAAAGGTGGCCGTGTAGCTGCATTTGATAACACTGATACAAGCATCGATTCATCATTCAGAAAAGCTGCTTACAAGTTATCAAACGGTGAATACACTAAGACACCTGTTAAGACTCAATACGGATACCAAGTTATTCAAATGGTTAACCACCCTAAGAAGGGTTCATACACTGACCACATCAATGACTTAAAGGATCAAATTGCTACTTCTAAGTTGAACGATAGCACTACTCTAAAGAACGTTGTATCAAAAGTTCTTAAGAACGGTGGAGTTGAAATTAAAGATAAAGACCTACAAAACATCTTATCTTCATACCTAACTGACAGTTCATCATCAAGCAAAAAATAATTAATAATAAAAGACGTGGATATTTTATTCCACGTCTTTTTTGTAATCAAAAAAGCCTTCAATTAATTTGAAGGCCTTTTATTTTAACGATTATTTAAATTAAGAATGTATTGTTCATCAACATATTCTTGAATTCTATTATCACAGGTTACATAGATTACTTGAATACTATCACTAATCTTCTTTAAAAGATTAATTGCATTTTGCGTTCTTTCAAAGTCAAATTCTGTTAATCCATCATCAATAATCATTGGAATATGATAGTCCCTTCCAAACACTACTGACAATGCCAAAATCATTGATAAATAAAGTTGTTCAACCGTTCCACGAGAAAGTTCCCCGGCAGCAAACTGCTCTTTATCATTTCTAGTAACTTTTATATTATTTTTTAGATACTTGATTCCAATATATTTATCATCAGTTAGTAACTTAAAGAATTCCTCTGCTTTCTTTTCAAATGATGGAACCCTATCAGCAGTTGCAATATTTAATGATTCATCAATCCACGCATCTGCCAATTTCATTGATAACCACTCATCTGTTAACTCATTAATCTCTGCTTCAAGATTACTTTGTTGCTGAATTAGTTCACTGTAAGTTCCGTCTGATATATATTGCTTGATATTGAAGTTAACTGTTTCAAATTCTTGTGATAATGATAAAATTTCATTTTTTAAGGCATCACTATTATTTTTGAATTTAGAAACCTTATCATCAATTTCACGATTATCATTGTATTGTTTTAACAGTTCAATGTCTTCGTCTGTAATTTGATCCTTAATACTATCTCGTTGTTCTTTATTAATCTTAAGTTGCTTTTGTTTTTCAGCAAGCTCTTTGAATGACTCTACATTATCAATATTACGCGAACGAAGAAAATCATTTAGTGAATTCTTAATAGTTGTTTGCTTATCCACTAATTGGGCTTTTTGCGTTAATTGTTCATTCATTTGTTCATTATTACGAATATTAACGCTATTTTCTTCATTCATTTTACTTACAAACGTTCTGACTTTATCCAATTGGACATTGAATGTATCGTCAGTATTAAAATCATTCAAATATGAATCCCATTGCTTAAAGTAATTAGATAAATCAGTAGATATACTCTTATAGTCATTTTCATACTGAATTACCTGATTAGTATTGGGATGATTGATGAAGTATCTTTGTTCGTTTATCCATCCCTGCAATTCACTTAATGTGATGCTGTTCCTAATTGCATAGTCATTAAGTTTAGATTCTAAAATGCTGGAATCATTACCCTTTTTGGTTTTACTTTTCATGAATTTTACAAATCCAAAACCAATTAATAACAGGATTCCCACTAATCTAGAGAAAGTTACGGGAATTATTAAAGCAATAATCGCCACGATTCCAATTAAAAGCGTTGGTAATAAGTTCATAAAGCTAGCCGAAGCGCTTTTATTTTTTGAATCATCAAGCTCATCTAACTTACTTTGAACATTATTTAACTCGTCTTCGCTAACAACGGTTTTTTGTTCGTTTTGGTGATTAATTTCATCAATCATCGATTTTTTAATTTTTAAATCATTAATCATTTCGTTTACTTTCGAAAATGACTGACTTAATTGATCGATTTGATTACGGTTACGATTGTATACTTCAAGTTCTTTATTTTCTTGTCTTTGTACCGTCAATCTTTTAATTGATTCATCAATATTTTTGATTTGCTCTGAAGATAAAAATAATGCGTTTTCTAGCTCTTTTAGCTTAGATACATCTTCTTCATCAAATCCATCCCTAATCGTTTCGTTAGAAGTGTTTATTTGAGATAATCTAGAATATACAGGCCATACTTGTCTTAAATGCAGTAAGTTGGTTAATTCTTTATCAATCTTTTGTAATTCTGCTTTTTGCTTATCAATTTTATTACTGATTGCATTTTTTTCTTCAGTTAATTGATTGTAATTATCTAAATTACCTTTACTTAATTGAACCTTATCAACTAATTCGTCATATTCTTTTAGCTTTTGATTTAATTCAGGTTTTCTACCGGTTGGCGCATATAGTTCTTTAGATTTCTTCTCAATTTTATCTCTCAATTCAAGCCATTGATTACTACCAACAAACCCAACTTTTTGAATTCTGTTTACTAATTCATTCTTACTTAATTTGGAAATAGATTTAATATCTAAATCTCCAAAATAAAATAATTGTTCAAATGTGTTTCGATCAATTGGACCTAAAAGCTTATCTAATAGACTTGGATTAGTTTCAATATCATTATCAACATCATAGACGGAAACATCCCCACCATTTTTACCATCTAATCTGGTAATGATGAAATGACGGTTATCTTCAGTTGTAATCGTTAATTTTCCACCGTATGCTTTAGTTTCTCGTGGCTTGTATTGTTCATAAGAACCGGCTCTTCCGTCTACAAATCCAAATAATATTCCTTCAATTAAACTTAATAATGTTGTTTTTCCTGCTTCATTATTTCCAAAGATAACTTGAAGATTAGACTGGTTAAAATCAAAAGAAATATCATGCCATTTCCCATATCCTAGGACATCAACTTTATTAATCTTCATTAATATCTTCCCTTCCGCTTATCAGTTTCATCTTTGCTAGCGATTTTAAATTGTCATTGCTTTCATCAATATGATTAGCAATGAAGTCATATTTTCTCAATGTTTTAGCTATATCGTTAATTTTTTCTTCTGAGAAAGTATTATTCTCTGCTTCATCCCATATTTCTTGATCAATTGAAGATAATTTGACAGCACTATCTAGCTTGAACTTAACTTCATAAATCCATGCATTCAATTGTCGATATTCACTACGCAACAAGTTATTTAAACGATATATGAAGTCTTGTTGCTTACTATCAGAAATTGCTTCATTCAAGGATAATTCCAGATTAATAAGTTGCATTTTATTAAAGTCTTGTTGTTTTAATTTATCCAAAACTTGATTTAATGTTGATTCAACGTCATTAAACTTAATATTCATTTTCAAACTACTCCAATCGATAACTGAAGTTGGTTTGAATTCAATATCTAGTTTATTTAGATTATCTGTTATTAATAAGTAACCCTTATCACCCGGTTCATTTTTATGTCTTCCCTGTATATTACCCGAATATATGATTGGCGGTGTTTGGTTCAATGTTTGTCTTTTGTGAATATGACCTAATGCCCAATAATCATAATTCTTAGATACTAAATCATTTACACTAAAGGGTGCATAATGATCACCTGTTTGTTCCAATCCACCATGTAACATTCCAATATGCATATCTACATTACCTTTAACTGGATAGTCATCTATTTTTTTATCAGTTATCCATTTACTGGCATAGCTAAATCCGGTAATCGCAATTGTTTTACCATCTACTGTCAATGATTTAGTTTCAACATCATTAGAGAATACATGAACATTTTTAGGGAAACTAATAACGTCTCTATTTAAATCAAAATAGTCGTGGTTACCAAAAATCATGTAAACATCGATATTATTTTCGTTCAGTTTTTCCATTTCTTTTTGGAAAAAATCGTATGTTTTTGGGGTTTGATTATCACGATCAAATAAATCTCCCGCTAATAAAATAAAGTCAACTTGTTCATTAATCGCATCATTTACAATCTTTTGAAACGATATAAAAGTTGAATTGTATATTTCATCCCATAGTTCTTTAGGTGTTTCATCGTTTTTTAATCCTTGAAAAGGACTCTCTAAATGTAAATCTGCAGCATGAATAAATTTCACTAATAATTTCCCCTTTTTTTGTAAAAAACGTCGTATCACATACAACTATGATACGACGTTTTATATTAGTTGGTCAATTTACTTACCAACATATTTTTTAGCTTGGTTCCACCAATTATTGGCGTTTTTCTTTAAGTTATCGATTCCTTTACCAAGGTCTTTAGATACCTCGTTAGCTCCATTTTTAACATCGTTCCAAAAATCAGAACTACTTGAGCTAGAAGATCCTTGTCCTTGATGTGAATCAAGATATGAAGCATCTTTAACTGAGAAACTATTATTACCAGTTGTTGGCAAGATTTGTTCCATTTCGGACTTGAATAACGGACCTACTCCAGTTCCACTTAGGTTCTCTAAATGGTGCCCAGCATTGGTATTATCGAATCCTTCCCAGGTTGCAACAACCACTTTAGGTGTATAACCAATAATCCATTTATCTCTAGTAGCATCAGAATCACCAGTATTATCTGCTTCAGTACTTCCAGTCTTTCCAGCAACTTGATAACCACTTGGTTTTGCTGATACCCCAGTACCATTATCAAAGACACCTAACATCATACTAGTCATTTCATCAGCAACCTTCTTCGACATAACATTTTTAGAAGTTGTGGTGTCATTATCAACAATCACTTTTCCTGATGAATCGACAATTTTTCTAATGTAGTGAGGCGTTGTCATATTTCCTTCGTTAGCAAACGCAGTGTATGCTCCAGCCATTTCTTGTGGAGATACTCCGCTAGATAAGCCGCCAAGTGCCAAAGCAAGATTCTTATCTTTCTTTTGCACCGGCAAACCGAATGACTTAACTGATTGATATCCCTTATCAACACCAATCTTATGCAATAGCCAAACAGCAGGCGCATTCATACTTTGAGCTAAAGCTGTATACATTGGGATTGTCCCTGTATATACATTATTGTAATTTTGTGGTGTATATTTATTGGATCCATATGATATCTTTTTATTTTGTAAGATATCGTTATAACTATAACCATTTTCCAAAGCTGGTACATAAACCGCTAATGGTTTAATTGTAGAACCAGGTTGACGCTTGATTTGTGTAGCACGATTATATCCTCTAAACACGTGTTGGCCACGGCCACCCACAACCGCTGTTACTCCACCAGTTGTTGGATCTAATGCAATTGAAGCAGCTTGAACTTTAGTACCATCAGCTGCATTACTAGGAAACATGCTATCGTTTTTAAAGTCATCTTGAAGGCTATTTTGTTGGCTTTGATTTAATGTTGTATAAATCTTGTAACCACGGTTCATAATATCAGATTCAGATAATCCGTATTTATTAATCGCTTCATCAATAACTGCATCAAAGTAGTATGGATACTTATATCCATCCTTATATTGATAAGTGTTTTTAACGACAATTGGTGTTTTCTTCAAACGATTAGCTTCAGATTGGCTTATCTTATTATTATCAGCCATCAATTGGAGAACAACGTTTCGACGTTTCAACGCAAGTTTAGGATGATCTACTGGATTATATGCACTAGGATTAGTTAGCATTCCAGCAATTACCGCAGCATCTTGCACTGGTAAGTCTTTAGCGTTCATACCGAAATATCTTCTAGAAGCATCTTCAACACCATAAACACCATTACCAAAATATGAATTATTCATGTACATAGTTAATATTTGTTGCTTAGTATATACATTTTCAACCTGAATTGATAAAAATAATTCTTTTAACTTACGGCTAAAGGTTTGTTGTTGCGTTAAATATGCATTTTTTACTAGCTGTTGGGTTAAAGTACTCCCACCACCACTAATGTATTCTCGATGTAAAATCTTATTCTTAATCATTAATAGAACAGCTCTACCGAATCCCTTAATAGAGAATCCATGTTCATTGTAAAAGTTACGATCTTCAGTTGATAGAATCGCATTTGGAATATTGGATGATATATCTTTATATCCCACGTAGGTTCCTTTTTGAGAATAAATTTTACCAGCTTTTTGGTTTTTAGAATCGTATATAACTGTTGATTGTTCCAATGACGATTGTAGATTTTGCACATGTGTTGTTTTAGCAATGAATGTGCAGTATGCGCTGATAACAAAAATAAGCGTTAATACAGCGATGATTATCCATCTAGTCAATTGGTAACGGTGCCAGAAAATTTTTAGGGCACTTTTATTTCTGTCAATTTTCATCTAGTTTTATTACTCCTTCACCGATGATGATATTAATACTATTTTAACCCAAAATCGGTTTAAAAGCTTAAATAAAAAACAGATTTAACTAAATGTTAAATCTGTTTTTTTATTACATTTCGTCTGGTGCTTTAACACCTAGTAATCTTAGTGATTCTTTTAGAACAATTGAAACAGACTTAACTAATGCTAGTCTTGCATCACGTTCTTCGTCATCTTGTAAAATCTTAGTATGTGCATAGTACTTGTTAAAGGCTTTAGCTAGTCTTAATGAGTATTTTGCAATTACTGAAGGTTCAAATTCATCACAAGCCATCTTAACTCTTGCTGGAAAATCATTTAGTAACTTAATTACGTTCCATGATTCAGCATCATTAAGTGTCTTATCTGCATTTTCTAAATCAACATCTCCGGCTTTACGTAAAATACTTTCAGCACGAGCTCTAGCATATTGTACGTAAGGACCTGTTTCACCTTCAAATCTTAATTGATCTTCTAGGTTGAAATCAATGTTGTTAATCTTTTCGTTCTTTAAATCACCGAAAACAATTGCTCCAACCCCAACTTCTTTAGCGACTTCATCCTTGTTTGGTAAGTCAGGATTCTTTTCAGCAATTTGTTTCTTAGCAATATCAATTGATTCGTTTAGAACTTCGTCAAGTAAGATAATTCTTCCTGAACGAGTTGATAACTTCTTACCATCAACAGTGATTAAACCAAATGGAATATGGTGTAAATCCTTAGCAGAAGGAATACCCATTTCCATTAATACAGCTTTAAGTTGCTTAAAGTAATAAGTTTGTTCTGAACCAACAACATATAAGTTCATTGCTGGATGGTATGTTTGATCACGGTAAATTGCAGTAGCGATATCTCTAGTAATGTATAGTGATGCACCATCACTCTTAAGAATTAAAGCAGGGTTTAAATCGTATTTTTCAAGGTCAACAATAGTTGCTCCTTGTGACTTGCTTAATAATCCCTTTTCTTGTAGAGAATCAACGACATCTTGAAGCTTATCATTGTAGAAAGCTTCACCATTATAAGTATCAAAAGTGATACCTAGCTTGTCATAAATTTCACCAAATGCTTCAAGTGAAACTTCTCTAAACCACTTCCATAGAGCGGTAGCTTGTTCATCACCATTTTCAAGTTTTCTGAACCAATCTCTAGCAACATCATCTAGTTCAGGTTGTTCTTTATCAATCTTATGGAATTTAACGTAGTACTTAACCAAGTTGTTGATAGGGTCTTTCTTAACGTCTTCTTCATTTCCCCACATTAAGTAAGCAGTAATTAACTTACCAAATTGAGTACCCCAGTCACCTAAATGGTTATCCTTAATTGGATTGTAACCATTTTTACGTAAAATTTCAGCAACTGAATTACCAATAACTGTAGATCTTAAATGACCCATAGAAATTGGTTTAGCGATATTTGGTGAAGACATATCGATGGTAACATTGCCACCCTTACCGTCTTCATTTTGTCCATAATTTTCTTTTTGTTCTAAAACAGCTGATAAAACATCTGAACTGAAATTAGATTTGTTCAAGAAGAAGTTAACATATGGACCTGCAGCTTCAATATGATCAAATTCATCTTGATTAATTTTTTCTACGATATCACTCGCAATTTGTTGCGGAGCTTTTCTAAATTGTTTAGCTAAAATAAAAGTAGGAAATGCTAAATCTCCCATCTTTGAATCCTTTGGTCTTTCAATTTTAGGTAGAATATCTTCTACTGAAAGTTCATTATCCAATGCATTGCTTAACGCACTAGCAACTAAATTTTTATTATCCATTATCCAAAACCTCCAAAATATAAAAAAATCCCTTACAATCCAATTAATTGTAAGAGACGGAATAACCCGCGGTACCACTCTATTTGATATAAAATATCCGCTTTTGTATTTAATTCTTGTTAATTCTAAAAAGTGCGATTCAAAATACCCTAGTCATTGGCTTACACCGCCCCAATGTCGCTTCAAATGGAATATTTTTACTAGTCTTTTATCATTGAATTGTATCTGTTAGTAAGCGGGTAACGGGAATCGGACCCGCGACTTAAGCTTGGGAAGCTCATATTTTACCACTAAACTATACCCGCAGATACAAACAATATTATATCACACGATTTAAGTTTTGGTAATAAATGTTAAGCCGTTTTTTTCTTAGCTGGTTTAGCAGCTTTCTTGCTAACAATCGCACGTTTATTATATTCATTAACAACAATGCCGTCTTCTTCATGGTGTTCATCGATAAATACCATTACTGAGTTTTCATAAACCTTTTCTACGGTTCCAGCAAAGTCATGTTTTAAATAACCAAATCTAGGTGCAGAAACGTGGTCGCCAACTTCAAATTCTTTTGGTTCAGCCATCCTTTTGCCTCCTTAATAAAAAATAACGCGATATTGATAATATCAAATGGTGTTATTAATATCAAGATATTTTTTATATTTATCATTCATTATTAATTGTTCTCATGAAAATCTCTTTAAAAGGCTGTTTATGACGTCATTTTAAAAATAAATTAAAAAAGAAAGTATTAGTAATGTTAATAAAGTGTTTGTGATAAAATTGATTTTGGGAGGCGGTATTATGTGGGCTTCTTTAACTATTGCAATGCTATTTATATACATTGTTGTTACCACAATTGGTTTAACTAGATATTCAGCTAAACGTGTAATTCAATGGCTAATTGCTAGTCGTTTGTCATATATAGTAGTGATTGTTACTCAAATAGTTATCACATTTAGAACTGTTGATACTCATTTAATATCAAGTCTTATAACTGATGGGTTGTCAATAATTCTCGGTGGATTAACTGAATTGAACTATAGTAATAAACAACGAAATAACTTATATAGCTTTAATATCCTAATGTTAGTAACAAATGTTGTAGTATTAATCTGCATCACTAACATTAATATAAAATAAAAAAGTCATCGAAATTAATCGATGGCTTTTTTTCTGTTTTCTAATGCTTTTTCAATTGAACGATCAACTAATACAGATTGGGCATCAATGACTTTAAAATCATGATTAGATGCCCTTTCTTCTGCAACAGAAAGTTCAGTACAACCAAGAATAACAACGTCACTGTCTAATTCATTTTGCATCTCATCTAAAATGTGATGATATAAATCAGCATTAACTTCATTTTTTTCTTTTACATATTTATAAATCAATTCCATCGTTTCTTCCTGGATATGTTTAGTGGGTTTCACAATTTCATATCCGGCTTCTTGTACTTCATGATCATAAATACCATCAAAAATGGTTCCATTGGTTGCGATTAATCCAATCCTTTTAGCATTAGGATATTTAATTTTTATTTCTTTCACTGCTTCCTTTGGCATATGCAAGATTGGCACGTTAGTTGCATTTTGCAACTCTTCAAAGAAAAAATGCGCAGTATTACAAGGAATCACAAAAAAATCAGGATTAAATTGTGACTGTTGTTTAATATCCTCCATTAAAGGAATTAACGGACTGGGTTTACTGTTATCTAAAATGTAATCAGTTCTATCAGGAACTGTTGCATGATTAACTAAAATATAATTTAAATATTCTTGGTCATTAGAAGCGGGAGTTCTTTCGTTCAATAAATGAATATAACTTTCAGTTGCTTCCGTTCCCATTCCACCAATAATAGAGAAAAAATGTCTCATCTTATCATCCTTATTTTTCGCTAAAGTATCGTTTGAAATTCTTAGCATAATTATGCTTAATCCAAACATCTAGTAGCCAACGTTTGAAACTCTTATCTTTGTCATACCAGAAAGTAGTTCCGTATTGACCCTTTCTAATTAGTTCCAAAGCAAACTCTTTGTCAGCGTTAGATTTAGCATACTTCTTAAATACGTCTTTACCAAGGCCTAACCATAGATAGCGTTTTGTTTTATCTTGATTTGCATAAACTACATCTTGATTTTCAAGGCTGTTATATGCGTAATCTTGTACAACCCAATCAGCTAAGTTATATCCGTTTAAACTAACAAAGAAGCTACTTCTTCCTTGTCTTAAGTTAATTTCAAACAACTTAAAGGTATTGTCTCTTGTGTCATACTTCATATCAAAGTTAGCATAACCAACATAGTTGATATTTTCTAAGAAACTTTGCACCATTGAATATAGTTTTTCATTATATTCTGGCAAGATTGCAACATAGTTACCAATGTTAGAAGGTGTTGGATCTTCCAATAAAGGATGCCCTAAACACATCATTTTAACCTTATGATTTTTATCAACATATGCATTCAAGGTGCGCATGTTACTGTCATCACCTGGAATGTAGTCTTGTAGAATTAAGTCTGATGTATATCCATTAGTGTAGACTTTCTTTACAATATCATTGAATTCATCTTCGCTTTCAATGATAAATGCCTTTTTTCTACCTTCAAAATGAACATCTAACCATTCAACACTATTAGTTGGCTTTAATGCCACTGGATATCCAAATGGTTGTTCGATTGTATCATTAGATTCAAAATCATCTTTGCTAATAATTTTGGTTTTTGGATATGGTAAGTCAAATTTTTCACATAGTTTGTAAAAGTTTTCCTTACTGTTTAATTGTTTGATTAAAGTATAGTCAACATATGGACAAACAAAAACATCTTCTAATTCGTTCTTATGCTTAGAAATCAATTCAGCGTATCCATCTCCACAACCAATTAAAATAACTGGTTCACTATGCGTTGCATACTCTTTCTTTAGTTCTAACATAGAATTAATCCAAACAGGATCTTCACTAAATCCATCGATTAGTGTTAAATCGATAATCTTTGTGAATCTGGTTGGAGCTAAGCTTCTTTCAGCATATGCTTTTACAGGTGTTTGATATTTTTCATATAATGAACGAGCCATTCCGTAGGCGTTAAAATCACTACCTAATAAAATGACCGTAAAGTCTAATTTTGAATTATTCATGTTTTATCCCTTTCAAAACATTTTGAACTACAACGGGATCTGTTTCGTATGGTGTATCTACTCCGTTGATTTTTTGGTAAGGATCTCGTCCTTTACCCGCAACTACTATCATAGCATTTTTATCTCCAGCGTAAATAGCTTTTTTGATTGCTTCCTTACGATCCAATTCAATTTCGACTTTAACTTTTTTATGATCAATATGTGAATCAATTTCATTAATAATATCCTTAGGATCTTCAAAGGCTGGATCATCAGTTGTAAGAAATGCAATATCAGCATTTTCAGATAACGCTTTTCCGAAACCTTCTCGACGATCAATACCTTTATTTCCAGGACTTCCAACAACAACGATTACCTTACCGTTTTTGTTATTATTTTTTAGAAAACTTAAAAGTGCATGCATACTTGCATAATTATGCGCATAGTCAACGTAAACCATCCCATGTTCATCAGCTGCATACGATTCCATTCTACCCGGAACCACAACTTCACTTAGTCCAGCTTTAGCATCTTGACTAGTAGCATCATCAATCGCCGTTGCGATAATGGCTGAAACTGCATTTGCTTCATTGTAATCACCAACAACATTAATATAATATTGTCCATCCATATTTAGACCGGTAGCCTTATCAGTTTGACTATCTAATTGAATTTCATTTTTGTCGACAGTGTCAGAAATACTGTTAAAAACAAAATCCATTTGATATTGATCAACATTAGCACCTTTACGACTAAATAGGTAAATTTTATCTGGATCTGTAGTAGCTTTTGCTGCTTCGTAAACGTCATTTAAATAATCAGTATCTGCATCAATTATGCAGTAAGTAGAATTAACCATTAATTGTTCCTTGCAGTGCAAGTAATCTTCGAAGTTGGGATGTTCATTAGGCCCAATATGATCTGGTGAAATATTTAAAAATATTCCCACATCAAAGTGTAGCCCATATACTCTAAGCTTTTTATATGCTTGTGAAGAAACCTCCATGACAACACTTTCCATCCCATTATCAACTGCCATTCTCATGTATTTAAATAAATCTAGTGATTCTGGAGTTGTTAAATGCGATTTAAATCGTTGTGATGGTTCATTCCCAACAACTGTATCAATTGTTGAAATTAAAGCCGTTTTATTGTTGTTATGTTTATCTAAAATACTTTTTGCAAAGTATGAAGATGTTGTTTTTCCCTTAGTCCCAGTATATGCAATTGTAAATAAATTATTCTGAGGATAGCAGTAAAAGGCAGCGCCTACTAGAGACATTGCCTTCTGCACGTTATTTACAATAATTTGCGTTAAACCAATACCTTCACTATAGCTTTGTTCCGCTATATATCCGGTTGCACCGGCCTTTTTGGCCATCGCTAAATACTCTGGCTTAAAGTTACCTTTGCAAAAGAATAAAGTATTATCTTTAACATTTCTGGAATCGTAAGTCACCTCATTAAATGAAGTACTATTAGCTAACGTAACACTTTCCAATAGTCCATGTTCAGATAGTATTGTCTTAATTTCATCAATTCCAAGATTCATTGTTTTAACTTCCTAACGTCGAGATTTCAAAATTATGCTTGTAGTTGTACTTTGTTAATAGTATCAGCATTAGTATCTTCTGGGAAGTATACTTCATACCATAAAATAAATAGATATGGAGTCATGATCTTTTGCATACTTGACTTACCTTCATCATGTTCCTTTAGAATTCTTAATAATTCGTCAGTATTGAAGAATTTTTCAGCAACATCTGATGTGAAGGCTTCTACGATTCTTTCATGGAATTCTGGTTGTCTAATCCATGAAGCAATTGGTGATGGGAAACCAAGTTTTTCTTTCATTGCAACCTTATCTGGAAGAGCTCTTTCAGCTGCTTTACGTAATGAAATCTTAGTTCCTTCTTTATTGATTCTAGTCTTAATTGGCATTGTTGAAGCAAATGCAGCCACTTCTTTATCAACAAGTGGAGTTCTAACTTCAAGAGAGTTAGCCATACTCATACGGTCAGCCTTTTGTAAGATATCGAAAGGTAACCAAGTATTAATATCGAAGTATTGCATTTGAGTCATTTCATCTTTATCAGCTACTTCATCAAAGATGTACTTAGAATATGCACCAGAATCAACGTTTAATGATGGATCCTTCAATAGTTTATTTCTGTCATCAAAGTTAAATACATAGTTAACACGGTAGTATCTTTCACTCAATGGTTGAGCACCACGAATTAAGAAACGACGACCATGGAATCTAGGCATCTTAGTTGCCATCTTAGCAAGTGCTTGTCTAATGAATGATGGAACAAACTTTTGGTATCTTTCAAATGGAATAGCTTCCAAGTATGTGTTGTATCCACCAAAGAATTCATCAGCACCTTCACCAGATAAAGCAACTTTAACTTCTTTACTAGTACCTTGTGCTAAGTAGAATAATTGAATAGCTGAAGGATTTGATAATGGTTCATCCATGTAATACATCATTGTAGGTAAGAAGTTAAAGTAATCTTCACCTGTAATCTTAATTGGTGTATTCTTTTGACCAATTTGGTTAGCAAAGTCAGTTGACCATGAAAGTTCACTAAATTTAGGATCATCGAAACCTAATGAGAATGACTTAATTGGTTTTAACTTAGATGCTTCATTTAAAACGTAGCTTGAGTCAACACCACTTGATAAGAAACTACCAACTTCAACGTCAGCAATCATATGTGCTTTAACTGAGTCTTTAACGATTGCTTCAATTTTTTCAGCATCTTCTTCTACAGTTTGACTGTTATCAATGTGATCATAGTTAAACTTGTAGTATCTGTGAGTTTCTGTCTTCTTTTCATCAATATGATGAACAAAGTAAGTTCCTGGAAGCACTTTAAATACGTTCTTAAATAAAGTTTCAGCTGATGGAATAAATTCGAAACTTAAATGAATTGGTAATAAGCTAAGATTTAATTCTTTTTTGAATGCTGGGTTTGACATAAATGCTTTTAGTTCTGAACCGTACATAAATGCTTCACCATCATCATAGTAGTAAAGTGGTTTGATACCAAAATGATCACGGGCACCAAAGATTTCGTTGTTTGCACTATCGTAAATAACAAATGCATACATTCCACGAAGTTTATCTAGTAACTTAGGACCCCATGCTTCGTATCCTCTAATTAAAACTTCTGAATCAACATCAGTTTCAAATTCCCAACCTTCTGAAATTAATTCTTGTCTAATTTCTTGATAGTTGTAAATTTCACCATTAAAAGTAAGTACTTTTTTCTTATCTTTACTGTATAGAGGTTGACCACCGTGTGCTAAATCAATAATTGATAAACGACGGAATCCCATTGAGACCTTATCGTCTTGGAAGTATTTTTCATCATCAGGACCACGATGCTTAATTCTATCAGCCATCTTGCTGATTGTGTCGTTAGGCACGTCTTTTTGGTTTACATATCCACAAAATCCACACATAAGTAAATTCCCCTTTAGCTTTTTTATTATTAAATGATTGATTTATTTTTTTATTGTACTAAATTCATTGTACCAAAATATTACTAATTTAGGCTATAAAAATGGTACTTTAGTCATCACAATAAATTAGTTAGTACACAAACTAATATTATTAAGTATAATCATATCACACTATCTGTCCAGAAAAATCTTCCTAAAAATAAAAAAGAATGTATTTAACATTCTTTTCTCTATCTTCTTTCTTGATTATATTCAGCCATTGCTGAACCTGTAATTGAATCTTTTACATTTAAAGCATCTTCAGGTGTCCCTGAATAAAGGATTTTACCGCCGTATCGACCTGCTTTAGGACCCACATCAATCATCCAATCAGCTTGACTAATCACTGCTAAGTTATGTTCAACGATAATTAAGGTGTTTCCTTTATCTACTAATTCTTTAAACAAATTAGTCATTGTAGATACATCATTCATGTGAAGCCCAGCAGTAGGTTCATCTAACAAGTAAACCGTACCGGTTTTGTTTAATTGTAAAGCCAATTTTAGTCTTTGAACTTCTCCACCTGACAACGTATCTAATGATTGTCCAAGTGATAAGTAATCAAGACCCACTTTTTTCATATTTAATAATCTATCCCTGATTTCAGCATAGTCATCAAAAAAGTTAATTGCTTCATTGATAGATAAGTTCAATACTTCCGCGATGTTTAATCCATTAACAGTGTATTGAAGTGCTTCATCACTATATCTTTTTCCGTGACATTTTTCACAAGTTTGAATAACTGGATCCATAAATGCCATATTAGTAATTTGAACCCCTCGACCCTTACATAGCGGACATTTACCTTTTCCGTTATAGCTAAATAGTTGTCTGGAGACATTATTTTTATCACCGAAGATCTTTCTAATTTGATCTAATATATCTAAATAAGTTGCTGGTGTAGAACGAATATTAACCCCAACTGCATCTTGACTTAAATCAATAAAATCATCTGTTAACTGATCTTTTACAGCTTGAATTAATGAACTCTTTCCAGAACCAGCCACTCCCGAAATAACTGTTTGTGCCTTTAATGGAATATCAACATTCGCATTTTTTAAATTATGAATATTTACATTTTCTAATTTTAGATAATCAGAGAATTTCTTTTTCGGTTTAAAACTTAATGGCTCTTTCAATAATTTCCCAGTAATTGCGTCACTATTTAATAGCTCTTGATAAGTTCCTTCAAAAGTTATATTTCCCCCATCTTTACCCGGTTTAGGTCCAATTTCGACAACATTATCAGCAATTGGAATTAACTCAGGGCTATGTTCAACCACCAAGACAGTATTGCCTTTTTCTTTTAATTTCTTAAGGGCATGCTTGATTAGTTTTATATCTGCGGGATGTAGTCCTACACTGGGCTCATCTAGAATATAAACCATGTCAGATAAGGAACTATTCATGTATTTGGCAATCTTAATTCTTTGTGTTTCACCACCAGATAAAGTATCAGTACTTCTATCAAGGGTTAAATATCCTAATCCTAATTCAACTAAAGATTGAATCTTGGTTCTTAATTCTCTAATTAAATCCACCACAAGTGATTCATCAATATTATCTAAAAATTCAATCACATGGTTTAAATCCATTTTAAGAACATCTGCTATGTTGTTATCGTTAATTAGACATGTTAAAACTTCTGGTCTTAACTTAGTTCCATGACATTTATCACAATCAGTTCTAGTAACAATTTCACTAATAGCTTCTTTGTGATGTTCTCCTTCTTTACTTTCAATAATAGATCTTTTAATTCTAGGAATAACTCCTTCATATAAAATGGATTTCTTCCATTCTTTTGGAGCATCAGTTAAATGATGTTGTGGTGCATATAATAAATCATGCAATTCTTCATCACTATAATCTTTTATCTTTTTATCATTATCAAACAATCCAGTATAAGCGTATCTCTTCCAACGCCATGTTCCTGGACCAAAACTAACGAAAGTGATTGCACCTTCGTTAAGTGACTTATCGTAATCAATTACTTTATCAGGATTAATGTGGTCAACGTATCCTAAACCTTGGCATTGATCACACATCCCTTGTGGTAAGTTAAATGAAAACGTATCTGAGTAACCTACAAAAGGTTTTCCAATTCTTGAGAATAGTAATCTAAGAAGTGAATAAATTCCTGTATATGTAGCTAATGTAGATCTTGGATTTTTACCCACTTTCTTTTGTTGAATGACTATTGCAACTGGTAAATTATCTATTCTACCAACATGAGGAGCTCCATATTTAGGAAGATATTGTTGCGTAAAACTAGGAAAAGTTTCGTTCAACTCTCTTCTTGAGTTGGCAGCAATTGTATCAAATACTAATGATGATTTCCCTGCTCCAGATAAACCGGTAAAGACAGTAATAGCATGTTTTTTGATACTAATATCTAAGTGCTTTAAGTTGTTTTGAAAAGCGTCGTGAACCTCGATAAAATCTTGTTTTGACATTTCAATCCTCCTATATTCACTGATGGTATTCATTATAGTAGTTATTAGTATCAAATGCATTTATCTTGTTTAATAGTTAAGAATTTATAAAATTATCTTGATTGATAGTATATTAAATCAATTTAATACTATAATAAAATTAATGGTAACCTATACAGAAAGAAGATGAAATTATGACAGAACCAAAGAAAGAACAAATGCTATGTTTAGTAATGTTTATCTGTAATAAATATAAAGGCAAGGACTTCAGATTTGCCAAGTCTTTAATTTCTCACAACTTTGAAGAAACAGTTGAAAAACTACACACCGCTTATGAAGAATCAAGACAAGCGTTCAAAAAACGTATGTTAAAACCAATCAAGATTCCTGCAGATACAGTCGCAATCGATTATAGTGCTGCTTTTGAAAAATTAACCGCTACTAAAATCATGACTTATCAACTAAAGAAATACTCAAAACATGCACTAATTGCTAAACAAATGCTTGAAAGAATCGGCGAACCAGTCGATTAAAAAAAGGACTTCAAATGAAGTCCTTTTTTATTTTATTAAATTAAATAATTTGTCAAAGTTAACAGTTCCCAATCCAGTTGCTTGATTGTAGATCTTATTATCTTGAGGAGCATAATAAATGTTCGTTTCATTGTCACCATACAGTGGATTAAATGGCGAATTGTTAGATTGAGCTAATGAATATATTCTTGGATTCCACAATCCTAATCGACGATTCAACTTACTTACATAGATTGCATTAACCGCTGCTATCTGCGGTGCAACGATACTGGTTCCACCATCTATTAACCACTTCCCATTATAGTAAACTGAGTAACCCGTTTGCGGATCGCCATTAGCAACTATATCAGGCAAGTTTCTTCCACTACTTGTTCCCGTTAATACTTTTGGAGTCGCTAATTGGTTTGCCACGCCTTTTGACATGTCCCAGTGCTGAATTGCACGATATGAGTTAACTCCTGATACATTTTGTTGATAATCAGGTGTCGCATTAAATTTGCTGAATCCACCCCCGCTACCTACAAAATAACTGTCCAAGAAAGTTGATTGGTTAGCGTTATATAATTCGATGGAATTAAAGTATGGATAAAGAAAATCGTTAGACCAGACACGTTCATTACTAACGTTAACCACATGTCCATTCACATTGTATTTAGTGGGAACTGTGGTGGCTCCCACTGCTGTAATGTATAGGGATGAAGCTGGTGTTTCAACGGTAAGTTTGGTAATCCCACTTTGAATCCCATCATATGCACCATTATCACCAGTTGAATTAAAGATACTTATGCCTTGTGAAGCTCCTTGAAGTAAAATTTCGTTGATAATGTCATTATAATTATCCGGCAGAATCTTATTATCAATCATTTGTTCAATTTCTGCTTCACTTATCCCCCAACTTAATGAAATACTATCGGACTTATTACTACCAATTGCATTAGCAAAACTATTAATCATTCCCGATATTGTGGGTTGAGCTAAATAGACATTAATATTGGCATTATTAGCAATTGAACTAGCTTGTTGAATGTCCATCGTGGTTTCATCACTTAATTTTTGATTATCTTTATTTGAATCTGTATAAACATGAATCCGATTTAATGAATTCTTGATTCCCATCTTTTGCCAAAATGCTTTGATATCATTCTTACTAAATCCACCAAAAGAAATAATGCCAATGTTAGCGACTTTATGGGACTTATTATTAATCGTGTCTTGCAAATGATAACGTTTTATAAAATCAGATGGACCTCTTTTTACGCCAAAGCTACTTGATTGGCTACTGCTTGATAAGTGATCATAATTACTTAATCCAATTATCCCACTAATTTTTTGGTCTAAACTATTAGCCATTTTCGGTGTTTTATTGGGCTTAGTAACATAGGTTTTATTAATTTTTTCCTTAATCAGATTGAAATGAAAAGCTTTTTCAATATTATTTTTTGCTCCTGTAACTTTGATAACTAAATTACCAGGATATACTTTTGCTTTTAAATGATGACTAGCCAAGTATTTTTTTATTTTATTTATGGTTGTAGTTGATTGTCCATATTTACGGGAGAATTCTTTCGTTGATAAAAAGTTAGTTCTTGGTTGACTCACATAGTTGACCAATTCATTGTTATTTTGATCTTTCAAAACGATTGTAAAACTAGATTGGCTACTTTTATTTGTTTTACCGAATGCTGTAACATGATTTGCTTCCTGCACATATAGCATCCCCGCGAAGCAAAGCACTAATGTGAAACTAAAAATCATCTTTTTTAAATTCAATATTCTCACCGCCTATGAAATAATGATATTCCTAAAAAAGTCTTAAGTATATGAATTTAAACAATTCTTTAGAAATTTTATGTTAAGATTAGTGATAGATATAAATTGAAGGGAGGTTTATCATTTGTTAAAAGAATTTAAAGCCTTTATTGCTAAGGGAAATGTTATGGACCTAGCTGTTGGTGTAATCATTGGTTCTGCCTTCACAGCTATCGTAAAATCATTTACTGCTGATTTTATTAACCCTATCCTTGGTATCTTCACTGGTCAAATTGGTTTATCAAGTTTTGTAATTACTGTTGGTAATGCTAAGTTCTTAGTTGGAAGTTTCATCAATGACTTAATTAACTTCTTAATTATCGCATTCGTTGTCTTCCTTATCGTGAGAACATATAACCGATTAGCAAAACGTGATACCACTCCTAAGGACACTAAGACTGATGCATTATTAGGAGAAATCCGTGACCTATTAAAAGACCAACAAAATAATAAATAATTAAAAACCTGTGTGATATTCTCACGCAGGTTTTATTTTTTTGATATTAAGTTGATACTTAAAATATGATAAAATAGTTATTACTAATTACTAAATGAGGAGTTAATATGGTGATAATTACAGCTGGAATGATTGGAGTAGGAAAAACTACTTTAACTGGTAAGATTGCTGAACATTTAGGCACAACCGCTTTTTACGAACCAGTTGGAGAAAATCCTGTTCTACCTTTATATTATAATAATCCAGAACAATATGGATTCTTGCTTCAAATCTATTTTTTAAATAAACGTTTTTCAATGATCAAACAAGCGTTATCAGACGATAACAACATTTTAGACCGTTCTATTTATGAAGATGCGTTGTTCACAAAGCAAAATAACGCTGAAGGTAATATTTCAGACATGGAACTTAAAATTTATCTAGAACTTCTAGATAAAATGATGGATGAATTAGACGAGTTACCAAAAAAAGCTCCTGATTTGATGGTATATGCTGAAACTGACTTCGAAACTATCCTTCACCGTATTAAAAAACGTGGAAGAGATTATGAACAATTCGATAATGATCCAAAACTAAAAGAATACTATTTCCACATGTGGGAAGCTTACAAGAAATGGTATGAAGAATATGATAAAAGTCCTAAAATGAAACTGGACTTACAAAAATACGATTTATCTGATGACAAAAATGTTGATATTGTGCTTGCACAAATTGACGAAGAACTTAAAAAAATTAGATAACAAAAAGACCAATCACGGTTGTGATTGGTCTTTTATTTTTTATTCTAAAGTTGCTAATTCATTAATTGATTGACCGTAAATAGCCATAGCTAGTAATAAATCATCAATTACTTGGTATTCATTAGCTTGATGCATTGTGTTTTCAGTCCATGGGAAATCTGCACCGAAAGCAACTCCATATTTCATTAAACGTCCGTAAGTTCCTCCACCAACAACACCTGGTTGAGCGTCAGTCTTACCTGTACGTTCTCTATAAACATTTAATAACTTATTAACGATTGGTTGGCTTGGATCAACATAATGAGCTTCCATGTCATCTGTATTTTCAACAGTTCCATCCATCACTCTAGCAGCTTCTGTTAAGTGGTCACCAATTTCTTTTACAGTGATACCCTTTGGATATCTGAAGTTAGTGTTAACGAATCCACCATCAGTTGGGTTGAACTTCAAAATACCAACGTTCATAGTTAAATCGCCCATAATTTCATCGGTATGACTTGCGCCAATACGGTTAGCTCTAGAATCACCATGCAAGAATTCAGCAACGAATTTGATAAAGTTTTTAGCGTCTCCAGAGAAATCATATCCTCTTAAGAAGTTAGCCATGAAGGTACCACCATTAACACCGTTACGTGGTTCCATTCCGTGAGCAGATTTACCAATTAGATGTAATCTGATTCCTTCTTCTGTAATTTCTGAACCACCATCTAACTTTCTGTCTTGCATGAAAGTAGAGAATTCTTCAGCCATTTGATCCTTAAATGATGTCTTGATTTCAGCGAAGGCATCTCTTGGAACCATGTTTTCTCTAAGACCAGCATTGAAATCTTCTAAGAAGTAATCAGCACTTTCGTCTTGTTGATTTCCAAAGGTAGTTTCAAAAGTAGTGTTACCCTTTTCTCCATTAATAACAGGGAATTGTCCGTCAGGAGAGAAACCAAAGTCAGGTTCTGGTTCTAATTCGAAGTAATGTTTCATCCCTGTCCAATTACTTTCTTCATCGGTACCGATAATAAAACGAATCTTGCAATTTGGTTCAATTCCTTGATCCTTCATCATCTTTAAACCATAGTAAGCAGCTAGACCGGGTCCTTTATCATCTGATGTACCACGACCATATACCTTACCATCTTTGATTGTCATTTCAAATGGATCTGTATTCCAACCTTCACCGGCTGGCATAACATCAGCATGTACTAAAATTGCAAATGTCTTATCACCAGTCCCATATTCTATGTATCCAACTAAATTATCTAAGTTCTTGACTTTAAAACCGTCACGTTCACCAATTTCTAAGTACTTTAGTAATCCCTTTGCTGGACCTGGTCCTAAAGGAAATTCATCAGTAGCTTCCGCATCATTACGTTCACTATCGATTGCGATTAATTCCTTTAGATCTTTTAAATAATCTTCTTTGTAATCTTTTGCTAATTGATCCCAGTTAGTCATTTGAAAATCCTCCCTTATCTTTTAATTTATTTTAGCATACTATACCGAAAAGACATCAATGATGTTTACTTTTTTTAGTGATATACTGAATTTGTTACGTAAGGAGGAATCTAAATTGTTTAATCCATCAATTAATATTGTAAAACGAACAATTCGTAAACGTCCCAACAATAGTCATAAAGGAACTTTTGGGAAAGTATGTATCATCGGTGGCAATCAAAACTTCGGTGGCGCAGCGATTATGGCCAGTAAAGCCTGTATATATTCTGGTGCTGGTTTAACCACTACTTTTACTGATACTCTTAATTTAGATAGCCTTCATAACATTATCCCTGAAGCAATGTTTGTTGACTATCACGATGCCAATCAACTTCAATCCATGATTAGTGGTTTTGATGTCATTTTAATTGGTCCTGGCCTGGGTACCGATGATTATAGTCTTTCACTTGTAAAACAAGTCTTCCAACAAATTAATAATCAACAAATTTTAATTATTGATGGCTCCGCTATAACAATTATTGCCAATCATCAATTACCATTACCAGATGCTAAAATCATCTTCACTCCCCATCAAATGGAATGGCAACGATTATCCGATATAGCAATACCAGATCAAAATGATAAAAACAATCAAGACAAAGTGAATGAACTCCATTCAACTGTAGTATTAAAATCACATCATACTAAGGTATATTCTAACAATCATATTTGGGTTAATCCAGGTGGGACTCCTGCCCAAGCTACTGGTGGAATGGGTGATACCCTCGCCGGAATGATTGCTGGGTTCACAGCTCAATTTGCTAACACTGAAGATGCTGTAATTTCAGCTGTCTACGCTCATAGTTTTATCGCTGACAAATTAGCTAAAAATCAATACGTGGTTTTACCTACTCAAATTAGCGATCATATCCCTCAATTTATGAAAAAATTCGAAAATTAGCCACTAAAAAACACTTTCAATGATATTCCATCGAAAGTGTTTTTTTATTAATCTATTTCATTATTTTTGAATACATAGCCAAATATTAAAACCATCAATAGCGGAACTAAAATAAATAGAACGGCGTATTCATGGAAAATGTTTGTTAATATTCCCATAAAAATTGCTCCTAAAACAAAGCTAACGTAAATCATAATCGTGTCGATTAGTAATGATTTTGCTTTTTCGTTTCCATCAACAATTGTTAAATAAACATTATTGGCAATTTTTCCTAGATTACCTGTCATCATCAAAGGATTAAATGCATTTCCTTTTAGGAGTTTAAACTCTTGTAATTGGGCAGCTGCTACCAATGATAGCAAACCAACCACCAATACATCCGGTAATTCGTTTACGAATAATCCTGTCACTAAAATGATAGCCACTTCATATTCAATTATAATGGTTTTTCTTAACCAATCGTCTTTCAAATTTCTTTGCATCAATTTAATTAAGACTATCCCTAATACAAAAAGCAAGATTGAAAATAGATACTTAACAATCGCTGCAATGTTAAAGTGACTGATGCTGATTCCTAACAAGATGGTATTTCCGGTTTGTAATCCTGCGAATACCCCACCATGTTCAACAAATGAATATGCATCAATGCTTCCACTAATAATAGCTAATAAGATAGCTGTGAAGGGATGCATAAATAAGTCTTTGGGCTTCAAAATGATCTTCTCCTATCCAATGTGTAACTTTCTTCTAAGTGTCTCTGCTTTATGTCCTAAAACAGTGTCTGCAATTCTGCTCTTCAAAGCAAGGTATACATATACCAAGCCTCCAAGTAATGAAGCAAATGCAACCACAATTCCACTACCAATTCTGCCATATTGGTTCATTCCCAAACTAACCAATAAGTTACCAGCATATACTGCTGTAATGGCAACAAAGTATGTTACTAGAGAAAATAGAATAATCCAATTGATTTGAGATAACATCTTATCATTTCTAAACTTAAATTGACGGTCTAATGAACTAATAATTAGCATATTAACCACCATGAATCCAATTGCTGATGATAATAACGGACCAAATTCCTTAAAGAAATAAACCATTGGGAATTGGCTAACTATCTTAGCAATAACACCATATACAAAGTATTTAACAGCGACCTTGTTTTGTGATATTCCTTGCATCATAGCAGTTAAAACAGTAAATAAACCAAATGAGATGGAAACGATTGATGAAAACGCTAAAACGTTTGCTGATAGTGCTCCATTAACATTGGTATAAAATAATCTATTCAATGGTCCTGCAATCGCAGTCATTCCTAATGCTGCAGGAATCATAATAAATGAAAATAAAACAAAACCTGCAGACACTTGGTGACTAATTTCTTTTTTATTGCCTCGTGTATACGATTCAGATAACAATGGCACAACAGTTATTGCGACTGAAGATGCTAATGAAATTGTAATCATAATTAGCTTATTAGCGTTACCTGCGAAAATTGCATACAATTGATCCAATACTTTGTTAGATGCGCTAGTGGCAACATGCATAATGTTAAAGAATGTGTATTGATCGATTAATTGAAAAATTGAAATTCCTGCTCCTAAAATAACAAATGGAACAGCTTGTTGAATGATTTCTAAATATAATTTATTTGCATTGACATGAAGCTGATTATTACTATTACGAACTAAACTACGATAATATTTACGTCGTCTGAAGTAGTACCAAGCTAAAATCAATAATCCGGCTAAAGCTCCAATAAAAGCCGCAAATGTAGATTGTGATACGGCTGTTACCCAACTACCTCTTAGCACCTTAATAATAAAGAATACTGCTATTAACATGTATATAACTCTAAATAGTTGTTCTACAAATTGTGATAATGCAGATGGTGCCATATCTTGAAATCCTTGGAAATATCCACGAGTTAAACTCATTGTTGGAATGATTAGAACAGCCCAAGATAATGAACGCATAACGGGGATTAAATCAGGATTACCATTATCTATTAATGGACTAAAAAAGTATAAGAACAAGGCACAAACTATCCCCATAATTACAGATAGTAAAACACCACGTTTATAAAGCCTAACGCTGACCCCATATTCGTTTAGTGCGTTATAATGTGCCACTTGCTTAGCAATTGCTGATGGAATTCCCGCAATTGAAATAATTAATATTAAACTATAAACATTATATCCTTGAACGTATAATGCATTAGCTTGTAAATAAAGCCCCCCTAGAATCATGTTCCAAGGGATTATGTATAAAGCACCTAAAATTCTTGAAAAAACACTTCCAGCAGTCATCCATGCTGAACCTTTAAGCATTTTATCTTGTGCTATATCTTCATTCAAATTATTTTCCTGATTTTGCATATCGCAATTCCCACTTTCAAATTTCTCTAACTTGTCCATTTTAATCAATATTTTAATAGTAAGCAACTCTCATAGTACTTAATTCCACAAAAAAAGAGAGATAATCATAGATTATCTCTCTTTTTTTATTAGTTAGCAACGATATTTACAATTTTTCCAGGAACAACAATTACCTTACGGACTGTTTTTCCTTCAATTGATTCTTTAATCTTTTCATCATTCATTGCAACTTCTTGTGTAGCTTCCTTAGAAGCATCAGCAGCAACTTTAATGTGTGATCTCACTTTACCGTTAACTTGAACAACAACTTGAACTTCATCATCAACTAATTTTGATTCATCAAATTCAGGCCATTGAGCATAAGTGATTGTTTCATCATGACCAAACTTGTTCCATAGTTCTTCAGCCATATGTGGAACAATTGGTGAAAGTAATTTAACGAAGCCTTCCATGTATTCTAGGTATAAGCTGTCTTGTTTATAACATTCATTAACAAATACCATCATACTTGAAATAGCAACGTTAAATCTTAAGTTTTCAAAGTCATCAGTAACCTTTTTAACTGTTTGGTTATAAACTTTATCCAATTTATGGTCATTAACTGTAGTAATACGATCACGTAAGTTGTCATCGTCATCAATTAATAATCTCCAAACACGGTTAACCCACTTGTTTGAACCATTTAATCCTTCAGTACTCCAAGGTTTTGATTCAGTTAATGGACCCATGAACATTTCATATAGTCTTAATGTATCTGCACCAAATTCGTCCACGATATCATCTGGGTTAACAACGTTTCCCTTAGACTTAGACATCTTTTCATGGTTAGTTCCAAGAATCATCCCTTGGTTAACTAACTTATGGAAAGGTTCCTTAGTTGGAACTACGCCTAAATCGTAAAGCACTTTGTGCCAGAATCTTGCATATAGTAAATGAAGAACGGCATGTTCTGCACCACCAATGTATAAATCAACAGGTAACCATTCTTTTAGTAATTCTGGATCTGCTAATTCTTTATCGTTGTGAGCATCGATATATCTCAAGTAGTACCATGAACTACCAGCCCATTGAGGCATTGTGTTAGTTTCACGTTTACCTTTACGACCGTTTTCATCAACAACATTAACCCAGTCATCGATGTTAGCCAATGGTGATTCACCAGTACCAGATGGTTCAATGTTATCAGTATCTGGTAATACTAATGGTAATTCATCTTCAGGAACTAAAGTAGTTTCCCCATCTTCCCAATGAATTACTGGAATTGGTTCACCCCAATATCTTTGACGTGAGAAAATCCAATCACGTAAACGGTAGTTAGTTTTGGCATTCCCTGCATGATGTTCTTCTAGCCAGTTAATGACTGCATCAATCGCTTCTTTTTTGTTCATTCCATCTAGGAAATCTGAGTTGATATGAACACCATCACCAGTAAAGGCTTCTTCTTCAATGTTTCCACCTTCAATAACTGGATTAATTGGTAAATCAAATTTCTTAGCAAATTCGTAATCACGGTCATCATGAGCTGGCACAGCCATAATTGCACCTGTACCGTATGAAGAAAGAACGTAGTCACCAATCCAAATTGGAACTTGTTTTCCATTAATTGGATTGATTCCGTAAGCGCCTGTAAATACACCAGATTTGTCTTTATTCAAATCAGTTCTTTCAAGGTCAGACTTAGTAGAAACTTCTTTTCTGTATGCTTCAATAGCATCTTTTTTATCATCAGTCATAATCTTATCAACTAGGTCATGATCTGGCGCTAAAACAATGTATGAGGCACCAAATAAAGTATCAGGTCTTGTAGTAAATACTTCGATTTTTTCGTCATGACCATCAACATCAAAGAATACACTAGCACCCTTAGAACGGCCAATCCAATTTCTTTGCATTTCCTTGATACTTTCAGGCCAGTCTAATTCTTCTAAATCATCAATAAGTCTGTCAGCATAAGCAGTGATTTTTAAAACCCATTGTTTCATTGGTACACGGTATACTGGGTATCCACCACGTTCTGTTTTACCATCAATAACTTCTTCGTTCGCAACAACGGTTCCACCCATGAAATCAGGAGCCCAGTTTACTTCAATTTCATCTTCGTAAGCTAAGCCTTTTTTGTAAAGTTGTTCGAAAATCCATTGTGTCCACTTGTAGTATTCAGGATCAGTAGTATCTACTTCTCTATCCCAATCATATGAAAAACCAAGTGACTTGATTTGTTCTCTGAAGTGAGCGATGTTTTTTTGTGTAAATGAACCAGGATGATTACCTGTCTTTAAAGCATATTGTTCAGCAGGCAAACCAAAGGCATCAAAACCAATTGGATGCAAGACGTTTTTACCTTGCATTCTCTTAAATCTAGACATGATATCTGTTGCAGTATATCCTTCAGGATGACCAACGTGAAGTCCTTGACCTGATGGATATGGGAACATATCTAGTGCATAATAGTTATCTTTATTTTTATCATTTGTAGTCTTAAAAGTTTTATTTTCTTCCCAATACTTTTGCCATTTTGTTTCAATCTTACTGTGATTGTATGCCATAATAATGCCTCCATTTATTTTTGTCGAATAAAAAAATCCTATAAGCTTAATATGCTTATAGGACGAATATACCGCGGTACCACCTAATTTTCATCTATTTTAAATAGATGCAACTTAAGTCCTTAACGCGGAATACGTCTTAACCTACTATCCATTTCAATTAAGATTTCAACGACTAGTTCGATTAATCATAATCTAAATTCGCAACGACCATTTAGTTTCTGAAAAATATAATTAATCTAATACTTCGTATCAACAATTTATCTTCGACTATTAAATTAATTTAAATATACCAGTGAATTAGATTAAAAGCAAGGACATTTATCATTTGTGTTAGAATAACAATAATGAATATATAAAAAGGAAGTTTATTATGAAGTTAGAACCATCAGTTACTTATAGTCATACCCTTTTATCAAGTGTAGTAAATGAAAATGATATTGTGGTAGACGGAACCATTGGCAAAGGAAATGATACCGAATTTTTAGCTAGACTAGTTGGTAATCAAGGTAAGGTCTTTGGATTCGATATTCAAGCAGAAGCAATTCAAAAAACTCAAGAAAGAATCAATAAAAACAGTCTAAGTAATCAAGTGACATTAATAAATGACGGACATGAAAATATCAGCAATTATGTAGAAGATCATATTCAAGCCGCTATATTTAATTTAGGCTACTTACCTGGTGGTAATAAAGAAGTTATCACACTGCCAGAAACAACTCTCAAAGCAATTCAATCAAGCTTATCATTACTAAATGTCGGTGGAATCGTAATTATCATCTTATACTATGGTCACCCAGGCGGTGAAATTGAAAAAGAAAAAGTCTTATCTTTTGTTCAATCATTAGATCAAAAGCAATATTCAGTTCTAAAATACGAGTTTATAAACCAAATTAATTGCCCGCCTATTCTTATTGCGATACAAAAAAATGACAACCATTAAGGTTGTCATTTTTTTATTTTTCAGATAATCGATCGTATAGATTTACTAAAACAGCAATAATAATGATTATTAAACAAACCCAAAATACTTTGTGCAATGAATTGTATAAAACAGTTCTCAATGGTTCTAGTAATTTGGCCGGAATTTCATGGGATGTTTTAAAATTAACTAGCTTATTAATCATTCCCATATTTGAATCATCAGTGTGTAAAATACCAATTTTAAGTTGTCGGTTCATTACAATCCCTAGAACTGCAACAATCAAAGTTTGCCCAAAAATACGACATAAGGTATTAAATGATGTTGCAACTCCGATATCGCCTTTATCAACACTATTTTGAGAAATAACAGTTCCATTTGTAATGGTAATTCCAAATCCAATTCCACAAACTGCAGCAATCGCAAAGAACCAACCAAATGAAACATTAAATGGTAGTAGCACTACCCAAATAGCTGCAGCTAAAATAAAGAATAATCCTATCATAGTTGCATAAAATGGTTTCATGCGCGATAGAAGCCATCCTGAAACGAAAGCCCCTAAAATCCATAAAATTGAGGTTGGTGTGATTGCAAAACCAGATGCAGTGGCTGGATATCCAAAAATACCTTGTGTCCAAACAGGTAGATATACTTCTAGTCCCATTAAGAAACCACTAATTAAAAACGCAATAATATTTTGCACTACAAATGTTCTATTGTGCATTAATTTCATTGGAATAATTGGATTATCAGCGCAATGTTCTCTTCTAACGAACAGAATTAATAATAATATTGAAATAAATGTACAATATGAAATTGGCTGCCAATTATTAGATAGGTTACTGATTAATTGAATAATATACATTAAAAATAGTAGCAACAATGATAGATATATCATTCCTAAATAATCGACAGAATTTTTAACTAACGCTTTGGTTTCTTTAAAAGAAATAATGAATACTATTAAGACTGATATTCCCAATGGTACATTAATGAAGAAAATCCAATGCCAACTTAAATTATCAACGATGTAACCACCAAATAAAGGAGCGATAATTGAAGCAATCCCCCATACCGCACCATTAAGTCCTAAGATTTTACCACGATTTTCGTCAGAATAAATATCAGCAATAATAGTATAAGAAAGTGGCATTATAACCCCTGCTCCAATTCCTTGAATTGCTCTCCAAAGAATTAATACATTCATACTATTTGCTAAACCAGATAAAATGGAACCGATTAAAAAGATAGATATTCCAAAGATAAATACTTTCTTTCGTCCAAATTGATCCGAAAGTTTACCGTAAATAGGTGTTGAAATTGCAGTCGTTAATAAATAAATTGAGAAGACCCAATTCATAATTGAGACTCCATGCAAGTCCCCCACAATGGTTGGCATAGCAGTTGAGACAATCGTCCCTTCAATTGCACTCATAAATGTAGCCATGAATAAAGCAATTGAGATGATTAACACATTATTTGATTGTTTTTTAATACTCGTTACCTCCAAAATAAAAACGATTTATTTATATCAATCTACAAATAAATCGTTTTTAACATTAAATATACTATTTAAAGAAATTTTGTAGTTCTGATACCTTGTCAGTGTGTTCCCAAGGTAAATCAACATCTGTTCTTCCAAAATGACCATAAGCAGCAGTATTTTTGTAGATAGGTCTCTTCAAATCTAACATTTTAATAATACCAGCTGGTCTTAAATCAAATATTTCACGAATAGCTTTGATTAAGTCATTTTCTGATACAGTTGCTGTACCGAAAGTGTTAACAGAAATTGAAACTGGTTTTGCAACACCAATTGCATAAGCTACTTGAACTTCAATTCTAGTTGCTAGTTCAGCAGCAACTATGTTCTTAGCGATATATCTAGCAGCATAACTTGCTGATCTATCCACTTTGGTAGCGTCTTTTCCAGAGAAAGCTCCACCACCATGGTGAGCAGCACCACCATAAGTATCAACAATAATCTTTCTACCTGTTAAACCGGCATCACCTTGTGGTCCACCGATTACGAATCTACCAGTAGGATTAATGAAAAATTTAGTGTCGTCATTTAATAATTCACTAGGAATAACTTCCTTGATAACCTTATTAATAACGTCTTCGCGAATTTTATCTAATGAAACATCTGGGTCATGTTGTGTACTTAAAACAACAGTTTCAACAGATACTGGTTTGTTATTGTCATCATATTCAACCGTAACTTCAGCCTTAGCATCAGGTCTTAAATATGAAATTGTTCCATTTTTTCTTAATTCTGCAATTTTTCTCATCAATTTATGACTTAATGAGATTGGTAGTGGCATTAGTTCAGGTGTTTCATCAACAGCATAACCAAACATTAAACCTTGGTCACCAGCACCAATTTGATCAAGTGCATCTTCACTGCTATCACGAGTTTCAAGAGAATCGTCAACCCCTTGAGCGATATCTGGTGATTGTTCGTCAATAGCGACTAAGACTGCACATGTATTTCCATCAAATCCATATTGGTCATTGTCATAACCAATTTCTTTGATGGTATCTCTAACGATTTTTTGAATGTTAACGTAAGCCTTGGTAGTAATTTCACCAAAAACTAATACTAATCCAGTAGTTACTGAACATTCACAAGCAACTCTAGAATCAGGATCTTGTTTTAACATTTCATCTAAGATAGCATCACTAATTTGATCAGCAATTTTATCAGGATGTCCTTCTGAAACAGATTCTGATGTAAATAAATGTCTTTCTTGCATTTTATTTATTCCCCCTATTCATTTGGTTACAAGGCATCTTCACTATCAAGGTGAATCCTATCGGGAATACGCTTATAACTCTTAAAATAATATCATAATTTAAAATATTTTTAAAGTAATAAGGAATACAAAAAAGACTACCAAAAGTAGTCTCTAATCATAGTACCGGAGGTGGGGTTCGAACCCACACGATCTTGCGATCACTGGATTTTGAGTCCAGCGCGTCTGCCAATTCCGCCACTCCGGCATATTTAAATAAAAAAGCCAAAGGCGGTAATCGGATTTGAACCGATGATAAAGGTTTTGCAGACCTCTGCCTTACCACTTGGCTATACCGCCATTTAAGTCGTATTCAACTGAGAAATAATTTTCTCAATTAAAAAGGGCGGTAGGTGGGAATCGAACCCACGCGTGTCGGAACCACAATCCGATGTGTTAACCACTTCACCACTACCGCCATAGCATCATAAACAGGGATAGTAGGAGTTGAACCCACACCAACGGTTTTGGAGACCGTTGTTCTACCATTAAACTATATCCCTATGGTGGAGGGGAGTGGATTCGAACCACCGAACCCGAAGGAGCGGATTTACAGTCCGCCGCGTTTAGCCAGACTTCGCTACCCCTCCATAAATGGCGCGGGACAGAATCGAACTGCCGACACACGGAGCTTCAATCCGTTGCTCTACCAACTGAGCTACCGAGCCAAACCATTTATGTTGTGCTATAGAATTATTTAATTATTGTTGCCAATGACAACAACGGTTCGTACGAGACTCGAACTCGTGACCTCCTGCGTGACAGGCAGGCGTCCTAAACCGACTAGACCAACGAACCAGTCCAAAAATATTTGGAATGGAGGATACAGGGCTCGAACCTGTGACCTCCTGCTTGTAAGGCAGATGCTCTCCCAACTGAGCTAATCCTCCAAATATAAATGACCCGTACGGGATTCGAACCCATGTTACTGCCGTGAAAGGGCAGTGTCTTAAACCACTTGACCAACGGGTCATAACTGTAAGGTGTACGGAGAGTAAGGGATTCGAACCCTTGAAACAGGCATTCACCCGTTTACATCATTTCCAATGATGCTCCTTCGGCCAACTCGGACAACTCTCCAAGACCAGTTATAACTCCGAATGTCAGACTCGAACTGACGACAACCTGATTAACAGTCAGGTGCTCTACCAACTGAGCTAATTCGGAATAAAGCGCGGCGACTTCCTACCCTCGCAGAGGGCGATCCCTCAACTACTCTTGGCGTTTAGAAGCTTAACTTCTGTGTTCGGCATGGGAACAGGTGTATCCTTCTAGCTATCGCCACCACACTATTTATCT